>JBLIML010000173.1:0-8503 GCA_047638675.1 Planctomycetota bacterium | reverse complement strand
ACCAATTGTCAGTAATGTCATGCCAGCGATGAGGATGCAGGCCGAGATAAACACGGCGCTGATATTTAGACCAAAAGTCGCTTTAGCGATACCTGCAGCAACCAGCGTTACGGCAGCGACACCAGTAAACATGACGCTAAAGGTAATTATGCCGACCAGTACCAAAGACCAGGTACCCTGTTTTCGAAATGCTTCAAGCAATGTGGTTCTAGTTGCTACGGCATATTGTTGGCCAAAGCGGCACGCAGGGTATTTGGTAATGAGTCCGAAACCAATAAAGACCAACATGGCCAGACCATAAATCGCCCCGGCCCGCGTAGACTGAACCAGATGGGATACGCCAACGGAGACAGCGGCAAAGAGCAAGCCGGGGCCAAGTGAATTAGCAAGCTGTTTTATTTTCATCAATAATTCATAGTTGGATTATGGCAGTGCTCGAATCTCGCATCCGTCATGGAAACATGCATCTTAATCGAATACTATTAAACTATGCATCAACTTCTGGAGAGCTGGACTTGAAAAAGAATATTGATACCGCTGAGATTGCCGCGATGGTAGAAAAGGATCGCGTTCACAAACGAGTCTATACCGATCCGCTTATATTTGATCTGGAGATGGAACGCGTTTGGGGTAAAGCCTGGATATTTATTGGTCACGAAAGTCAGGTACCCAGGGCCGGAGACTATTTTGCAACGACAATCGGTGTGCAACCCGTCGTCATGACACGACATAAAGACGGGGAAATACATGTTCTATTTAATCGTTGTGCACATAAAGGGGCACAACTCGTAGGCGATACATATGGACATGCGCCGCAGATACGCTGTATTTATCATGGTTATGTGTTTGATACAGATGGCACCCTCTTGCATATCCCCAAAGAAGAGGGCTATAAGAATTCCGACTTTTGCAAAGGTAATTCTCAGAGTAATGTACGGAAAGTACCTCGAGTTGAAATATACCGTGGATTTGTATTCGCAAGTTTGTCTCCTAAAGGGGAAGGATTGGTTAGCTGGATGGGCCCGGCAATAAGCACATTTGACAATGCCGTGGATCGATCTCCTGTGGGTGAAATTGAAATCACTAGTGGTTGTGTGCGCTATCTACACGATGCAAACTGGAAAGTGCTTCTCGAGAATGTTTCAGACAATATGCACCCAACGGTGACGCATCAGTCCGCTTATCAGCCCGCAAAACAAATAGCTAAAAATTATACAAAAGAAGACAAACCGCTTGCTCTGGCGATTCTCGAACCTTTTGGTGAAAGCTATGAATTTTTTGATAAAATTAGAATGACAACCTGTGGTAACGGTCACAGCTATGCGGGCGGATCGGTGAGTATCCATGCAGGCCCACCCAAAGAATCGCAATACACAAAGGATATGCAAGCAGTTCATGGTGAAGACAAGACCAATGAGATATTGGCCCAGAATCGTCAGAATACCGTTATTTATCCAAGTATCGCCTTTAAATCTTCATTGCAGATTATTCGAATTTACAGACCGATTTCTGTCAATCAAACCATACAGGAAGCCTGGACCTATAAGTTAAAAGGGGCGCCGGATGAAATGCATGAAAACTCGGTATTGTTTAGCCAACTTATTTTTTCACCCAGTTCTATTGCAGGGCAAGATGACTATGAAGCCTATCATCGCGTACAAGGTGGCCTGGAAAGTCAGGCTGCAGATTGGGTTAGCCAACATCGCCTATATGACAGCGAGGAAGAGATCGAAAATGATGATGGGTCGCGCAGCGCGCCTGGCTCTAGTGATATAGTTTTTAGACATGAATTCGAGGCATGGAAAAATTACATGACCAATCCCGACTAGCGAAAAACACCATGACGATATCTCAAGGGTTTCTTTTTCCCGCCCCAGCGTGATTTTAAAGTATGTGCTTCAATTAGACCACGTCACTTACTTAACGAAACATATCTTCTTCTTTATTACGTACCAGCATGTTTGTGTTTAGATTTTCGTTGCTCAGTTGATGACCTCTGATAATAACTACAGGTGAAGCATCATTTGCTTCACCCATTAGTATGCAGGCCGCGCAAGCCAGGGCATCGGCGTCGGCAGTTTCACTGACGCGGAGTACTTGCCCAAAAAGGTCCACTTCACCACGTAAATCCTTTAAGGGCAAAACACCTGATGAACCAATAGCGATACCGACTGTACCGATGCGCCAGGCACGACCAACGCTATCATTGATGATAATGCCGAGCTTTTTTCCAGATAGTTTTTCCAGACCCTGACGAAGATTAGCCGCTGAAATATTGGCATCCTCCGGTAATAAAGTCACAAGTTCTTGAAGTTCAGGATCTCCAACGTTGGAATGGTCGATGCCAGCGTTCGCCATAACGATGCCGGAGCGGTGTTCAACGATAATGACACCTTCCTTACATCTTACGACTTCCCTGGACTCCTGTAGGATGAGTTCAACCAGTCTGGGATCTTTATCTGCCTGTTTGGCGAGTACCAAAGCCGCGTCGCCAGGTATAACAGTAGCAAGATCAATGATCCTGTTCTCCGCCTTGGAGACAATTTTTTGTGCGACAACGACAATATCATTATCTGAAAGTTGAAGTTGAGATTGGTCGATTGCCTTGAAAATAATCTCAGGCAAATCGTCGCCTGGTTTTATCAGGGGAATGCCAGAGACTGCGTTAAGTGAAAGGGATAATCCGGACATGTTTGCTATATAATCTTATGTTTATGAAATTGGATCTTCAGCGGAGTCAGTAGGTGAAAATACAACAGTCCTCTTGAGAATGAAAAAATAAACCCGTGTCATTCCCGCCAAAAGCATGCGGGAATGACGGGCTTTGTTAGTTTGCTATGCTTATTAATCCATAGATTCTGCGCCAGATCCATAAAATCAGGCCAGGTGAATTTAAGTTAAGGTTAGACTGTATCAAGGTCTAACCAATTATTTTGTTAATTCAGTTTTAAAACAATATGAACAATGGTTCCGAAAAATATCTGGCTCTCTCGGGGGGCATTGGTGGCGCAAAATTAGCACTGGGCTTGAGTCATAGCTTAGATCCATCACAATTAACTGTGATTGCCAATACAGGGGATGATTTTGAACATCTGGGACTGAATATTTCACCCGATATAGATACTTTACTCTATACCCTTGCTGATATGAATAATATTGAATTGGGTTGGGGAAGAAAAGACGAGACATGGAATTTTGCTGATGCGTGTACACAGGTGGGACTGGACACCTGGTTCAGGTTGGGAGACAAAGATTTGGCGGTCCATGTATATCGTACTCAGCGCTTAAAGGAAGGGGCGAGTCTCAGTCAGGTTATCAAGGAATTGTGTCTGCGATTCTCTGTGTCTACCAATATCGTACCCATGAGTGACATGCCCGTACGAACGCTAATAGAAAGTGATATTGGGACCTTATCGTTTCAGGAATATTTTGTTAAAAATAGATGTGAGCCAAAGGTGCGTAAAATACGCTTTGAGGGCACAGATGAGGCGACATTGGCTCCGGCGTTTCTGGATTGTCTTGAAGATGATGAACTACAAGCGATTATAATTTGTCCATCGAATCCCTTTTTAAGTGTGCAACCGATATTGTCCTTACCCGGATTGAAGGAGAGGATTAAATCAAGCGCTAAGCCGGTGATAGTCGTGTCACCCATCGTCAACGGACAATCGATAAAAGGGCCTACCGCAAAGTTGATGCAGGAACTTAATCTGGCCTGTAATGTTGGGACCATAGCTGAACTGTATCAGGATATCGCAACCGCTATAGTCATAGATGAGCAAGACGAATCATCGATTAATGGGATTGCTTCAATGGGGTTGAAGGTGCATAGGACTAATATTGTGATGACTAAGCTGGAGGATAAAATTAAGCTCGCTCAGGATCTGATCAAATTCTCACATAGTATGTAGCGCTTTTAGGGATTAGAAAGAAATGTGGGTAATTATGCCTGTTAAGGCGTTTAAAGACGCTAAATTGAGATTGACCGGGGTGCTTTCTCCAACACAACGAGCACACCTAAGTTTTCTAATGCTGGATGATATATTACTCACATTAAGCACATCGCCTGATGTACAGGGAATAACCTTGATCAGCAGTGATAAATCAGTAGAAGAATTAGCACGTCGATATCAGAGTGAATTTCTGTTAACCGATCTTGACAGGGGTTACTCGCAAGATGCTCACAGGGGGGTCATCTCCGTGGGAGATCGCAATATAGATACGGTGGCGATTATTCCGTCGGACGTACCGTATTTATCTCATGAGGACCTGGCACAGCTAAACCTTCTACATAATAATGGCATGACAATATGCCCGGCTGTAGTTGATGGTGGCACTAATGCCTTGTTATTCACCCCACCCCTGCAGGTCCAGCTGCAGTTTGGTGTAGACAGCCTCAGAAAATATCAAAATGCCGCTGAGCTGGCCAATATACCGATTCAATTAAAACAAATTCCAGGACTTGAACACGATATCGACCGACCTGAGGATTTGCACTGGTTTCAGGCACAAACGTCCGGTGCCGAGGCGTGGTCATACATGCGTGATATCAAAATTAGGGAACATTAAGGGTCGTTGAAAATAAGGGACTGATTTATATAGATTATATTGATTAATTTTTTTTCGAGATCATATAAAGAAATTGACGAGATTGCCGATAAGCAAAATACGCAAATTAGATCTCGTGAATATCGGTGGCAAAATCAACGAATTTAAGAACGGCTGCACTACCCCTTAGCGTAGCTGAATACCCAGTAGATACCTCTCTCCAGGAATATCTCTCTCTTCTGGAGGCTGTGCCTTATGGATTCTTGCTTATAGATGCTTCTGGAACCATACAAGCATGTAATTCCGTCGCCCGTTCCATGTTTCAATACAGAAATGTGGATCTGGCAGGAATGGGTATCGAAATATTGTTTAGCAAATCAGATAAAGAATTCTTTTACGAAAATTTACAAAGCTGCAGGGAAATAATTGCTACACCAGCGAAATACACAAGCACGGAATTAGACTGTTTAAGAAAAGATAAAACGCTCTTCCCTGTCGAGATTAACCTGAAGACAATAGCGCTTTCCGGTCGTGAATTGATTGGATGTACTATCCGCGATATCAGTCTCCGTCGTTTCAACGAATCTTCAATTTGGAAAAAAGAAGAGAAATTGCAACTCGCGTTACAGGGCGCTGAATTATGGATATGGGAATTTAGATATGAAACTAGCACCATAAGCTATGAACTCCAAAAATCTGCTTCATCTGCCGCAGGAAATAGTGAGATTGATTTGAGTTTTGACAATTGGCTTGAACTCATTCACCCGGACCACAGAACGGATGTGCTCGGCAAATTCTCAAAACTTAAGTCTGGTGAATTAAGACGTTTCGAAGCTGAATATAAAGTTAAACGGCACAACGGCGCATGGGACTGGATATACACCTGTGGAAAAGTGTCGAAATACGATGCAGAAGGAAGGCCTGAAATTGCAGGCGGCACCAATTTAAATATTTCGGAACGCAAATACGCAGAGGAGCGATTGCAGGAAAAGAACGATTCACTGTTTGCTGCCGAGCAGCGTCTTCGCCTGGCTCAGGAGTGTGGAGGAGTGGCATCCTGGGAACGCGATCTTGAATCAAGATATCTGACTTATTATTCAGATAACCTGGCTAGTTTATATGGACTCGATTCTCCGGAGAACATAAGGACTTTAGAAGGATTGTTAGATTCAACACATCCTGATGACCGTGAAAGTGTTTTACAAAAAGTTGAATCGGCCAAAAAAAATGAAGGGGCTCAGTTTTTTCTTGAATACAGAGTAATCTGGCCAGATGGGAGCGTACATTGGTTGACATCTCAGGCGATGATAACTTGCGATAGTGACAATGTACCCGCAAAAATTACAGGCACCTTGTTCGATATCACTGCGAAAAAAAATGCGGTTGAGGAATTGAAAGAAAGCGAAGAACGCTTCAGAAGTGCTTTTAATCAATCGGCCATTCCTATGTTACTTGTTTCGAAAGATGAAAGTATCTTTCGAGTCAATCAGGCCATGTGCATGTTAACGAGATACACTGAAAGCGAATTACTAAATATGAATCTCATGGATTTGGTTCACCCGGGCGACCGGGATTATACCGAAAAACATATGCGCAAGGCTGTCAACGGCAGCATTGAAAAGTTCTCTACTGAGTCGCGCTATTGTACCAGGACGGATGAGATAAAGTGGGTCTCTGCCAATGTTGTGAGCATAAAAGATGAACAAAACTGTTTCCGTTATGCAGTTGTGCAGCTTCAGGATATTACCAAAGAGCACAATCTATCTACCAGACTTATCCACGAAGCAACGCACGATAATCTCACCGGTCTCGTAAATCGGCGTGAATTTGAAAATAGACTTATAACCGCCCTGGAGAAAATCAAACAGGAGAAAAGTAAAAACGCACTAGCTTATCTTGATCTCGACCAGTTTAAGGTTATAAATGATATTTGCGGTCATGCGGCAGGGGATGAATTGCTGCGGCAGCTTTCTGTGTTGATCGCTAATAAATTGCGCAAGGAAGATATTATTGCACGCCTGGGTGGTGATGAGTTTGGCTTGTTCATGCAGGGTTGCGATCTGCATCAAGCGAATTTGATAATGCAGAAAATACATCGATTAGTGAGTGACTTTCGATTTTTCTGGGATGACAAGTTTTTCAATGTGACTATTAGCTCAGGACTGGTAGCGATTACAGATGAATCTCTGGATATTATTGAAGTGTTAAAACAAGCTGATGCGGCCTGCTATGCCGCAAAAGATGCTGGTCGTGATCGATTACACGTATTTCATCCACAAGATGAAGAACTCTCCCGTCGCTCCGGCGAGATGCAGTGGGTAGCTCGCATTAACAGGGCATTGGAAGAGGATCGTTTTCAATTGTATTGCCAACCCATCGCGGCGGTAGAAGCAGGGAGTACAGGGCGTCTGTACTATGAAATCTTGTTGCGATTGCAGGAAGAAAATGGTGATTTGGTGCCACCAGGCGCATTTTTACCCGCAGCTGAAAGATACGGATTATCTACTCGTCTGGATAAATGGGTAATTAAAAAGACATTGAACTGGTTACAGATGCATCCGCGGCATGTCGAGAACCTCGATTTGTGCTGTATTAATCTTTCCGGACACTCGCTTGGTGATCAGGAAGTCCTGGACTTTATAGAAATGCAGTTTGAAAAAAACTTGATCCCCGCAAACAAGATTTGTTTTGAAATAACTGAAACCGCAGCAATCGCCAATTTAAGTAATGCCACTAATTTCATTAAATCCCTAAAGTCCCACGGATGTCTGTTTGCTCTTGATGATTTTGGTAGCGGACTGTCATCATTTGCCTATTTGAAAACGCTGGAAGTAGATATTCTAAAAATAGATGGCACTTTTGTTCGTGAAATAGTGACAGACCCCGTTGATTTAGCGATGGTACGTTCTATAAACGAGATCGGAAAAGTACTAGGCAAACGAACGACGGCTGAATTCGTTGAGAACGATGAAATATTGGCAATACTAAGGGAGATAGGCGTTGACCGTGCACAGGGGTATGGCATAAGTCGTCCGATACCGATCGAAGACTTAAGTGCAGAGTGAAAATAAATTGGGGTCAGAGTAAAAATAAATTGGGGTCAGAGTAAAATTAGACAATTTGATATCAACTATTTCCGCTGCTCCGAGTGTCTATTTTTACTCTGACCCCAATTTATTTTCTCACCCCAATTTAAAGGGGAAGGGTGCTTCTATAAACCAGTGTTTATGATTTTCCAATGATAAGACGGAGATCTGGCTGCCTCTTGTTTCGAATTCACCATGCATACAAATATCCGCATCATGTTATGTGAGTATTTGCCTGGCAGTTTCTTCAGTGAACTTTTTTCGTATAGCTGACACAAATGCATGACATGTTCTTCGCGCGAGTCTGTAGAAAAATGATGCATCTATATCGTCCATGGAAAATACTTGAGCAAAACCGAAAATAGCTGTTTTTACCAAATATAATTTCCCCGCCAAGGGTGGCATTCGCTAAAGCAACAAAAGTGTCGCACATTCAGGAAGTTTCATTCTTCCGACGAATAGAGATCGTCTCACCGTTAAACTCAATGAGATCGCCCGCGATGATCTTTTTTCTTTTTCGAGTTTCTACTTCCCCGTTAACACTTACCAGACCTTCAGCAATAAATAGTTTTGCTGAACCTCCACTGCCAGACCACCCTTCGAGCTTAAGTATTTTGTAAAGTTCTATATTGTCCGAGTTTATCTCCAGCACTTTGGGAGAATTATTCCTGATATTGCTGCTGTTCATGTCATGTGTTCTTGTTCTAATGGACAGCAAATGAAATTTTGTTCATTCATCATCGGCAAGGATTTCCTGTTTAATCTGTTGTAACTTCTCTTGAACGCTCATCACTTCTGTTTCTAGTTGTGGTAGCTGGAAGTCTTTTTCAATGTCTTGCTGTGGTGATGATATGGCTGGAGCATCAACC
>JBLIML010000172.1:0-8513 GCA_047638675.1 Planctomycetota bacterium | reverse complement strand
ATGCCGCTCCATGGGAGTGCCGAGTATCGTTTTTTGCGGGCGTGATGGCGGCACAGCCAAGGTAATGGCCGACCACTGCATCGTTGCACCCGGCTTAGCCACCAGCACCATTCAGGAGCTTCATATCGTACTAGCTCACACGCTCTGTGAGTGTGTGGAAGTGGCTATATTTGGCGAATGATCTTTTCGACCATCAGAAAAAGGAAATAAAATGAGCTATAACATCCTAGTCACCGGCGGTGCCGGTTACCTTGGGTCCACCATGGTTCCAGATTTACTCAACGCGGGCCACAAGGTTACTGTGTTGGACAACTTGATGTTCAAGCAAACCAGCCTAAATCATGTTTGCATCAATCCCAATTTTTCGGTTGTCAAGGGCGACATCCGCGTAGAAAGTGTCATAGCGCCGCTGATGAAGAAAGCTGATGTCATAATTCCGCTGGCAGCATTGGTGGGAGCTCCTATGTGCACCCATGACCCAGTGGGGGCGACTACGATCAACCACGATGCCATTTCCTTGATGATAAAACTGTTGTCGAAGGAGCAAATTGTACTCATGCCAACCACCAACAGTGCCTACGGGACAGGTGACGAGAATAATTTCTGCACCGAGGAATCACCTCTGCGGCCGATCTCTCAATATGCGATCGAAAAGGTGGGGATCGAGAAGGAATTAATGCAGCACGAAAATACTGTCAGCTTCCGCCTGGCTACCGTGTTCGGCATGTCACCACGGATGCGTATTGACCTGCTAGTGAACGACTTCACCTACCGTGCCGTCTACGATGGCTTCGTGGTGCTGTTCGAGAGCCATTTCAAACGTAACTATATCCATGTCCGCGATGTCTCGCGCGTATTTCAGCATACTCTCAATAACTACGACAAAATGAAGGGACAGATTTACAATGTCGGTCTTACGGATGCTAATGTTTCTAAATGGGAACTCTGCGAGCACATTCAGAAGCAGGTTCCTAATTTTTCCTTTCTCGAAGCCCCGGTAGGCAAGGATCCGGATCAACGCAACTACATTGTTTCGAATGCCAAGATCGAAGCAACTGGCTTTAAACCTACTTATTCACTTGATATGGGTATCGCTGATCTTATCAAGGGTTACACTATGATCAAAAATACTCGCTACGGCAACGTGTAATAAAACTTTGGTTCTGTTATTCTGCGACCACAGAGTTTAAGAAGATGCGGAAAGGTATGAGAGTAGCGCTGAAGTATGTTTCGGTACTTTGGCTTTTTTCTGAAATTATTTCAAGAAACAAATAATTATTAGTCTATGAACTTCCTCTCCATTCATTCTAAAGTAAATCCTGGTCAGCTATTACATGCCGTTGCCAATGCTATGGAGGTCGACATTAATCGTGTCGACATTTCGCCGCCGGATCAATTTCTGCAGGTTTCAATTATCCCGTTTTCTTCAGGAAAAAAAATTTCACCTCATATTCACGAGGAGCGCCAAGTCTCTTCGTCCGGAGCGGCTATCACCCAGGAGAGTTGGGTGGTTTTGCGCGGGAGAATTCGCATCCGCCTTTTCGATCTGGATCGCACGTTTCTTCATGAAGATGAGCTGTTGCCAGGGTGTCTTCTTGTGACCTATAATGGCGGTCACTCACTGGAGTGTCTAGAAAAAGACACTGTGATGCTGGAGTTTAAGAACGGGCCATATTTGGGAAGGGATTTTCAGACCTTTTCCAATCCTTGATCTCATGGCATACTGTCAACAAAGTGACCGGTGACAAATTGGTCGTTATCTCTACATTTTCCACAAAATCGAAATAAACCATGAACCATCAAAAAATTAGCATTGCGACTAGTGACGAGCGGGGCAGCATCTCCGATATTTTGTACAAGGCAGACATCAATCATGTGGCGATCATTGAAACCCACCAGGGTGGTGTAATCAGAGGGAATCATTATCACAAGATGAGTACCCAGCATATTTTTATGACCAAAGGTTCGCTACGCTATTGGTACCAGCCAACTGATAAAAATCAGCCGGTCCAATCGGTGTTGGTCAAGGAATACGAATTGGTCTCTACACCGCCTTTCGAGGTTCACGCACTGGAAATGATCGAATGTAGCCAGTTTATTGTATTTAGTTATGGTCTGCGCGGAGGGGAAGATTACGAAAAAGACACCTTCCGGGATATCGTGATCCTGACCCCGGGAATGCTTGAGAAATGATGCGGTATTTGATTACCGGCGCGCATGGCTTTATTGGCAAGCATTTGACTGACTTTGCTAGAAAAAATGAGCTAGACTCGGACGTAGTGCCGGTTGGATGTGAGTACGATTCGACCGACTCGACCGCCTGTATGGAGCTACTCTAAGAATCAGAATTCTTCGCCAATGCGAAAATGTCGCTGAATACCCTTTCAGAGGCGGACAGCGATACTGTAGACAGTCCTGCGACTGTGCATTATCTTAAAGATTCTGCCCCTTGTATCAGATTATCGGAGTAACTTCTATGTTTCGAAAGTCTTGTCTATGTTGCGGAGCAAGCGATTTAGCAGAGATCATCCACTTGGGAATGCATCCTTTGGCTGATACCTTTGTTCCGACCGACCATCAGGATAGTGGCGACAAAGTCTATCCACTAATCTGCGATTTTTGCCCTAATTGTCGACAGATCCAGCTTCGAACCATCACGGATCCTGAAGAGCGCTATGTTAAGGTTGAGTATTCCTACACATCTTCCAATTCCAAGACAGCTCGGATGCATTGGGCCGAATACGCTCAATCGGTCACATCGCAATGCGCCATCCACGCAGGATCCATGATTGTTGAAATTGGTTCCAATGATGGTTTTCTATTGGGACAATTTCGGAACTTGGGTTTCCAAATCCAAGGCGTCGAGCCGTCCCCTGCGATGGCTGAAATAGCCAAGGCTCAAGGTATTTCTACCGAAAACGATTTTTTTACACAGACTTGCTCTGAAAGGTTGATTAGTCAGCTGCATGGAAAGCCTACTCTGATTGTCGCCAATAACGTATTTAATCACGCCAACGATCCTCTCGATTTTGTCCGCGGCGTAAAGAATCTTCTGGGGCCTGAGGGTACGTTTGTATTCGAGCTTCCATATTGGCTGTGCTCTATTGAGCAAGGGAAATTTGACCAGATTTACCATGAGCACGTCAGCTATTTTACGGTCTCCTACGCGATTAATCTTTTTAAACAAGTCGGGATGCATGTGGTCCGTGCTGAAGAAGTTAATTATCATGGTGGTTCTATACGGGTATTTGTCCGACATAAGGCAGAAGCTGTAACAGATCATAGTGTTGCGGTCTTTGTGGCGCGCGAGGAAAAGGCGTCCCTGTTTTCACTCGAAACTTATCGTGATTTTACAGCGAGGATCCTGTCGGCGCGAAATCGGTTTCTGGAAAAACTGTATGCGCTAAAATCTTCCGGCCAGCACATCGTGTGTGTTGGCGCAGCTGCCAAAGGGAATACTTTTCTGAATTTCTATAATCTAGACGCTTCGGTGATTGATTATGTGACCGATTCATCAGCAAATAAGATTGGAAAATATACTCCGAGAACTCGCATTCCGATTCAAGACGACCAAGTGCTTTCTTCTTATCAGAATGTGTATGTTATAATTCTTTCGTGGAATCTTGCGCAGGTCTTAGAAGTAAAATTACGCCAGATCAACCCGCATGTTCAACTTCTAAATCCTTACGAACTGAACCATGAACCATCAAAAAATCAGCATTGTGACTAGTGACGAGTGGTTTAGTATCTCCGATATTCTGTACAAGGAAGACATCAGTTATAGTCTGCGTGGAGGGGAAGATTACGAAAAAGACACCTTCCGGAACATCGTGGTCCTGACCCCGGGAATGCTTGAGAAATGACGCGGTATTTGATTACCGGCGCGCATGGCTTTATTGGCAAGCATTTGACTGATTTTATTAGAAAAAATGAGCTAGACTCGGACGTAGTGCCAGTTGGACGTGAGTACGATTTGACCGACTCGACTGCTTGTATGAAGCTACTCCAGGAATCAGAATCCTTCGATTACATTTTTCACCTTGCAGATGTTTCCGGCAACGCCCGCTGGTCGGCTTCCCATTCTGCTGATCAATTCTTCGCTAACGCAAAAATGTCGCTGAATATTCTTGAGGGCGTATGTAAATTTCAACCTCATGCTCGACTTGTTGGGTTCAGTTCACTCTGGGCTTATCCGGCACGGGTTGCTTTGGCTCGGGAGCAGGATTACTGGGACGGACCGTTGCATGAATTGATCCAGCATTATGGATTGAACAAAAAGTTTCTTGGGGGCGGTTTGCAAGCTTGCAAACAGCAACTCCGGATCAATGGAACTATGCTGGTACTGGGGAGCGTTTACGGCCCTGGGGATTATTCTGACCACGTCATTCCCTCTTTGATTCAACGAATGAAAGACAACCCGAACATGCTGGAAGTGTGGGGAAGCGGCAGGCAAGTCCGTGACTTCATATATGTGGAAGATCAGGTTCACTCCATTTATTTACACCGAGACTTTAACGGGAATCTTTTGAACATTTCAGGGTGTGGGTCATATTCCATTCGGAATGTGGTGGAAGCCTTGACAAAACTTCTACCTTACAATGGCAAGATTGTTTATATCTCCGAGGCAGATGCCAGGGAGGATGAACGGCGCATGGACATGACTCTGGCGGCGCAGGAAACCGGTTGGCCAGTTAATTATAAGCTTCGGTCCTTGGAAGAAGGACTTTTATTAACGTTACGGGGAATCCACTAAAATAAAATGGCAAAGAAAGCTCTTATTACAGGCATCACAGGACAGGACGGTTCTTATCTGGCAGAACACCTTCTATCCTTGGGTTATGAAGTCTATGGTTTAATTCGCCGCAATTCTGTCACGGAACATCAGCAGTCTCGGCTGGAGCATCTCTCAAAACATTTGCATAATGAATACGGAGACGTGCTGGATGTTGCCTCGATTGACCGAATAATGTCCAAGGTCAGGCCGGATGAAGTATATAACTTGGCTGCACAAAGCCACGTCCGGATCAGTTTTGACATTCCACAATTCACGGCTCAGACTAATGCGCTTGGTGCGCTCAATGTATTGGAATCGGTGCGTTTGCATTGTCCAGAAGCCAGACTTTATCAGGCTAGTTCATCAGAAATGTTTGGTAACAGCGTTGATGAAGATGGTAATCAACGAGAAACGACCAAGATGACGCCAGTCAGTCCTTACGGATGCGCTAAGCTTTTTGCTTATAGCACGGTGCGTAATTATCGCAATGCATACAAGCTTTTCTGCTCTAACGGGATATTATTCAATCACGAGTCACCGCGTCGTGCATCGAATTTCGTTACTACCAAGATCATCAAGAATGCAGTTCTGATTTCAAGAGGAGAGCTGGATAAATTGGAACTTGGTAATTTAGATTCGAAACGGGATTGGGGACATGCCAAGGATTATGTTCGGGCAATGCACCTGATTTTGAACCACGATAAGCCAGACGATTTTATCGTATCAACGGGTGAAACCCGCTCCATTCGTGATTTATGTGAGATTGTTTTCCAAAAACTTGGATTAGATTACCGGGAATACGTGATTCAAAATCAAAAATATATGCGACCTGAGGAATTGAGTTATCTGTGTGGAGATTCCACCAAGATACGTACCACGCTTAAATGGCAGCCAGATTACACTTTTGAAGTCTTGATAGACGATATGTTGGAATCATGGGTTCGTCACTTCGATATTGAGCAAGCTAAACTTAAGTAATCTTACCGATCTTCCAGCTTAGTCAATTTTGTGCTCACGCCATCTCCGACTAGAGCTTTTAGTCGGGGGTGTGGTGGGGATTATTTATCGATAGTGCTGGGAGATGACAATATTCAGAATAAATTTAAAAGTTTCTACTAAAATTCAGTTTGAATCCGGGCCAGCTTTAAACTGCGAGTTTGCAAATAATCCCCTCCTGCTATTATCGGGAAGATTAGGTTCATTTTCATCATGGAAACACCAAGTGTCAACACGACTATCTCAACTGCTTCATAAAGCAAGAGTGGCCAGAAATAGGCCGCTTAAGTTAAAAAAATATGCATCATCTTTTTTGACATCCCTGTTCATCATGAGCTATGACAAGGGAATGCTTGTTATTGACCGTGCGACATCAATTGTTTTTGCACCATTGTATGATTTATGTGGCATGTTGCGAAGTAAACAAAACAAACAAAAACATTCGGTCGAGGTGCTGATCTGTAGATACAAGTACTCTGGTGAGACCGATCAGGAATCGATAGAGAAACTAACGTTGGAAGATACACTGGTCAATTATATGGGAGATCGCAGTAAAATCTCATTTTACTACTGGGATGTAGATCAGCCGTTGATTGGTTTCAGCATAAATTTTTACAAAAAAGTGGCATCATTGAATCCAAAATATTTGGTGATCAGTTCTTATGCCCCCGGCATTTTTTATCAACCGATGCCATGGCTTCTGGCCAGACTTAAGAAAAAATATATATGCATAGTCGCTTTATGGTGGGATACCTGCTCTGCTGGATTTGCTAAAAGTATATCCCCCGTTATCGAAACAGTTGATATCCACGGGATTATGGAAAATCCAACCTTGAATTTTGGGGAATCAAGTGAAGCAAAGCTATTGAAAGGGAAAGCCTGCTGTTTGTTCAGCGCATACGATCTTGAGTTAATGGAAAGGCAGCGAGATATCGATGTGGCATTTTTAGGTCAGATTTCAGGTTACAGAAGTGTCAGGAGGGCTTATCTCGATTTTATGCTTGAGAACAAAGTATCTTTGCATTACGCTGCCTACGATAAAAACCAGCAATGCTCGCATGATAAGTATTATGAGATTTTATCTCGATCGAAAATTGGGATAAATTTTTCTATGAGTGTGGACAAGCATCAACTCAAGGCAAGGGTATTTGAAACTATGCTGGCGGGTAGTTTGCTGCTAGAGGAAAGAAATGAACAGACAGCGTACTATTTCACCGAAGATGTCGATTATGTGGCATTTTCATCAGAAAATGAGCTGCTTCAAAAGATTCGCTATTACCTTGCGCATGAAAATGAGCGAAAGAAAATTGCGGAAACTGGTCATAGAAAAGTTAGTCAATTGTTTAATGGTAGGCAATTTTGGGATAAAGTTTTAAATTTTAATCCACATCTGCAGGGGAAGAATTCCAATTAATGAATGCAATTATTAAATTTGTGCGCCGTTTTGAATCCCTGCGACGCATTAAAAGGCAGTTGTGGAAAGGACCGAGGCGAAATATCAGCGATCTTCTCTGGCGGATAAATCAATCGTGGAGATTCTTATTACTAAAGCTGTGCTCTAAAGGCAAAATTCAGTGGATTTCAACGGCATTGTCCGAAAAGACATATTCAGATGGTTCAATAGTGACCATCACATTCGGCTCGCGTAAATTCGGGAATAGTGATAATAACCTTACACTTTTTTTGGACTCATTTCTCGAGTTCACACATTGCCCGGATAGAGTTGAAATTCTGATCAAGATTGACGATGACGATGATTTTCCATTCTTTTATGACATAAAGCGGAGATATTCAGCGCGTGTTAACCTCAGATTTTTCCCCAGTGCTCGTGGCCGTGGTTATGAGGATATGCACCTCTGGCACCACAACCTCATCAAAAATCGCACTCCCTGTGCGAAGCTGCATTTCATTCTTACGGATGACGCGGTCTTCGAATTTAAGCATTGGGATGATAAATTGGTAAGTTTGCTGGAGAAGCGTGAAGATACCTATTTCATAGGAACTGCGTGTTCGCTGGAGCAGGCTATTACCTACTATGGGCCGAATCCTGTGACCCCGCCCGTTTACTGGATTCGTGGAGATGATTACCCCATATACGGCTTCGATTTATTAAACTCGGCAGCCAAGGTTGCGGAAACCTTTCCGGGCTGGACTGAGTTTGGCAATCTTCAACTTGTTGATCAGTACGCCGGTGCATTGCTTGAGACCGCATGGAAAAAGTTTGGTGTTAATCTGCATGAGCAGATAGATCTTTATGCTGCTCGCAAAGGCGGGAATTTCTGCTGGAGTGAAAGCCCGGAACGTTCTGAGATACGCACGCGCACCCTGACCGATTTTTTTAGCCATGAAAGCGAAATTAAACGGGAAAGGATAGTGCGACAAATTTTAACCGACATGAAATTTAAGGCCGGAAATTAGAGAGCCTGTACTGTCAAACAGCACCCAATATTTTCCACTTTTCCATTATCCGATCTACCACAGCAAATGCAATGGAATTGAGCGTTATTAGGCCAGTCTAGAAAAATTATGGGACGGATATATGCTGAGTACTGTGGCGCTGGTAAAGCTTTGTGGAAACAAAAAAATGAAACTTGAATAATGACTGCAACGTTTGCCTTTATTAGGCTGGCGGGATATAACAATCTATTCTAAAATGGTATGCTTATCATTGCTTACTCCCTAACTGTTTTTTGCAGTTATTATCCAACAAAATTGAACTAATTGAGCGGAGTAGCTACTGCAG
>JBLIML010000171.1:0-8525 GCA_047638675.1 Planctomycetota bacterium | reverse complement strand
TCTGAGATACTCCATTTCAATTGGTGAGCTGATAGATAATTCACTTGTAACTTATAACTTATAGCTTATAACTGAGCGCGGCGCGCTAAATCTCAAGCATTTCGAAATCATCCTTTCGAGCGCCGCACTCCGGACACGACCAGTTAAGCGGCACATCTTCCCACCGGGTCCCGGCAACGATTCCATCGTCCGGCCACCCTGAGGCTTCATCGTAGATGTATCCACATATCACGCACATATATTTTTTCACTCGTTCACTCCGCGTATTATTTTTTTCACCTTCAATGTGTAGAATAGCCCGAACAAAAACCAATCCCCAAACCCAATCGTGCCGAGGAGGATATAATTGTGAGTAAAGCGCTCTTTGAACAGGCAAAACAATACATTCCTGGAGGTGTCAATTCGCCAGTTCGCGCATTTAAATCAGTCGGTGGGGATCCGATATTTTTTCAACGGGCGAAGGGTGCCTATCTTTATGATACTCAAGGCAAGAGCTACATAGACTACGTCGGCTCATGGGGGCCGATGATTCTGGGTCATGCTAATCACGAGGTCATCGAGAAGGTGCAGTCAGCTGTAGTCAAGGGTTTGAGTTTCGGTGCGCCCACGGAGATAGAAACTTTGCTGGCAAGGAAAGTCTGCGAGTTAATGCCTGGCATAAGTAAAATAAGGATGGTCAATTCCGGCACTGAAGCGGCGATGAGCGCAATTCGTCTCGCACGGGGTTACACGATGCGCGACAAAATCGTCAAATTTGAAGGCTGCTACCATGGGCACAGCGACTCTCTATTAGTAAAAGCCGGCTCAGGAGCGTTAACGCTCGGTGTGCCCACTTCTCCTGGAGTGCCCGCTGATCTGGCAAAACATACCCTTACTTTGTCCTATAATGACCCGACGCAGGTTGAGGCATTATTCGCAGAAATGGGTGATGACATCGCCGCGATCATCGTTGAACCCGTCGCCGGCAACATGAATTGTGTGCCCGGAACAATTGAATTTTTGCAATCGCTTCGCATCGCTTGTGATAAATATAAAAGCGTATTGATATTTGATGAGGTGATGACCGGTTTTCGAGTGGCCCTCGGTGGCGCACAATCCATTTACAACATTAAACCGGATCTCACTATTCTCGGTAAAATTATTGGTGGTGGCATGCCGGTGGGCGCCTTTGGCGGGCGTAGTGACATCATGGATCTTATCGCCCCTGACGGTCCGGTCTATCAGGCCGGTACGCTCTCGGGTAACCCTATTGCCATGACGGCAGGTTTGGCCACATTGGATTTAATTTCCGTGCCAGGGTTTTACCAGGATCTCGAAAGAAAAACCAGGCACTTAATGGAGGGCATTCAACTTAAAGCTAGAGAGGCCGGTATCGCCCTGAGCTACAATCATGTTGGCGGGATGTTTGGATTGTTTTTCAGCGAAGATAACAAAATAAATTCCTTTTCACAGGTCATGGCATGTGATGCACAACGCTTCAATACTTTCTTTCATAGCATGTTAGACCAGGGCATTTATATCGCGCCCTCCGCCTTTGAAAGCGGTTTTGTTTCCAGCGCTCACAGTGATGAGGATCTACAAAAGACAATTGACGCTGCAGCCCTATCTTTTAAAACGAATTAGGCAGGATTTATTTTTGCACTACATGCTTCGTTAAAAATTTGTCTAACTGATCTGCAAATGATTTTCGGTCACTTTTATTAAGTGCAGGTGGTCCACCCGTATCAACACCGCTCGAACGCAATGTGTCCATAAAATCTCTCATAGACAGACGGGCTTTAATGTTGTTAACGGTATATAACTCGCCACGCGGATTGAGTGCATGTCCTCCTTTTTCAATCACTTCTGCAGCCAGTGGAATATCAGCGGTTATGACCAGATCACCAGCATCAAGCCTACGAACAATCTCATTGTCAGCCACATCAAACCCGGGAGACACCTGAACAAAACTTATATAAACAGAACGTGGGATACGAAGAGGCTGATTGGCAACAAGTGTCATCTTCACCGCTGTGCGCTCAGCTGCCTTATAGAGAATATCTTTGATCACGACAGGGCAGGCATCCGCATCAACCCATATTTTCATTTATTGAGATGTCTCTTTTTTGAACGGTTCAAAAAAACTGCACGCTTCCTGAAACTGTTACAGTTATTTTGCTGGTACCAGCTTCCACAGTAGGCGCACTTGCCATCTCCATCGCCTGCACCCTGTTACGTTGAGCGTGCATCATCTGCGGCTGCTGTCCGTTACTATTGACATGCAAATTTACAATACGATAGTCTTTTTCTTCCATGTGTTTTTTAATGATTGCTGCACGACGTTTGAATACTTGCATCGCTTCTTCAATTAATTCGTTTTCGATTTCGTCGCGTGTTTGTTTGCTGGCACTGAATTGCATTTGTCTGACTTGCAACTTTTCCTGTAGTTCACCAATAACCTCGCTAAGCTCTGCCATATTTTTGCTTTTCAATTGTAGTTCCTGGCTGACCCGCCAGGCCACGACATCTCGATCCTTGTAAATCGGATAGGTTTGATAGGCACGCGTGCTGACTTCAATATCCTTATTTTTTTTGGCAATACTAATTGCCCACTTTACATCCTCGTTGACGCGGCGCGAAAGATCGCTTGCGTTTTTTCCCTGGTGTTCACTCACCAATAAGGTTTGCATCTCATCGTTGGGGATATCGCGCTCTGCTTGTGCCTGTACATGTACCTGATTGAACAGCGTTTCAGTCTCATGACTCGATGCGACGTCCGCATAGACGAAAAATACGATTAAAAACAAAATATTACTTAAAAGATGCATAACCAATTCTCCTTTCGTGGTGAGGATGAAATTGTAAACGCTTCTGACCTCAATTTGGGTTAATTTCTATTGACAAAGGTCTTGTTGCGTCGCAACATTACGTTTCGAATTTAATTCAAACTTTCCAAACAGTCCCGAAGGAGAACCTTATGCCCAAGATTCGTGATGTTGTCATTGTAAGTGGTACTCGAACAGCCATCGGTACCTATGGGGGAAGTTTGAAAAATACACCCCCAAGCGAACTTGCCGCGGCAGTGGTACGAGAGGCAGTCTCGCGTTCTGGCTTACGGGGAGAGGATATTGAGCACACTGTTATAGGTAACGTTATCCATACCGAAGCGCGTGATATGTACATAAGCCGAGTCGCTTCTGTCAACGCAGGTATTCCTGTCGACACACCTGCACTCACGGTAAATCGCCTTTGCGGAAGTGGCCTTCAGGCTATTGTCAGTGCAGCACAAATAATCATGCTGGGCGACGCTGATACCGCAGTAGCAGGCGGTGTCGAAAATATGAGTGCCTCACCCTACTGGTCACAGAGCATGCGCTGGGGTCAACGTATGGGCGAAGGTAAAATGATCGATGCCATGAATGCGGCCCTCCACGATCCTTTTGTTGCCTGTCACATGGGGATAACCGCGGAGAATATTGCCGACAAATATACTATCTCCCGCGAAGATCAGGACGCTTTGGCAGTCGAAAGCCACAAGCGTGCAGCTAATGCGATAGATCAGGGTTATTTCAAAGAACAAATCACGCCAATTGAGTTGAAATCCCGCAAAGGCACAACAATCTTTGATACCGACGAACATGTGCGACGCGATGTCAGCATCGAAGGCATGGCGAAGCTTGCAACCGTCTTCAAAGAAGATGGATCCGTCACTGCTGGTAATGCCTCAGGAATTAATGATGGTGCGGCAGCACTCACTCTGGTTGAGGCAAATTACGCTGAGAAAAAGGGCCTACAGCCTATGGCTAGATTAATTGGCTATGCCCACGCAGGTGTTGAACCGAGTCTGATGGGCACAGGACCGATTCCCGCCGTAAGAAAGTTAATGGAAAAAACGGGATTGAAGCTTGACGATATGGATGTGATCGAGGCCAATGAGGCCTTTGCTGTTCAGGCGCTGGCCGTGCTTCGAGAGCTGGGTTTATCGGAGGCAAAGACGAATCCTAATGGCAGCGGCATTTCTTTAGGTCATCCCGTGGGCGCAACAGGTTCAATCATTACGGTAAAGGCGCTCTACGAGCTACATAGAATAAAAGGTCGCTACGCGCTCGTAACGATGTGCATTGGCGGTGGTCAGGGAATTGCAGCGGTGTTCGAAAGAATCTAGCGAATCAACGCTATTATCTGATTCTGCTTTAGCTCGAACCAGGCCAAATTCAGGAATTTGGACTTACTTCATGAAAAATCTATAATTCCGTTGATAAATAGCGAAAAAGGTTGATAATTTCAGGCAAATATTAAATTTTTATACTAGGCTTAACAAACGTTTCTCATGAATGATAAAGTACCTGTGACCGATAGCGCCATTGTCACCGAAGAATTATTGTCGAGGGTACTGCCCGAAGAACAGCAATTTCACAGTCCTGTCCCGCAAACTGACAACCTCAGCAAAGCGATAACACAGTCCACAAACGATTTATTGGAACGCCAGGACAACAGTGGTTGGTGGCGTTTTGATCTGGAAGCCGATGCCACCATTCCATCCGAATATATCCTGTTGCAGCATTTCATGGGCACTGTGGACCTGGAACGCGAAAGTCGTCTTGTCGACTATCTACACAGCCGCCAAATGGCCGATGGAAGTTGGCCTTTGTACCATGCCGGTCCCGGCAATATCAGTGCTACCGTAAAAGCCTATTTCGCATTGAAAGTCTCAGGTGAAGATGCAGCTTCACCTGCAATGAGCCGGGCTCGACAATGGGTGCTTACCCACGGTGGTGCCGAAAACGCCAATATTTTTACGCGTTTTACCCTGGCCATGTTCGGGCAGGCACCCTGGCGCATCGTGCCGTGCATGCCGATGGAAATTATCTTTTTACCTCACTGGTTCTTTTTTAGTTTAAGTAAAGTCTCTTACTGGTCTCGTTGCGTCATCGTTCCTTTGTTAATTCTCTACGCAAAGCGACCTGTATTTGAACTGAAACCGGCACAGAATATTAGTGAACTTTTTCTGGCTCCGCCGCAGTCATTAAAAAACCTCGACAAGTTCGTCCCAGGCAGACCTTTGAAGAATGTGTTTATCGCGCTCGATTGGGCTTTGAAAAAAATTGAACCCTTTAGTCCACATTGGTTGCGACAAGCGGCCATCGATAAAGGTGAGGCATGGACTCGCGAACACATGAGTGGTGTAGGTGGTATTGGTGGAATCTATCCAGCAATGGCTAACGCAGTCACAGCACTTAGCTTATTGGGTTATGATCATAGTGATCCGGATATGAAAAGAGGATTACAGGCGATTGAAGATCTGGTTATCGATGAAGGGGAAGAAACATATGTACAACCCTGTGTCTCCCCGGTATGGGATACCTGCCTCAGTATAAGTGCCTTATCGGAAGCCGATCTGAATATCGATCACCGTAGCTTTAGCGCTGCTGTTAACTGGCTTTTTGATAAACAGGTATTTGTACGCGGTGACTGGAAATCAAAAGTCGCTGATCTGGATTGCGGTGCATGGGCTTTCCAGTTTGAAAATGATTTATATCCCGATGTCGATGATACCTGCAGTGTGGTGATGGCGATGCTCAGGATTGGGGTGCAGAACAATCCCGCCAAACTAAGGCGTATTGCTCAGGCAGTGAATTGGGTGATCGGTATGCAAAACTCTGATGGGGGCTGGGGAGCATTTGATATCGATAACCATTATGAATATCTGAACGAAATTCCCTTCGCCGATCATGGTGCATTGGTTGATCCCAGCACAGCTGATCTAACTGGCCGTTGCATCGAAATGCTGGCGATGCTGGGTTATGACAGAAGTTTCCCTCCCATAGCGCGCGGACTGGATTTCTTACGCTTAGATCAGCACGAGTCCGGAGCATGGTTTGGCCGCTGGGGTGTAAATTATGTTTATGGCACCTGGTCGGTACTAATTGGCCTGGGCATTCTGGGCGAAGATGCGAAACAGCCTTATATCCTCAAAGCCATCGACTGGTTGAAAACAATCCAGAATAGCGATGGCGGTTGGGGAGAAGATTGTAATAGTTATGACGATCCAGACCTGCGGGGCAAAGGCGAGAGCACGCCTTCACAAACTGCCTGGGCACTATTGGGATTAATGGCGGTAGGAGAAGTTAATTGTGAGAATGTGGAAAGGGGTATGCATTATTTGCTCCGTAATCAGGAAACTAACGGTGCCTGGAAAGAGTCTTTATATACGGGTACGGGCTTTCCTCGCGTTTTTTACTTGCGTTATCACGGCTATAGCCACTACTTCCCCTTGTGGGCATTGTCCGTTTACCGTAATGCGCGACAGGGCCTACCCACTCGGCAGGAACAGGTACGCAATAGTGGCCCAATAAATTTGGGGCCCTTAGCGGCTTTACAAAACTGAAATAACTGAGGTGATTAAATAATGGTTGCGAGTGCTAATGTCTTATCTACTGAAATTTCAAACGGTACGATTAAGACCATCAAGGAAGAAGAACGCATCTACTACGATGGCTACTGGATAAGGTATTACGTTGCCTTGAATACGCTGGCGATGAAAAAGCGATTAATTGATCAGTTAGCTCGGCGGGTATTTCATCACACAGAATCTGGCATCAATACGCCGGGACGCAAACTCGAAGAAGTCAGAATTCAATACGAAAAAGAACAAAATTCCTCAAAAAAACGTGTGCTTGCTGCCATGTTGGCGGGCGCTCTGTTGAACAGAGGTGTAGATGTGTTAACCAAGATTGTCGAGCTGGAGCAAATTGGTGTCACCATCGACAAAGATAACGAATTAATTAAAACCTGTGGGCGCTGTTTTCTTGGCGCGCTGGAATATGGCAAGTATATCCGTCCTGTACGCGCCAAAGAAGGTTTGGAAGAATTATGGGGGGAACCATTTAGAGCGTTTACCTTACCCACCGATCAATTTTACGAATCTCGTTACATTAAACTCGCACAAACCATGCGAGATATTGATTCGATCAGCTATAACCTGTCCGTTCTGTTCAGCCCAGCTTTAATTTTTAAAGAGGTTATCCCGAAAATCGGTGAACTGGCAGATTGTTGCAAACAAGTTACTGAAACGATGCGCAGCGATCCTGCAATGATCGAGATCTGGCCCCACTACGTCAGTATTGCCGATGAGCTACGAGCTTTCAAAGCCAAATCTGCGGAAGGCGCAAGTAACGCCGAGAGGGCTATGGCCAGACGTGGAAAGGAACTTATCCTGGCCGGTGTAGATTTGATGAATGATATGGCAAATATGCGTATCCCCTTGCCGAGAACGACTCAAGAATTTACTCATAAGTGTGAAACGTTTTCAAAAAAATACGGATCTCGACTGATTCGTCAGGCTTAACTATTTTATGAGGTCTTCCCTACTCTAAATCTAATAAAATTATTATTATGAGTGACTACATCGCACCCGGAAAAGAGATTGCTTTTACAATAAATGAGCTGGCGGGGCTAGGCGATATCAATAGCTTGCCGGGATTCGAAGATGCGACACCTGATCTGATTGAAGCTGTCATTGAGGAAGCGGCAAGACTCGCTAACGGCGTACTCTCTCCTCTTAACCAGAAAGGGGACGAGAGCGGGACCAAAGTCGTGGACAAAAAAGTAGTGCCACCTGAAGGCTTTGCTAATATTTATAAGGCTTTTAAGGAAGGTGGTTGGCCAGCCCTGCCTTTTGCCCCAGCACGTGGTGGACAAGGTCTTCCCGAGCTCGTTGCATGCGCGGTTAATGAAATATGGCAAGCGGCCAATATGGCATTCGCCTTATGCCCGATGCTAACTGAAGGTGCTGCTGTTGCTATTGATGCCCATGCTTCTGATAAGCTCAAAGATATATTCCTGCCGAAAATGATCTCAGGGGAATGGACAGGTACGATGAATCTCACTGAGTCACAGGCGGGTTCAGATCTGGCAGCCGTCAAAACGAAAGCAGAGCCTGAAGATGATCACTATCTCATCTCTGGTCAAAAAATATTTATTACCTGGGGCGACCAGGATTTCACTGACAACATTGTTCATCTGGTGCTGGCGCGACTTCCCGATGCGCCAGCCGGCATTAAAGGCATATCACTTTTCATCGTGCCTAAATTTCTGCTTAATGAAGATGGCTCCATAGGTCAACGAAACGATGTCTACCCCGTATCTGTGGAACATAAACTTGGTATCCACGGCAGTCCAACCTGTGTCATGAGCTATGGTGATAACGGTGGCGCAATCGGCTATCTTGTTGGCGAGCCTCATAGCGGTATCAATTGCATGTTCACCATGATGAATCATGCCCGTCTCGCAGTAGGCGTTCAGGGCCTTAGTATTAGTGAGCGTGCCTATCAACAAGCCGTGAATTACGCAAAGGATCGCACCCAGGGTCATACTGTTGGACAGGAAGGACGCGTCACTATTATTCATCATCCCGACGTACGACGAATGCTGATGTTGATGAAATCGGGTATCGAAGCCATGCGTGCCCTTAGTTATGTTAGTGCAGCCTCGCTTGACTTTGTTCATCACGCGCAATCGGATGAGCTCAAAGTAAAGCACACTGA
>JBLIML010000170.1:0-8566 GCA_047638675.1 Planctomycetota bacterium | reverse complement strand
GAGCCGGTGTAATTCAATTCTTCATAGAACTGAATGGCTATATTCCATTTCTTAACAGCAGCAGCTTCCTTATTTGCCAGGTGCTTGATCGCTTCATCGGGTAGCGTATCAATTTGCTCCTTTACTGCTTTGTACTCGTTGGATTTTGCAACAGCATCCTCCTTGATACCGATAGCTGTCGGCTGTGCTGCCCAGAATGCCAGTATGACGATGAGCAGCACGGCCACTGATACAGTTATGATCAAGTTTTTGGTTTCACTTAAGGGCCACTTCCACCATGGCTCAGATGCTTCATCGATAAAATCATCGCTCGATGTGGGTGGCGGTGGGGGCACGGGGGGTATATCCAATCCCCCCCTGGGTCCTCTATCAGAGACCTGCTTCAATGCTGAACTGATGTCCGGGCATCGATTCTCCGGGTTTTTTTCAATCATCCACTCCACTGCAGCTGAGAGTACTGGATCGATCGATTCGTCTTGATCACTTAGTACCTCAGCTATGCGGGTCTTATCTGTTTGCCAGTTGTACCAGAGTTCATTGAAATCCGCATTGGGATCATTATAAATATCAGAAAATGTTCTTTGAAATTGTTGCCTGCCAAGCAGAAATTCGTAGGCAAACATTCCAACCGCATAGACGTCTGCGCGTTGCTTATTGATATCTGGCAGCCCTTCCAATAATTCAGGAGCTGCATACTGACTGATGTCCGGCGTTAAAGATATATCGTCACTATCCAGAGGCAACCACTTTTCACTGGGACCGACCTTGACCGTGCTACAGATGGAGTCCACATGAACCAGGTCGGGCCCAAATTCCCCCAGTGCCATACCTGACTGATGAATAGCCTGGACGCCTGATAGTAACTTTACAAGAATCGTTTGTTTAGTATGGGGAGCAAAGTCCTCACGATCCATCACATCCCGAAGTGACTCTTCAAACCACTCTGTTTCCAGATAACAGGTATCTTCCAGATCACCACTATCATGAAAATACAATGCAGTTAATACATTCTCATGCCGAACAGCCTGCAATGCGTGGCAGGCACTCTTAAATCGCGACTCCAGATCCTCGCTATTTTGAATTTTTTGGTTAGGCGCCCTTAACGCAGAAGAGTTGTTGTTCGAGCGTTGATTCTGAACATGATAGATGAGAGTACTTCTCTCAGTACGTTCTGAAATTACCTGATAGCGGTCGCCAATTATTTTCATATTGTTTACTTATAGCTTATCGTTAAGTTCTCTGATCCGCTGTGATGCCCGATGGCTTAGCGTGATGCGCACATCCGGTACACGAGCGACTATTTGTTCATATCGTTCTATAGCTTCCGGCCATCGTTTTTGCGATTCCAACACCCACGCATCAAAAAAGTATTGATACATGCTCTCCATCAATTTATCTAACTGGGCATCTCGTTCAAACTCGGCAACAGCCGATGGGCCTGTCACATTGCTAAGGTAGACATTAAAACCAGAGGCTTGATTCGCTGGGCTAACAATTTTTGAATCGCTGGCGCCTAGCCAGTCCAATTTTAGTGTTTCTAACATGCTTTTATCGCTTAATTCCGAACGACTGGTGAGGATTAGTTCCTCTATATCTGATTTTGTAAGTCTATCTGCACCAGAGTCAATATCCTGTTTCAGAAGCAATGCCATAAACATTCCAATCCAGATTGCTGCCACCAGTAGTTGTATTCCCAGAGATTTAGAAGCAGGTTTTTTGGTTGATTTTTTGCCTGACTTAAGCTCATTTTTTGGACTCTCGTCGGCTTTCAGATCAACCTTTTTGCCAGCCTCAGCTAACTGATCGGGTATAACAAACTGGACAATCACTTCCGATCCAAGCTGGATGGTATCACCATGGGCCAGAGTGCCGGTTTCATGGCGTTGTTGATTCAGCAACGTACCATTGGAACTTCTATTTTGCACCTGCCACTCGCCATCTTTACGGCGATTAATCACTGCGTGTACATCAGACCATCAATAACGATTTCACAGGATCGATGTTTTCCCATACGGGTATCGCCAGATTTTTTAAGAGAGAAATACTCGCCAACCTTGCCGCCGGCGACCAACCTCAATTTCGCTACCCTGGATTTGCCAAACATAATCAGTAACCTAGAAAATTCCGGATGAAAGTACTTTCACGATAGCCGGCCCTAATATCAGAATGAAAATCGAGGCCATCATCATCATTGATGGTCCCAA
This sequence comes from Planctomycetota bacterium, assembly GCA_047638675.1. Lineage (GTDB taxonomy): Bacteria > Pseudomonadota > Gammaproteobacteria > Eutrophobiales > Eutrophobiaceae > WLWS01. The sequence goes on along the minus strand of JBLIML010000170.1, from coordinate 6,362 downwards.
CAATCTCACTTTCAGCTCTTCAGCCGCTCTTTCTGCTGTCTGGGAACGACGAAAGCGTAATAACTCCGCTTGCTCTTGCATGGTTTTTACAACCTCTGCGCCCAGTTTTTCACCCTGCACCAGGGCTGCCGTAATAACGGTGATTTCTTCTGAATCTATTCTTTCACCTAGCATTTTAATGGCGTCTACGAACGTTGAATTGAACAAGCTGTCCGCAAGAACCTTTTTCAATTCTTCCGATGTTTCGCTGCCTGGATTATCCTTTATAAATATTTCCAGAGTTTCCTGCTGGCTGGAGCCCGCCCCCATGGTCATAACTGCAAGATCCAGAAAGTAAGGAAATTCGCGAACGATGGCTTTACGACGACGCGAAGCCAGATTCTGGATTTGTTGTACCGATAACAAATAGCCCAGAAAAGCCGCAATGCTGGCCATTGAGAGTGTTGCCAACACATGAACGTCAAGTATAAAAAGTATCAGGCTAGCAAACAAAAAACCCGCAATCCCTGAAACGACACTAGTGGCAATATATTCGTCGGCCTCACAACGTCCGTAAGGATTGTTAGCAGTTACTAAATCTTGCTTAATACTCTCAAGATATTTTTCACTGAACTTCTTACCAACTGTATCAGCGAGAGCTGACATTACTCCGGTAATTGGGCGGCCAAACAAAAAGTGTCCACAATTTCTAGAATGGACCTGCTGCCGCCCTACACTGCCAATTGACCACACCAGCAACGCGATGCTGAAAAAAACCAATAAATAGACATATGTTGGTTGAATCATACATCCACCTTCAACATACGATACATCCATATCGCACCAAATGAATACAGAGTGACTGAAAGAGCCAACATTACCCAACCAGTAAAAGAGCCTGTGAGTGTATCGATCAAATCAGGTTGGAAGGATGATATAAAGAAAAACAGCAGAATTGGCATGGCGCTAATAACCCGGGCGGCCTTACGGCCTTCTGAGCTCGCGGTAATAACCTTGTTCTCCAATTTGAGAATCTCGCGTAACGACCCAGACATGGTTGCCAGGGCACGACTAAGATTACCGCCTTTTTGATTGTTAATAACAAGAGCTGACGCAACCAGATTAAAAGACGATAATTGCAGTCGCTTCCTGGCATTTAGCAGGGCCGTTTCAACATCTATCTTCACAACATCGTACTCAAACGATACCTGTCTGAGTTCTTGTCCAATAGGGTTGGGTGACAGATGCGAAGCTTCTTTAATAACATCAGGCAGCCCAAAATTAGGCGCCGCGCTTGCCATACTATCGACAGCCGAAGGCAGTTGTTCGCGAACTTTTTCAAGTCTTTTGGCAACGTAGTTACGTAAAACAGGCAACGGCAAAAATTGTGACCCGACAAATACCAGGACACCAAAAGGAACTGACTTAACTTTAAGCCATACTAGAAATGCCAACATAATTCCGCATAAACCGCCCAGGGCGATAACATTTCTTGCGGTCATATTTCGTACAAACAAGCGATTTAGTTCAAACTGCAAGCTGGATTCGTATCTACCAAGAAAGCGGCCGCCTACACTGCCGCCGCGGTACAAGGCCAGAAACACAAGCAGGAATACTGACAAATACAACGCAACGTTGATGATTATTAACAGATCAAAATTCATGGTTTGAAGTAGCTTGAGATTTCAGAGATCCCTTCCAGATATTGTTGCTCTACGAACCCTGGGATATATCCAGTGTGCATTAGTTTATCCAGTGACGGCACATAGGAATAAATCTCTTCAATTATCAGCTCCCCCGAATCCTCGTTAACCGCAATCACCTCGGCGACACTAGTCACTCGACGTTCATTGCTACCATCGAGCACAAAACGATTGACTTGAACCACAATATCCACTGCGCTAGCTATTTGCTCTCGAATTGCATGTACTGGAATTTTTGCATCATCCATCATTACCATGGTTTCCAGGCGCAACATCAAGGCGGCTGGCGAGTTAGCATGTGCCGTAGTCATTGAGCCACTATGGCCCGTATTCATCGCCTGTAACATGTCCAGGGTTTCACCACCTCGACATTCTCCCACCACGATTCTATTGGGGCGCATGCGCAAGGCGTTTACAACCAGATCTTTTATAGTAACCGGTTTCCCGCCATCCGGAGTTTCTGGCATTGACTCTAGCGTCACTACATGTGGCTTTTGGAGTTGCACCTCAGCGGTATCTTCAATTGTGACAATTCGTTCGCGCTCGTCTATAAAACTTGAAAGGCAATTCAGCATAGTGGTTTTACCGGTGCCGGTACCCCCGGAAACGATAATATTTCTATGTGCTTCGACACAACCTACCAGAAAATTCGATACCTCATCAGTTAGCGACTTGAAGCCGACGAGGTCACTCATTAAAAGGGGATCCTTACTGAACTTTCTTATCGTTATGCACGGCCCCTTGATTGCCAACGGTGGGATTACGATATTTACCCGAGATTTATCCGGCAACCGTGCATCCACTTTGGGACTGCCGCGGTTCACTCGACGGTTCAATGGCTGAACAATACGTTCGACGACACGGTCCAACAGCTTGTCACTTAGAAACTTACGGCGTGTATTCTCCAGATTGCCGAATCGTTCCACATAAATTGTGTCAGGGGCGATCACCATAATTTCAGTAATTGATTCGGAATCCAGCAAGTCTTGCAAAGGACCCAGGCCAAAGATCTGGGAATTGAGTTCCAGAGTGAGAAGTGATCCGACCAAAGAAATTTTCGCACCACGAGTTAATTCAAGACTGCGGCGGCTTTCATAGTTGGAAAATTCCTGGTAGAGCAATTTAAACTCTTCTTCCATCTTTTTTGGCTGCAAACTGATATTCAGTCGCTTGAGAAACCGTGTTTCCAGTTCAGACAATATTGACTCATGGGGATCCATGGTAGCTTCTTTGTCAAGCGATTTGGTTAGGCTTCCCTGCTCGCCTGAGGTAATGGTGCGGGCCAATCTTCTCAATAACGCAAGATCGGCCAACCGATCCAGATTCTCGCTTTCCAGTTCGCTTATGGCTGCTTCCACTTCTCGTGAAATATGGTATTCAAGCTCTTTTCGAATACCCTGGTCCCGAGGATCGGGCAAATCCTCACCCATTCCATGAGCCATCTCGTCCCTGATCTTATTGTGGATGCTAGTTTCAAGATTCAGTAACAGTTGCTCATCTGTAATTAATTTCGCGCCATCTTCATCTTGCTGTTGTTTTTCCTCCACGTACCTCAATGTGAAGTTGGCTACACGTACTTCGTCTCCCGCAGCAAGAATTTGCCGCTGGCCTTTGGGAAGAACAGAGTCATTGACCAGAGTGTCCCCGGTACCATGGTGTCGTACCAACCACTGACCATTTTTGGAACTCAGTGTCGCATGAGGTGATGCAACAAGATTACTCGGAAGATGAATGATCGAAGAATCTTCTTCAGCTGCTTTATTGAAATAACCGATCTTGATATCGGTTCCTACCAAATCCCTGACCCATTTTTCACCCGTTAGCATGTTATTAATTAAAAGAGGCATTTAGTGATACCCGGATTTAATTCAACAGGCTCTCAAAGTTAGCGCTATCCAACTGCGCCTCTTTGGTATCCTGGGGGTTTCTTAGGGTCAACGTTATTGGTCCTTTTGATTGGCGACGTGCGAAATCAAGTTTTTCCGCATCTGAGGGACTTAGCTCAAAGGTAATGGTACGAAATCCGCTATCACGCCGTTTTAGATACGCTTGTCGAGTAGTAGAACGACCTAACGCCAAAACTTTAACATTTTGCAGAATCGTTGAGGTCTCCATTCGGCTAACTATATCCCGCGCAATCGAGTCAGGTAATTCTGTTTCCGTACTGACTTTTTTAGCAGGCCTCTTGTAATTGAATGTGCCAAGCAAATCGACATTACTGCCTGGTTCAATGAAAAAGTTCACCGCGGTCACTTCTGTTATGGGAATAGATACCGCTCGAAACCCCAGTTGAATGGTCATTGAAAAACTGTTGTTTTCAGATTCGGTAAAGTGGGAGTACTTCAACAAACTACCCGGGGTGATATCTTCAACAACGCTTTGCCCCAATATAAGACTCATATCGGATGGCGTAATAAACACATCTTTTAAAGATTGATATTCCTTGGGAAACGCCTCTGTTTCCAACATCGATTCATCAATTACATCGCCTTTCACAATGTTAGATGTTGGGGACAACCGCAAATAACTGCTGCCCTGCTCCAGATCACCAATGTAAAGATTAAGCAAAATAACTGCCACTAATCCCGAAACAATTCCAATTATGAGTGCCCATTTAGACATGGCTTTACCTTGCTGAAAGAATTTTAAGTTGCATTATGTCTAATATCTGATTGGTTTGATACTGACTTCTTATGACGAGTTCCGCCCCGCTAGCACTGGCAAACAGTGTCATACTGTCCTTATGTCCACTAGTTCTGACCAATTGATATTCAGACTGTTTGATTTGCTCGACAAAGTACTGTTGACGTGAATCTAGGTCACCTTCACCCAGATAGGCGACAAGATAGCTTTGTGAATGGTCGCTCATTTCATAGAACGAATAGGTTCTTCTTGCACCAAAAAAACGATTCACCCCCTTGATGTCCTGACCTTCGACATCTGACTCTGGTGCGAAGGTAAAACGAAACAAGTCTCGAATTTTTGGATAGTGCATTTTCCAAATAGCACTGCCACCTTCTTCATGATCGATAGCAAGCACCAGGCTGGTTGCTCCTTGTATCAGATTATCTAGAAGGTAACTATTACCGCCACTTTTTTTCTGTTGGGGTGGAGCTGGTTCAAACCATGCAATACTGGACCAATTATCACCACCTACCTGATAGGATTGACGGAAGCTTGATAATATCTGCTCAATTTCGTCATCATCTACAACGGGCTCCGTTACATCGACCAATGTCTGGCGATAGTTGGCAACCTGCTGAATAACCTCTTCGGTAGTCTTGTCGGAATATTCCAGATCCGCCGTAACCTCCATACCGTTAATAACAATTCGACGCTTACCAGCCTGTCTATCCCCCAGAGACAACATGTCTACAAATGGAGATGAACGGGTTGTTTCCTCAAGATATACCGCGGCCGGCACGGTACCAGCAGAACCGAGGCCGATTCCAATTAGTAGCATCCAGGTTCTGATGTTCACAAATTAGCGCCAGGGAAGTAACCGGGAAACAAAAGATCGCTACCAATTTGCCCTTCGAGGTAACGATCATATCCACCTGGAAATACAGACAGTTCCCACACTGGCGCGGCATCCACAGCATGAGATCCTTTAAATAAAAAATCGCCAAGCCAATCGCTGGCGCTGATGATATAAAAGAAACGCGATTCCGCTTGCACAATCACTGGTACATTTCCCCGGCCGACAAAATCACGATAGAGCTCCCCCTGATAACGTCGCTCTGGGCCGGTGGTTACGATTCTGTCAAAACGCTGCGCGGCCTGATCATGTATCTTGCATTTTCCTGGCAACAGTCTGCCACCAAATTGTTCTTCAACTGAACGCACGAAAGAGAGTTTATCAGGACATTCCGATCCAAACATAACCGCCATCCAGGCCATGTTGCGGGCCTCTTCATCGGCAAGCAAACGTATTTTACTGACTTCGAATGCCTTAACCGCAAGCAGGATAAAAACTAACATAAAGGGAATAATCAAAACGAATTCCACCGAGGCAATTCCTTGCTGCCTATTCGTTTTAATGCGCATTTATTGAATCCAGTTGCGATGATGTAAGCCTGGACATCAAATTCTGTAACTCCGGATATTTTTGCAGAACACGTCGGAAGCCAGATTGTCCGTTGTCGCGTAGTAATCGAGCAGGCACCAGCTTAGCTTTCCACTTCTGTGTATACAAATCATAGAAGCTATCGTTATATATCTCTGCCTGAGCATAGGCATAGTAATTTTTGGGAGGATTATTAAATCGCTTTGGAATAATTCGCGCCCCAGGCTGGGAATACCCTGCAAAACCCAAAATTGACCAATCATTTCGTGAATCCTCACTTCGAGACAGGCGCGGGTTTTTGGTGCTATATATTCCAATGGTCTTCGGTGGGAACGATAACTGTTGGAAGGCACTCATTGTCGGCAACAGGTATTTAACTTCTCGGTCAAAATCCGCAGCGACATTCTGGCCATGTACAGGACCTTCCAGTGCCTTCACTGGCTTTTTTATCACTGGAGACACTGAATCACGACCCAACTTAAATGGTCCTTCACCTATCTTGTAGCCATGCTGCTGAAAATTCCACAGTGTTTCCGGAAGTTTAAAAGGGGTAGCTTTTTCACCCGTGGCATATAGCAATACTCCTCCGATAAAAGGATCATCATCAACTGGAA
>JBLIML010000169.1:0-8608 GCA_047638675.1 Planctomycetota bacterium | reverse complement strand
CGCCTGTTAGGGGCTGGCGCTGTGGGTATCACTCAAATAAGCGAGAACGAGTCTTACCAGGATTATGAAGCGCCATACAAATACGCCATTTCTATTGCCTACCCAATGAAGTTTGATGTCATGAAGGAGCATGTCACTTATCTTAAAGGTGGTCTGGAAACTATTCGTGCCTATACTGAAATCACCCGGATTGTTGTGGAGCTGGCAAAATACATAAGAGAACAGGGTTGGCCCGCACGCGCTTATTGTGAAAGTGCCGACATACTCCAAATACCACTCGCCATAAAAGCGGGAATTGGAGAGCTCGGTAAACACGGTTCTTTAATTAACAGAGAATTGGGCTCAGATATTCGCCTTGCAACAGTATTAACCGATATGCCGCTTGAGCTGGATGCAGCAGTGGACATCGGTGTAGAAGATTTATGTGCAAGCTGTCGACGTTGTACCAGCGATTGCCCGGTTGATGCCATTAGTGATGAAAAGCAACTCGTCAGAGGAATAGAAAAATGGTACGTAGACTTTGATAAGTGCGTGCCCTATTTCAGCAAGACCTACGGATGCGGGATTTGTATTCAAGTCTGCCCCTGGAGCAAGCCTGGACGTGGGCCATCATTATCCGAAACACTATTAGCAAAACGGTAAAGACCTATGCTCGAGGAGATACTCAAAAATAAACTTGTTCCCGTGGCAGTCATTAATGATGTCAAACAGGCAGTGCCGCTTGCGGAAGCGCTTCTGGCTGCGGATCTGAATGTCATCGAAGTGACGCTACGTACTGATGCGGCCATGGACTGTATGGAAGCCATTAAAAGGTCTGCACCAGATATGATCGTTGGTGCTGGCACCTTGCTTGATCATAATCTTGTCCCAAGACTCGTAGACATGGGCATCAGCTTTGCTATTACCCCGGGAATTAATCCAAAGGTAATTGAAAATGCCCAGAAACATAATTTGTTAATCATGCCCGGTGTCATCACCCCTTCGGAAATTGAACTGGCACGGAATTTTGATCTTGATGTTCTGAAGTTTTTTCCCGCTGAAGCCGCTGGTGGCGCCGCAATGTTGAATGCTTTCTCCGGACCCTATGGGCACACCGGGATTCGTTTTATTCCAACCGGCGGTATTAACCTGGCAAATATGCTGGATTATATAAAGATCCCCTGCGTCGCAGCCGTGGGTGGTTCCTGGTTTGTCGCCAGTAAACTGATGCAGGAAAATAAATACGATGAAATTACGCGTCTGACCAGCGAAGCCTTGTCCTTAATACAAAATTAGCAAGAAGCCTATGGAAACGTTAAATATTAAACCCGCAGATTCCTGTAAATACGATCTTCTTTCTCTAGGTGAAGTCATGCTTCGCCTTGACCCCGGTGAAGGTCGTATTCGAACTGCGCGACAATTTCAAGCCTGGGAAGGTGGTGGTGAATATAATGTCGCTCGTGGTCTACGCAAATGCTTTGGCATGCGAACAGCGATTATTACTTCGCTGGTCGATAACGAAATTGGCCATCTGATAGAAGATTTCATTCTCCAGGGTGGCGTCGACAGTACACATATTAAATGGGTGGCGTCCGATGGTATTGGCAGAACAGTGCGCAACGGTTTAAATTTTACCGAACGGGGTTTCGGAGTCCGCGGTGCCATCGGAAATTCTGATCGCGGAAACACCGCAGCTTCGCAATTGCAATGCGGTGACATTGACTGGGACTATCTGTTTGATGAATTAGGCGTACGCTGGTTTCATACTGGTGGGATATTTGCCGCACTCTCAGCCAATAGCGCAGATCTTGTAGTAGAAGCAGTTCAAGCAGCACACAAGCACGGCACTGTTGTTTCCTATGATCTGAATTACCGTCCTTCGCTCTGGCAAGGCATTGGCGGTAAGGAAAAAGCGCAGGAAGTGAACAAAGCCATTGCACCCTACGTCGATGTCATGATTGGCAATGAAGAAGACTTTACCGCCTGCCTCGGTCTACATGTGGAAGGTGTGGACGAGAACATTTCTGATATAGACGTAGCGGCGTTCGAAAGAATGATTGCGAGCGCTGTCAGCACATTCCCCAATTTTAAGGTGACCGCTACCACCTTGCGCACGGTCAAGACAGCGACTGTTAATGATTGGGGTGCGATTGCATGGGTGGCAGGTAATTTCTATGAAGCCACTCATCGCCCGAATCTGGAAATACTCGACCGGGTTGGTGGTGGAGACAGTTTTGCATCAGGACTTATTTATGGTTTCCTCACCGATGCAGGGCCGGAAAAAGCAGTCAACTTCGGCGCTGCCCATGGCGCGCTGGCGATGACCACAGCCGGTGATACCTCAATGGCAACACTTGCTGAGGTTGAAAAACTAATGGCGGGTGGGAATGCGAGGGTAATGAGATAAAGGGGCATTTTTCGTAATACCAATCGAATAAAGGCTGTCGCTATCAATTCTCACATTGCATAATTGTGTACCAAAAGTAAACAGTATTCCGTTTTATGCAGAAGCACCGATAGGACTAAGTATAAAATAGCTGCTCACAACTGCTTCATTTCCATCCTTTGGTACGTAAACGGTGCATCCCTGCACCACTACTCTGCTCTCGCAGGAATAAAGGTGGGGTGTTTATAAATAACACCGTCTTTCATTACAAACTTTATATCCTGCATCAGGCGGATGTCATTCAGTGGATCACCCTTCACCGCCACCATATCTGCAAGCTTACCGGCTTCGATACTGCCGAGTTTATCTTCTATTTTGAGTAATTTTGCAGCTTCAATGGTGGCACTTAAAAGTGCAGCCATGGGTGGGATGCCTGCGTTGACCATGTATTCAAACTCACGCGCATTGATACCATGTGGGAAAACACCGGCATCAGTACCGAAGACGATCCACAGTCCTTTTTCATAGGCCTTTTTCACAGTGAGATCAATTTGTGATCCCAAATTTTCCGATTTGGCGCGAACTTCTGCAGGCATACTATTCGCATCTTTTGCCTTATCTGATATCCACTTCATCGCACTCATCGTCGGAACATAGGCTGTGCCGTGTTTTTTCATCAACTTTAGTGCTTCATCATTCATGAAGGTGCCATGTTCAATGGAATCGACACCGGCCTTAACAGAACGAATTATGCCGATCGGCGTGTGCGCATGAGCAGCGACACTCATCTCATATTCTTTTGCTGTCTCTACCACCGCGTCCAGTTCATCCTGCATCCACTGTGAACCAAAACCGCCACGTCCCTGGTTGATCGAACCGCCGGTGACATTTAACTTGATGACGTCCGCTCCTTCCTTAAAACGCTGGCGCACAGCTTTGCGTGCTGACAGTGGTCCGTTAATCACGCCTTCAACAAAATCGGGTTCACCCATGAATTCCATGCGCAGACCATTTGTTGGATCGGCCAAGCCTCCAAGGGTAGCTAGCCCCTTCCCTGCAGTATAAATGCGTGGACCAATCACATAGCCTTCTTTAATGGCATCACGTAAGGCAATCGTCACATTGTGATCCTGATCGCCGAGTTCTCTCACTGTGGTAAACCCTGCTAGCAGGGTATCTTTCGCGTACTTTGTCGATCGAAAGGCATAGTCGGCGGAATCCATGACAAACTTTTCCATGAAGAAGCCTGGTGATAAAACAGTGCTCAGGTGGACGTGCATATCCATTAGACCGGGCATCAGGGTGTAGGCTTTGAGATCAATGATCTCATCTCCCTGTTCAGCTTTACTATAGCCCTGCTCTACTTTAAGGATCTTGTTCCCTTCAATGGTGATGGTGACTTCTGCCAATATCGTTTTCGATTTTACATCCAGCATGTGACCAGCGTAGATGATATCTTTTGCATTAAGCGTGAATGAGAAAGCAGAAAGTAAAAGGAACAAGCAACAGGATAATAAATTGCTGAGGCGGATCATAGGAATGTCTCCATACTTGTTTCGTGAATGTGTGTGCCGCTTGAAGGGTTCTTATTCTACTGGATTTCCATCCTTTAGTCCGTAAACGGTTCATCCATGCACCACTTCTCCGCTGGAGTTTATGCCCGAAGGGGTGCGGGAATGGCGCTTACTCAGGCGCGCTCGAGAGAGACGATATAAGGAATTTTTGATCAAGTTCCAAATGATATAATGTCGTCATTCTGGTGAAAACCAGAGGAGTGCTGCAGAGACCTCGGTAGCCCCTTGAGGGGTATGCACCGTTTACGGAGCAAAGGATGCAGTCCAGTTAAAACAGTAGTTTACTGAATGCGGGTTTTCACCAGCACGACGATGAAGAGACTTGTTCAAAGGTTCTTTCATTATGAACTATTCAGCTATGGATAAATTATCTGCTTCAACTATAGTGGCTCTTTTAAACTTTAGACAATCGCTTTTCAGTTTATATGGTGAATAAAATTCAGACACAGGGCAAATTGTATTACGGATGGTGGGTCTTACTTTCCTGCACTATAGGATTAATTGTAGGGCCGGGACAGTTTGCTTTTGGATCGCTGGGTCTTTTTATTATTCCGCTGCATGATGAGTTTGGCTGGAGTCGCTACGAAATCAGCTTATCGACCACTATCTTTACGTTCTCACTGATATTCTTCATGCCCATCGTTGGCAAACTGGTCGATCGTTTCGGCAGCAAGGAAGTATTACTGCCTTCCATGCTGATAATCGGGCTATCTCTGGCGACAATACCTCTCGTGCTAAGTCAACTATGGCACCTGCTTGCCATCTTTTTCATTATGGGGTCTCTCGGTGCCGCAGCTAACAGCCTGCCTTTCATGTTAGCGATCTCCTCCTGGTTTGATAAGCGGCGCGGCGTTGCCATCGGTATCGCAATGGCGGGTAGTGGCCTGGGCTATGCGGCAGTTCCCCCCGTGATTCAGTATGTTAACAGCACCTTCGGTTGGCACTTTGGCTACTACACACTTGCCGCAATAATTTTACTCTTCGCGATTCCGATCATCGTCATCCTGTTTCGCAACAAGCCCGCTGAGATGGGTCTGCTACCAGATGGTGTTAAGGATTTGAATGATACAGAGAATACCAAACAAGAGCTAAGTGGCATGAACCGTCATGCGGCCTTGCGAGATCGGAATTTCTGGTTATTGGTGATCATTTTTTCCATGATCGCCTTTTGCCTTTTTGGTCTACTGATACACATTATACCCATGCTTTCTGATCGAGGTATGTCACGTGCTGATGCCGCCAAAGCTGCTTCTCTGATTGGCATCACCATTCTCATTGTTAGAGTGCCTATCGGTTATCTGATGGATCGTATGTTTGCGCCGCGTGTTGCGCAATGTTGTTTTCTGATATCCACTCTTGGTATCGCCATCCTTGCCAGCGGTGCCAGTGGTTTTTCTACCTATATTGCGGCGATACTTGTGGGTTTCAGTATCGGTGCCGAGATTGATCTGCTCGCCTTCCTGACTGGCCGTTATTTTGGCCTAAAAAATTATGGCGAGGTGTTTGGCATGTTGTTCGCCTCGATGATGTTGGGCGTGTCTCTGGGGCCACCAACTTTCGGCTTTTGCTTCGACACGATGGGTGATTACAGCCTGGTACTTTATCTCAGTTGTTTAATCATGATCGCTGCAACGATCATTACTCATCTGCTTCCGGATTACTCGACGCTTAAGAAAGCATAGGCCTTATTATGCTCAGCATTTCGAATTACTTTATCTGATGTGATTTACTTGAAGTAGGGAATAACTTTCTCTCCGAACAGGCGGATCGTCTCCTTCGGATCCGGGCCAAGCGGTCCACCAATCGATACCTGGGTAATGCCAGCATCAATCAACAGTTCGATTTTCTTTATGGCATCTGCCGGTGTACCGACGATAGCGAGTTGATGCATGTCTTCCGTGACAAGCTCTCTCGCTTTCTCATAATTGCGTTCTTCCACGGCCTTTGCCGTTCCGGCAAAACTCTTCTGGCTTAGTCCCACGGTATTCAGCGCTTCTTCATCCAGATAATTACCGAAATAGGCAAGGATGTCTTTGAGTGAATCCGTTTGTGTATTTTTACCGTTTTCACTCATAGAAATCCAGGCGCAACCGCAGATGTCTACTTCTGCTTTATCACGTCCTGCTTTCTCAATGCCTTTGTAGATACGATCCACCATCAGCTTTGCCGACTCAGGTGGAGTCACCATCGGCAAACTGCCATCACCGATTTCGCCACTCAGTGCCAGATCCTCATCTTCAAATCCGGAAACGTAGATGGGGATTCTTTTACGATAAGGTTCAAAGCGCAGATAACACTGATCTGACCATTGAAACTCCTGTCCATTAAATTCGGCCACTTCACCACGCCAGACTTTACGCATCAGTTCCACCGCTTCTCGCACGCGAGTAACGCGATCCTCGACATTGATCCCCATCCACTCAATCATCTTCTGCGTGTGCATGCCAAAACCAATCGCCGTTCTACCTTTGTTTAACTGATCAAGGGTCGCCATAAAGGCGGCTGTTTCGCCGGGAGAGACACCATAAGGTTCGGTGCCGTTAGCACCGACAATGATATTCTCTGTGTGCTCAGCCAGCGCCGCAATGATACTCCAGGCGTGGTACATGAACTTATCACTCGGAAACCAGGCATGATCAAAACCGGCTTTATCCGCCAATATACCCAGTTCGATTATCTCTCTCGGGCTGCCAAGATGTTGAATTAGTCGTACAGCAAATTTCATCAGAAAATCACCTTTCTTTTTAATTGTTATTTATTTTAACCACTGCAATATTTCAATGGTGTAGCCACCGGGATCTTCCACTAAGAAGGCACGAATGGGTGCTTTGGGATGATCATAAATCTCTTTCAATGTTTTAACGCCTTCCGCAGATTGTATCTTTTCATACCAGGCGTCGACGTCTTCAACACCTATACTTAGCATCACAGCGTTATCCTGTTTCGCTTTGTGATAGGCCGTACCGCCTTCAAGCACAAGACCAACCGCTGAGCTTGGCGTTAATTTATAAATACTTACCCAGACATCCTCATATGTTGACTCCAGTCCTAATAAATCCTTATAAAAACTTCGCGGGGCATCAAGGTTCTTGTAATACAGCATGACCGTGCTATCCGTAATTTTCTTATCATTCATCTCAATATTCTCGTCGTCATTTGATGCATAAGCTGTCATCGAAATCAGCATAGCAAAAACAGCTAAAAATAAACTTTTCATATTTATAGGCTCCACTTATTCGTTAATTTCAACATCCATTCTGTCAGTCTGACCGGTATCAAGCGGCGGTATATCATCGGGACAGGTGCTGTTATCAATTTCCCCAATCGCCGTAATATCTGTATAGGTCGCGGTTGCGTAAGAGGTGAACCCGGGAACCCCATTCGCTATCACGCTATCTACTACGTGGGGGAACTCAACAAACAAGGAATACGTCTGCCCTGATTTGAAACTGCCTGCAGGGACATTAATCTCTGTAACATTGTATTTCGTGTAATTAGCTTCCTTAAAAGGCAAGCCGGTATGAAATACTCGCTCACCCTGACAGTTCTGAAATACGACAAAGATCATGTCGTCAACGATGCCCTTTGGGTCTGCCTGACCATTCGAATAAGGGCTCCATTTTACTTGCAGAGGTAAGTCCGGATTCACTTCTTTTTGTTTCACTTTCTCACCCAGCTGAGAAAAGCTTATTTGTATAGGTGCGGGGATATCTGTTTCACCCCCTGGGCCTCTCAGCGCCAAAGTGGCGTCAACCTCACTACCCGAAGACAGTTTAATTTGAAACCGATAGTCGCCGTTTGGATGCGCTGTATCGACAGACGCTTCTGTATTAAAATGCCCGCCTTCATAATAAAAGGCTTCCCCTCGATCTTCATAATTAAAGGACTCCCCTTCTTTCCCAGGCTGACTTAATGTCGCCGATTTGATTTTCCCCGGTTCTTTGCCAAACAATTCGGAGAAAAAATGATAATTGAGCAGTTTTATTTCACCCTCGGTATCCTGCGCATAATTATTTGATTTAACAAGAACGAAAAACCATAAGTCGTCTTGTTCAGAAGATGCTGGCAAAACGTAAAGAGCGAGAAACAAAGCCAATACTGGCGCCCGGGATAATATTATGTTTTTGATCATTGTCATTTCTCTAATCTATTTTTTAGTTGGCCTGTCTGTTTGACCACCATCCATGGCTGGCATGACAGTCGGACACTCTTTTCGTTCTTTCCGTTTCTCTCCCAGGGTACGAATATCCAGAAAACTGGTGCTTGCATAAGTCGCAATCTCCGGGATAGCTCTGTACATTGATGAATCCATCTCAGCATGTTCAACAAATATCTGCAAGGTTTCACCGGGCTCCAGCTTTGACGCCGGGATCACATACTCTTTGCTTGCAAAGGTCAAATAAGCTTCACTGCCAAAAGGTCCGCCACTGTGATCGATTTTCTTGCCGTGGCAGTCTCCTGTAACAACAAAGACCAGGTCATCAACAATGCCATTGGGATCTGTATTACCAGAAGCAAAATCACTCCAGGTGACAATTAGATCATGATTCGGATCGATACGCGAGGTTGTCACTTTATTGCCTTGTTGAGAAAGGGAAATTGAAACGGGCGGCGGAATTCGTGAATATCCACTACCATTGTTTATCATCACGCTCTCATTCAGCAGTGT
>JBLIML010000168.1:0-8617 GCA_047638675.1 Planctomycetota bacterium | reverse complement strand
TCTTCGGACGTAAAATGAATTACAACAAAACGAATATGCTTTCATTAGGTGGGGCCGCAGGTTTTATGGGGATTACCGTGGCCAGTGGTTCACCTTTTGTAGCGCTCTTATATCAACATGAGAACGGACCTACCATTCGTGCCACCCTGTCATTTATTTACATGTTTGGTTCCATTTTAACGCTATCAATATTACATTTAGCCAATCAATTCGCTTATGAGGAAATGATTACTGGTTTGTATCTGGCGCCGGGCTTTCTTATTGGTTATTTTGCCTCTGGTAGACTCGCTACTTATTTAGACAAGGGATATTCGAGGATAATAATCCTGATGATCTCAACTTGTAGTGCCATTGCTCTTATTGTGAAGCATGTTGCGTAAAAAGAATTATTCCTACGATATCAACAAATGATGAACCAATGAAATATTGCCCTCTATGTAAAACCGATTTAGTCGCGAAGACAATCGATGATTTCGAGCGATTGCTTTGTACTTCCAATGAATGTGAGTTCACGCATTGGAACAACCCCACGCCGGTGGTAGCGGCCGTTGTCGAACATGAGGGTGAAATTATCCTGGCAAATAATTATGCCTGGCCTGAACACGTTTATTCCGTCATCACAGGCTTTCTTGAAAAAGGTGAATCTTCAGAGCAAGGTACAATTCGCGAAGTTGAAGAAGAGTTAGGATTAAAAACAGACCACGTCGAGCTAATAGAAGTCTATCCATTTTTCAGAATGAACCAGATTATTTTAGGCTACTACGTTCGTGCTTCAGGCACCGTTATTCTCAACGACGAATTACGCAGTTATAAACACGTGAAAAAACAGGATTTGCATCACTCGGATTCAGCAACTGGCTATATACTGAGAGACTGGTTGCATTCTCAGGGTTTCGATCCGAAAGAAGTGAGTTTATTCAAACCCGCGCCAAAGCCTACCAATCGCGGTGCCCTTTATCAACGCATTGACGCCATGGTAAAACGCATACCAGAAGGTCAATTGGCGACCTATGGTCAAATTGCAAAACTGGTGGGTTCGTGCGGCGCAAGACAGGTTGGCTACGCCATGGCCGCTTTGGACGACGATTCTGATGTTCCCTGGTACAGGGTCGTTAACAGTCAGGGACGCATCAGTGCCAGAAGTGTGACAGAGGGACACACAGTTCAGCGCTATATATTGGAGGAGGAAGGCATCGTCTTTAATGACAAGGGTAAAATTAATCTGGAAATATTTAGATGGCCCGGACCTCCTGCGAAAGAATAACCAACACAAATCACTGACTTTAAGAATGCTATCTGTCTTTATTATTAACACTTTCGTTATTGCGCTCGCGGTAATCTTGCATTTCGAAATGCTCTCACGCCTTTCCATACTTATGCCTCGATTAACGATCCGTTATCGCTTTCGTATTGCCGTTGGGATCTTTGGTGCGCTGATTGCCCATATTATGGAAGTATGGCTTTTCGCTTTTGCTTACTTCTTTCTGATAAAATCGAATCGATTTGGTACGCTGGAAGGGATCGGAGATGCGAATTTGTTAAATTGTTCGTATTATTCTTTTGTTACCTACACAACTCTCGGCTTCGGTGATATTGTCCCGGTGGGAAATTTGCGATTTCTTACTGGTCTGGAGTCACTAACTGGACTCGTTCTAATCACATGGACCGCATCATTTATGTTTTTTGAAATGCAGAAATACTGGAACAACGATTAATAATACACTGGAGAGGCAATCTTGAAACTTTACGATATGAAAATGGCCCCAAATCCTCGCCGGGTACGCATGTTCCTGGCAGAAAAAAGTCTGGATGTTGAACACATCGAAATAAATCTGATGGAAGGCGAGAACCTCAATGAGGAATTTCTAAAAATCAATCCAAGAGGTGTTATACCGACATTGGAACTGGATGACGGTCATTTTCTGGACGAAACTGTCGCCATTTGCCGTTATCTGGAAGAACTGCATCCTGAACCAAACCTCCTCGGCACGGATGCCTTCAGTAAAGCAAATATTGAGTCCTGCCAACGCCAGGTGGAATTCGATGGTTTCCTGCCTTTGCTTGATCAATTTCGTAATACCTTTCCCGCATTTTCTGAACGAGGTGTACCCGGACTTCCCGCTGAATATAAAGCTATCCCGGAGTTAGCCGAACGAGGGCAAAGACGTTATCAATTATTTATGATAAATCTCAATAAACGTCTGGCAAATCAGAAATACATTGCCGGTGATACCTTTTCGATTGCCGATATCACGGCTATTTGCGCGATAGACTTTGCAAAAATGCTGGAGATCGAATTAGCTGAAAATGAGAGCCATTCGCGGCGTTGGTATGATGATGTCTCTAGTAGACCAAGCGCGAGCGTATAGGCCGCTACGAGTAAAAACATAGGAAGATGAACGACAGCACAAAATTGTTGCTAATGATGGGCAGTATCAATGCGGCCCTCGTCGTTATGCTTGGAGCCTTTGGTGCGCATGCCTTGAAGGCACGTTTATCAGAGCAAATGATGGCCGTCTACCAAACCGGTATTCAGTATCACTTTTATCATGCCCTGGGATTATTATTGCTTGGTCTTATCGCCTTTCATCTGCCGGCATCGAGTTGGCTTAAATGGTCGGGCTGCCTGATGTTCGCCGGTATTATTTTATTTTCCGGCAGCCTGTATGCCCTCGCCTTAAGCAATATTCGCTGGCTAGGGGCAATCACACCTATAGGTGGTACAGCGTTTATTCTTGCCTGGCTTTGTTTAACTGTGGCGATTGTTAAGGGTTCTTAATCTCTCATTCGTGAAGTAAAGTGATTTCCTTACTACGACGCTAGATAAGTAATAAAACAGCCGCAATCGTCATTCCCCAAAACAATAAAACCAGCACTATTCCCGTTATAACAAACTGTCGAGGAAAACTTCCCTCCTCCTGCTGATATTTCTCCATTACGTCTACAGGCATAAGTTTCAAGGCCAGGCTAATGCCAATAGGCACCAATATTGCCTCATCCAGTAAGCCGAATACTGGAATAAAGTCCGGGATGATATCGATTGGTGAAATAATATAGGCGACAATAATACCCAGCAGAAATTTTACATACCAGGGTACATCGGGATCGCTGAGACTCCGATACAAAGCATAAATGTTCTGTCGAAGCGTTACGACTTTACTCTTTTCTCCGATGGCATCGGCTTAGCTTAGTCTGATAATTCAAAGCCGATACAAAGGTTCGAGTTCGCTCGTGGCCTGCTCGTTCTGCTTTTCTCTTAATGCATGGCTGGTTTTGAACACCTGCCAAAATGCGTCTCCATCAAAAGCGGATTTTTGCTGACTATATAAATTATTATTTAATTGCGCTATTTTTTCGGCCAGTTCTGTCGGACTACGCTTACCTAGTTCCCCTAAACTCGTAGGTGGAGTATTCGGCCAGACCTGTTGTCCCCATTGTAGCAAGGCTTGTTTGAGCTTATTCGGATCGCCTTCCCTGCACGCTTTCTCTACGGCTTTAAACGCCGCCTTTAATCGAACCGCACGCTTGTCCGGCACTACTTCGTTTTTAACAATCGCGCGACCGCGCCACCAAAGAAATAATGTCACCAGCCATAATAAAGTCAACGCCGCGCTCAGTGCTTGCCAAAACTCGGTGGACAAAGCATTGCTCTCGGATTCGGTCACCGAGATCGGGTCGGAAATAATGTCACTTTTTTCCGGTGTTGTAATGTAAGCATCGTCAAGCTTTGACAGTCCTGTCATACCAGGTTCAGTGTCAGGAACTATGCCCGCAACAGTAATATTTCTTTCGGGAATTCGCGCGTATTCCAGTTTATTGGTTTTCGTATTCCACCACGGAATATTGATCTCAGGTAAGACATAATCGCCAGCCTTGTTAGGAATGATCGCAACCTTTTCCTGTCTCGTTGCCGTGATACCAGTGGTATGTTTACTATCACTCAAAGTAGGTTGATCGGGATATTGCTTGAAGGCTTGCGGTACCCATTCCGGTAATTCGAGTAACTGGCTTGCAGTCTGACCTTGAGCCACCAGGGTCAATGTGCGCGTCAAGGGTTCACCCACTCGAAACTGCGGCGGATCCTGCGACCAGGATTCAGTCAATGTTAAATTCTTTGCAGGGAGCCAATGACCACCGGGAAAATTATCCGGGACTGACTTAACCTCCAGGGTAATTGGCATTGAACGCTCGATGATTGTGTTCGCCTGTGGACCAAAGGGATCAAATAAGGAAAAGGCATTGCGATTTATTTGCCCCTGAAACATTACCGGCTCGATGGTCAGATCACCACTTACCTGTGGATAGATTGCATATCTACGTTCTACCACGTTATAACGTTTACCTCGTCTGTTTGTCTGAAAATTACTATCTTCTCCAAGGCGTTCAATTACCGCATTGGCACCATTAATCCCTGGCTCACTAAGACTGGCATTGGATGTCGCCACGGAGAGAAATAAACGTACCGTGTAAATGACTTCTGACTGCACATAAGAATCTTTCGGTTCCACATCTACTTCGATAAAAATATCCTGAGAGCTATTCGATGTTGATGTCGAGCTCGAACCGGTATTCACATTAATGAATGATGCCTGGCTTTGATCCTTTCCAAAATGGATCACTGGAAGTATCAATTTACCTGCGCGCCGTGCAAGTGCGGTCAATTGCCATTTCTTTGAACTGCTGATTTTGCCGTTAACGATACTCATACTGCTATTACTGTTACGCGTCAGGATCTGGAAATCCTTGTTGAGAGGAGAGAAATCCGGTTCACCATCCACCGAGCTGTCACTCTCAAAAATCAGCATAAAAGACTCATTCAGGCCGACAGGATTGCGATTAGTGCTTACCGTAATTGTGGCTGCCTGAGTACTAGTGAACATCAGTAATGTCGCTATCGTTATTAGTAGAGCAATAGATCGTTTCATGTTAATAATTACCATGTCTTTTCTTCTGTACCTTGCTGGTTTTTCCGTTGCTGATACTGATAACGGAATTTACGTCGCAACAGCCCCGCTGGATCATCGGGTATCCTGCGTAGCCACTGCTCGGTCGCCTGCTGTTCTTCGTCTATTTCCTCTGGACTCGCCTGGGCGAGCTGTTCTTGTTGTTCTTTCTCTTCAAGCTCTTTCTCTTCTTGCTCGGCTTTTTGTTGTTTTTCTTTCGCCTTTTCTTCCTCCAGCTTCTGCTTTTCCTCTTCTGTCAATTCCTGCTCTTGCTCAGTTTTATTTTTCTGCTTCTCCTCATTGCTCTCTTGCTCTTGTTGTTGCTGGTCTTTCTCCTGTTCAGACGGTTCTCCCTGTTGATCCTGATCCTGGCTCTCTTGCTGTTGTTCACCGTCCTCTTTTTTCTGATCTTTATCTTGCTGCGACTGTTGTTTATCCTGCTGTTGCTGTTTTTCCAGTTCTTCCTCAAGCAAGGTCTTATTATGCTGTGCATCTTCATGTTCAGGCATAAGCTCTAGAACCTGATTGTAACTCGCGATAGCTTCTTCGAACTGTCCCAAACGCGCCAGGGCATTACCTTTATTGTAGCGGGCTTCGACATCCTCAATTGCTTCCAGGGAATCCACCGTTGCCTGAAAATCGCCCGCTCTATATTGCGCGGCACCTTTCCAACTCGGGTCATTAAATAACTCCGTAGCCGCCTGCGAGTTGCCCGCATCAAGTTCGCGTTTTGCACGTTGGTCTGCACGTAACCACAAGCTCTCCCACTCGAAGGCTTGCGCAGTATCAGGTATGGGCATGATCAGAATCACCAGCACGATAAGGTAACCACGTCTAAACGCCAGCGCCGCCAGTGGTATTAATAACAATACTAACCAGGGTCCCTGTTCGTGCCAGACATCCGTTTCAAACTCGCTTACCGATCCCTGCTGCTTATTTGCATTCTGTGAAATTCCATTCAGTAAAAACTGAATGTCGCTATCATCCGGGGTCATTTTTCGGTAATTTCCGCCCGCCATTTTTGCCAACTCCCGCATAGGCAAATCATCCAGAACTGGAATAACGATCTCGCCGCGACGGTCCTTCAGAAAACTACCGTCGTACTTCACAACAGGTGCACCATGCTCCGTCCCAATTCCCAATACTGAAATTCGATATCCGTTCTGCTTGAGCTCCCTTGCCTGAGACTCAAGACGTGGTAGATCGATTTCATCGGTCACCAATAAAATATCGCCCGTGCTGTGACCTGCCCCTTTCAGGAGTTCTTCGGCCTTGAGCAGGGCTAAATCAGTGCGGTTCCCCTGACTCGGCATGATGCCCGTGGCCAGCGCGGGTAATTGTGAAGCAATAGTTGCCATATCATCGGTTAAAGGCGTCACTGTAAAGGCATCACCGGCATACACTAATAAGGCGGCCTGACCTTCACCATGTTGATTAAGAATATCGGCCACCTTGAAACGTGCGCGTTCCAGACGGCTTGGAGAAATATCATTTGAATCCATGGAATGCGAGAGATCCAGGGCTATCACCAGTGCAGTTTGGTTATTGAAAACAGGCTGAGGCAATTTCTCCCAGACAGGCCCTGCCAGAGAAAGTATCGATATCAAGGCACTGACCCCTACCAGAAAGATCGGCACGGCTCGCGAACGGCTACTACCACCAATTAACATATAAGGCAGGAGTCTTGAATCACAAATTGCTTCCCAACTTCGACTACCGAGACGACGGAAGATCATTAACCAAAGTAACACAGCAAGCACAGGTAGTAGCCACAGCCAATAAGGACGAAGAAAATGAAATAATTCCAGTGACATTATCGTATCCTACCGCTTTGTTTCAGCCCTAAAAGAATTGCAGCGATAATAAAAGCGAACGAAAGCGGCCAATAATACAAGGCCTGCCTGGGGCGAAAACGTTTCACATCGCGTTCTATCGGCTCCAGTTTATCCAGAATCTGGTAGATTTTTTCCAGTTCCTCTGTATCCCTGGCTCGAAAATACAATCCGCCGGTTTTTTTGGCAATTGCAGTCAAGGTGTCTTCATCCAAATCTGCAGAAGGGTTCACTTTTCGATTACCAAAAAAACTTCTAACGATCATTTCATCGGCACCGACGCCAACGGTATAGATTTTTAATCCTTCTGAAGCCGCCAAATCGGCGGCCTCCAGCGGTTCTACCACGCCGGATGTATTAGCCCCGTCCGTTAACAAGATTAGAACACGATTGCTGTCTTCATGTTTGCGTAAGCGTTTTACAGCCAGACCTATGGCATCGCCAATCGCAGTAGAGGTACCGGCCAGTCCGATTGCTGATTCGAATAACAAGGTTTGAACGGTAGCTCTGTCCAGCGTCAGGGGTGATTGCAAATAAGCTTGTTCACCAAACAATATCAGGCCGATGCGATCCCCAACACGCCGCTCTATAAAATTGCCTGCAACGTACTTCGTGGCAAGCAGTCGATTTACCTTCTTGCCCTCAAGAAGAAAATCCTGCTCCTCCATACTGCCGGACAAATCGACAGCTAACATCAGGTCCCGGCCACTTACGGGGATCTCAATCAACTCCCCAAGCCACTGCGGACGCATACTGGCCAATAATAATAATATCCAGGCTATTGCTGCCAGCCAAAGTGGCCATCGTAAGATTCGTTTCGTAATGTGCGATTCATTTCCGGCGAAATCCTCCAGAAAAGGCACACGCAAAGCCGCTTCTCTCGCGGCAACCACAGGCCGTAAAAAATGGCGTAACAGCCATGGAAGGGGCAAAAGTAAAATCAACCAGGGCCAGTCAAAATTGATCATGACGGCTGTCCTGCTTTTCTATCAGCGAGTTTGTCGATCCATTGTTGGCATAGGAGGATAAGTGGTTGCATTTCCTCTGCTTTGACATCAGGGCGATAAGGCGCCTCGACAAGAATACGTCCGGGACCTGAGGTAAAAGAGTGATCTTGCAGTGGCGTATCGAGAAATTTCAACCAGGCTTCGCCAGTCAGACTGGCCGTTTCTGTGCGCGGGAAAGCACTGATACTCAATCGTCGTAACAACACAGAGAGATCGGCGACAAACTGACGCGCATCCTGATGCTTAAGGTAATGGCTTTGCAGTGAATCAAGTTCCAGCCTGGCCATATTAACGGCGGAACGCCTTATGCGTTGCTGGCGCTGGCGCCACCAGTAGATTAGCCCCACGATCAATATAATCAGTGCAAGCAGAATCCACCAACCCGGTGCAGGTGGCCACCAACTAATTCCCGCTGGTAAATGAATATCCTTTAATGGTAATTCCAGGGGATCTGTCATCGCCTGATCTTCTTGCTCAAGCCGCTTTGCAATACCGCGAGGGGCTGGTCTTCTGTCGAGCAGCATATTAAATGGATGCTGGCGTTTTTTGCCAGGCGCTCCAGTCTTTCCTGGTGTTGCTGAAAATGTGCATGATAAGAATCAATACGTGCGCGATCATAAGTATCCAGCATGATCTCTTGCTTACCATTACTCACTCGATAAAGTCCGGCGCTCGGCAACGATCGTTCCAACTGATCATAAATGAAGATCATCACAATATCGGTATGTCTGCTCATCAGAAGCAGTTGGGATTCCGTTTTCTCATCCAGGTTGCGAAAATCGCTGAGCATAAAGATCAGACTGCCGGGTCGGGCCACTCGCCTTAAACGAACAAT
>JBLIML010000167.1:0-8758 GCA_047638675.1 Planctomycetota bacterium | reverse complement strand
CAATCATCATTAATCTTAATATAACGAATTGGCACCCATGTTAGATTACATTAACGCGTTAATACAAGGGATTTTACCGCAACATTTTTTATCGCAATGCATGTATCGCGCTACGCGCTGGCGCTGGCCTCCCTGGAAGAAATTTATTATTCAGCTTATCATTCGCCGTTATCAGGTAGACATGACAATTGCAGAACAGCCTGATCCTGAAGCCTACGGTAATTTTAATGAGTTCTTCACCCGTATCCTGAAATCTTCTGCACGGCCTATAGATAACACGCCCTTGTCTATTGTCTCTCCTGTGGATGGTAGTGTTTCGCAGATAGGTGATATTAAAGTAGACGCAATATTGCAGGCCAAAGGCAAGCACTTCAGTTTACCTGCGCTTTTGGCCAACGACGAAGACGCCGTGAGACGTTTTAAAAACGGCAGTTTCTCCACCCTTTATCTCTCACCTCGAGATTATCATCGAATTCATATGGCCGTTGATGCAAGCTTAGTGAAGATGATTTATGTACCTGGTGATTTGTTCTCCGTGAATGAAGCCACCACCAGAGCCGTTGATCAACTCTTTGCCAGGAACGAAAGATTGATCTGCCTGTTTGAGACAGAGTTTGGCTTGATGGCAACAATACTTGTAGGCGCCATTTTTGTTGGCAGTATGGAAACTGTATGGCAGGGAGAAATTACCCCAGCCAAAACCCGGGAACTATGTATCTGGAATTATGATTCAAACTCTGTTCAACAAACGAATTATGTGAAAGGTGAAGAAATAGCGCGTTTTAATATGGGTTCAACGGTGATTCTTTTATTTGAACAGAATCGGATTAGCTGGTCAGAACTCATTCATGTTGGAGATGCGGTTCAGATGGGACAGCTATTAGCCAGGGGCACTGCCTGAAAAATTATAACTTAGGTCAAATAGCTATAACGCAAACGCGCCAAGACAAAGTGCCATCAACATACCAGGAATAAAACCCAGTAACAGTAAAGCAAGGCCGTTAATACTCAGGACAAAACGCATTCCCTGACTGGCTTTAATCGCTGTCATTTGATCGGCTTTGTCAAACCACATCAGCTTGATGATTCGCAGATAGTAATAGGCACCGATCACTGAAAATACTACGGCAATCGTTGCCAGCCACAGATACCCCATGGCAACAATCTCTTTTATCACAAACCACTTTGCCCAAAAGCCAACAAGCGGCGGCACGCCGGCCATGGAAAACATCAGGATCGTCATGATGAAGGCGAACCAGGGACTACGATCAGCGAGTCCTTTGAAATCCTCGAGGGTATCCGCCTCATAACCTTTACGACCAAGCAAAATGATCATGCCAAAGGCACCCATACTCATCAAGGCGTATGTCAGTACATAAAACATGGAGCCGGCATAACCATTGTGTGTGCCAGAGGCAATACCTAACAACAAGAAACCTACGTGTGCAATAGTAGAATAGGCCAGCATACGTTTAATATTAGTTTGAGAAATAGCAACGATATTCCCCACTGCCATGGATAGCACAGACAAAATCATCAGCATCCCCTGCCAACCTTCCATCAATCCTTCCATTCCATCCACCAGAAAACGTATTGCCATGGCGAAGGCTGCAATCTTCGGTGCACTGCTGATAAACAGCGTAACCGAGGTGGGCGACCCTTGATACACATCCGGCACCCACATATGAAATGGCACTGCGCCAAGTTTGAAAGCAATGCCGACAATAACAAACACCAGCCCAAATGTGAGCAACAAACCCGTATCTGTCTGTTGTGAGATATAGGCTGACAAGGAGCCAAGATCGATAGCACCGGAAACACCATAAAGCATGGAGATCCCATAGAGCAACATGCCAGAGGCTAGCGCGCCGAGCACGAAGTATTTCATAGCCGCCTCAGAAGCAGTTGGTGACTCCCTGTGCATGGCCACCATTGCGTACAAGGACAAGGACAATAGTTCCAGACCCAGGTAGATGGTCAATAAACTGTAAGCTGACACCATCACCATCATCCCAAGCACAGCAAACAGACCGAGAATGAAATACTCTCCCTTGATCAACTCGTGTTCTTTGAGATAGTCATAAGAATAAAAGAAAACGACGCCAGTAATAGCGCAGATAAATATCTTCAGGATAGAACCCAACTGATCGCTAACAAAATTCATACTCCACACATATTCCGTTCTATCGGGGTATAAAAATATTAGTAGCGCGACAGCAACGATTAGCGAACTTTGTGATAACCAATAAGTAAATGATTTATCTTCAGGCGATCCAAATGTGTCTACCACCAGAATGATACAGGCCAACGTAAAAAGCACTATCTCCGGTATCAAAAATGTTAATTCTGCAGTCATCTTTATAATTTAGGCTGGATGATATGTTCAAACAAATGCTCGATAGTCGGGTGCATGACTTCGAACACAGGGGCAGGCCAAAGCCCAAAAAGCAAGACGACTATAGCCAGCAAACTGAGTATTAATGTCTCTCGCGGATTAATATCTTTTAATTCGGCAACTTTCTCATTCGCAATGTCACCAAACATGACGCGCTTGTACATCCACAACGTGTAGGAGGCTCCGAGAATTAAAGTTAAGGCCGCGAGGAAAGCTATCCAGAAATTCGCCTGAAAACTGCTGAGAATTACCAGAAACTCGCCGACAAAACCTGAAGTGCCCGGTAAACCGGAATTCGCCATGGCAAATAACATCATGAAAGCGGCGAAATGTGGCATGGTGTTTACCACGCCACCATAATCATTGATCTGCCGAGAATGCATGCGATCATACAAAACACCGACACAAATAAACAAGGCGCCTGAAATAAAACCATGGGAGATCATTTGCATCATTGCGCCTTCGATGCCCATGATGGCGCCTTCCGCTGAGCCGCTTTTGGCGTAAATCGAGAAGCCAATAAAAAATCCCAGAGTGACAAAACCCATATGCGATATAGAGGAATAGGCAATTAATTTCTTCATGTCTTGCTGAGCAAGCGCAACGAAGCCGATATAAACAATCGCGATCAGCGAGAGGACAATCATGAAGCCATCCATTGCCGCACTGGCATCCGGCGCAATTGGTAAGCTAAAACGGATGAAACCATAGCCACCCATCTTCAACATAATAGCCGCCAGAATGACCGAGCCTCCGGTGGGTGCTTCAACGTGGGCATCCGGTAACCAGGTATGCACTGGCCACATTGGGATCTTCACAGCAAAAGCCAGGAAGAAAGCAATGAAAACCAGCTTTTGTACATCCAATGGCAGAGCTAGCATATGAAGATCAAGAATATTAAAACTGCCTGCCTCTGAATAAAGATAAAGCAAGGCCACCAACATGAACACCGATCCTAAAAAGGTATATAAAAAGAATTTGACCGTAGCATAGACTCGATTGGGTCCGCCCCAGATACCAATAATTAGAAACATCGGGATCAACATCGCTTCCCAGAAAAAGTAAAACAACATCGCATCCAACGCCAGGAACACGCCATTCATGCAACCTGTCAGAACCAGGAACGCCGCCATGTACTGGGAGACTCGTGTCTCAATGACCTCCCACGCAGCCAAAATCACAAGCACCGTGGTAAAGGTTGTCAACAGAATTAAAGGCAGAGCGATACCATCAACCCCTAGATGGTAATTAATGTTAAATGATTCTATCCACACCGCTTTTTCCACAAACTGCATCAGGTGTGTGGTCGTATCAAACTGCATGTATAAAAATAACGATAATAAAAAGGTAATAAACGCCACTGCCAGGCTCAGATATTTAACCGTGTTCTCCTGCCTGTCACCGGCGTACAGCACCCAGACAGCCCCCAATATGGGCGTCCAGATCAATAAACTTAGAATGGGAATATTAAGATCCATCTGAGAAATTTTTCAAAATAACTGATGTACAAAAACAGCAAGCAATAACAACAAACCAATGATCATC
The DNA here is from genome assembly GCA_047638675.1 of Planctomycetota bacterium. Taxonomy (GTDB): domain Bacteria; phylum Pseudomonadota; class Gammaproteobacteria; order Eutrophobiales; family Eutrophobiaceae; genus WLWS01. Next base: position 4,818 of record JBLIML010000167.1, on the reverse strand, counting down.
GCAAAAGCATAATCATAAAGATAACCGGATTGAAGCGTCCGTACGACACTGGAAAACCAGCGCACGGTCAAGGCAGTCCCATTGACAAAAAAGCCATCAATAATGCGTACATCGCCTATGTTCCAAAATAGCTGTCCGATTTTTCGGGTACCGCCAGCGAAAACAGTCTGGTTAAAACTATCGAAACCATATTTCTCCAACAAAATTTTGTGCACGATGCTGAATCGCTCTGCCAGTTGTGCGGGCACTAGAGGGAATTTAATGTAAAGCAACCAGGCCACCAGCACGCCGGCAAAGGCAAGATAGACAGGCGCCGCTTTGAAGGCGTGCAAGGAAAATCCCAAAACGCCATGATAATCTTTACCGATTTCTCTCAGTACGTCATGGGCGGGAGAAACAAAAATGGCTTCAGCAAAATAACCCTGGAAAAGCATGGGTCCAATCAAAAATGCACCGAGGATCACCGACGGTATCGCCAACACCACCAAAGGTACGGTCACTACCTTGGGTGACTCATGCAGGTGATCCCATGTATGTTTGTCAATACGTTCCTTGCCATGAAAAGTCAAAAAGAATAAGCGAAAGGAGTATAAAGCGGTAATAAAAACGCCAGCGACCACGGCGAAATAAGCAAAACCGGAACCTGCCAGATGTGAATGATGCAGCGCCTCGATAATGGCGTCCTTGGAATAAAAACCGGAGGTGCCGGGGAAACCTATCAAAGCAAGCGAACCGACCAGGCAGGTAAACCAGGTTATGGGCATATATTTATATAACCCACCCATCTTGCGCATATCCTGCTCGTGGTGCATACCGATAATCACAGAACCCGCCGCAAGGAATAACAGGGCCTTGAAGAAAGCGTGAGTCACCAGGTGAAACATCGCGGCGGCATAAGCAGACGCGCCAAGGGCCACGGTCATATAACCCAGTTGTGACAATGTTGAATAGGCAATAACACGCTTGATGTCATTTTGTACCAGACCCAGGAGCCCCATAAAAAGCGCCGTAATCGCACCTATAACGAGTATGAAACTCAACGCTGTCTCGGACAATTCGAACAGTGGTGACATACGTGAAACCATAAATATACCGGCCGTCACCATCGTTGCTGCATGGATAAGCGCCGATATCGGTGTCGGACCTTCCATGGAATCAGGCAGCCATACATGCAGTGGTACTTGTGCGGATTTACCCATGGCACCAATAAATAGACAAATACAAATTACAGACATCACAGACCATTCGTGCCCACTAAAGATTTCCATCGTCTGACCATCAACCGCAGCTGTGCGACTAAAAACTTCAACATAGTCAAGACTACCGAAATACAGCAGTACCCCTGCTATGCCCAGCAAGAAACCGAAATCCCCTACTCTGTTAACAAGAAATGCCTTGAGGTTGGCAAAAATAGCGGTGTCTTTCTTGTACCAGAATCCAATAAGAAGATAGGACACCAGACCTACGCCTTCCCATCCAAAAAACAACTGCATGAAGTTGTTCGACATCACCAACATCAACATGGCGAAAGTAAACAAAGAGATATAGCTGAAGAAACGCTGATAACCGGGATCGTCGTGCATATAACCAATGGTATAAATATGAATCATCCAGGACACAAAGGTCACCACAACCATCATAGTGACTGATAATTGGTCCACGAGAAAACCGACGTTCATATCGAGACTACCGATACTCAACCAGGTATAAATTGTTTGATTAAATACTTCGCCACCATCAAAGACGATAGTTTTATAGGCGACCATTGATAATATCGAGGAGATACCTACACCGATAATGGTGACCCAATGCGCCCCGGAACGACCGATCAACCCACCAAACAAACCCGCAATGATAGAACCCAGCAATGGAGCAAGGACGATAGTGAGATAAATATTTTCCATATTCTCAAACATATCTATCCCTTCATACTATTTAGATCGGCGACATTGATGGTGTTCTTATTTCGGAACAAAACCACCAGTATGGCAAGACCTATAGCAGACTCTGCGGCTGCAACGGTTAAAATGAAAAAAACAAATATCTGACCACCGATATCACCGAGAAAGTGGGAGAAAGCAATAAAGTTCATATTAACTGACAGCAACATCAGTTCGATGCACATCAATAAAATGATCACATTTTTACGATTGATAAAAATGCCTGCAACACTGATGCAGAATAAAATGGCGGCGAGGGTTAAAAAATCGGAGAGTACGAGCATGCCTATTCTTTCTCCGCTTTCATTTTTACAAGACGCACACGATCCTTACTATTAACAGAAACCTGATTGCCAGGTTTGGGTGTCTTGTGAGTGCGTGGCTTACGCATGGTAAGTGAAATTGCCGCGATAATGGCTACCAGCAGTATGGCACCGGCGATTTCAAAAGGGTAAAGATAATCTGTATAAAGCGCGAGTCCGAGTTCCTCGGTATTACTGTAATCTGGATCATATGGCAGAGCATTAACACTCTGCCCAAGGTCAAATTGCCCCGAGCTGACAATCAGCCCCATGGATATCATCATCAATAGTGCCACACCTACGCCGACGGGCAGGTATTTGGCAAAACCTTCTCTTAACACCGTTAAATTGATATCCAGCATCATCACCACAAACAAAAACAGCACCATCACAGCGCCGACGTAGACAAGCACTAACACAATAGCCAGAAATTCAGCCTGCAGTAGAAGCCATAGTGCGGCACTGGAAAAGAAAGACAGCACCAGAAACAGTACCGAATGCACAGGGTTCCGCATAGACACCACCATCCCTGCAGAAAAAATCAGCATGGCCGCAAAACAATAAAATACAATCTGTTCAAACATAATATTCGTTAATGGTTTTTGAGTTCGCTTTAAACTTTCTACTTTTCACTTGTTACTTTCTACTTTTCACTGCTTTCTTATCTGTACATCGCATCATTAGCCCGATCCTCGGCAATTTGTGCCTCCCACTTATCCCCTACAGCCAGCAGTTTCTCTTTTGTCATCAGCAAATCACTGCGTTTTTCACCGTGATACTCAAAGATACGTGTTTCCACAATGGAATCGACCGGACAGGATTCTTCGCAGAAGCCGCAAAAAATACACTTGCTTAAATCAATATCATAACGCGTGGTACGGCGAGTGCCATCTTCACGTTGCTCGGAATCAATAGTAATAGCAAGCGCAGGGCACACCGCTTCGCATAATTTACAGGCGATGCAGCGCTCTTCCCCGTTAGGATATCTTCGCAAGGCATGCAGGCCTCGAAATCGTCCGGACTGCGGCGTTTTTTCTTCCGGATATTGCACCGTAATCTTGCGTTTGAACAGATAACGGCCCGTGAGTTGCAGGCCTTTGATTAGTTCCCACAACATCAGGCTTTGAAAGTATTGTTTTGCACTTTGTAACATAATTTTACTCTGTATCTTTGATACTTTGGTTAATTAAACCAGGGCGGTATTTGAGCAACTACCATTACAGCTACAACAACAATCCATACAATTGTGATGGGAATAAACACCTTCCAACCCAGTCGCATAATTTGATCATAACGATAACGAGGAAAAGTTGCGCGAAACCACAGAAACAAAAACAGGAAGAATGATATTTTCAATAATAACCAGATAATACTGGGCTCGCCTAATACGGGTATACCCTGAAAAGGAGATAACCAGCCACCGCAAAACATCAGCGATGTTAATACCGCAATCATGATCATATTGGCGTATTCAGCCATGAAAAAGATGGAAAAGGCCATGCCTCCATATTCCACATGAAAACCCGCAACGATTTCAGACTCACCCTCAGCCACATCAAAGGGAGCGCGATTGGTTTCAGCTACACCAGAAATAAAATAGACAACGAACAGGGGTAACAAGGGCAACCAGAACCAATGAAGAATACTGCCATCCTGGGCCATAACGATCTTGCCAAGATTGAGACTACCTGCCGCAATCAATACGCCAACCAGAGCAAAACCCATAGCGATTTCATAGGCAACGATCTGGGCCGCTGATCGCATGGCACCAAGAAAAGCGTATTTAGAATTGGATGCCCAACCAGCGATAATCACGCCGTACACCGCGAGTGAAGTTAGCGCGAGGATGTACAACAAACCGGCGTTAATATCAGCCAGGACTAAAGTGTCGGAAAAAGGGATCACCGCCCAGGCAGCCAGTGATGGTCCCAGTGACAGTATTGGCGCGATGACAAACAAAAACTTGTTTGCCCCTGATGGAATAATGATTTCCTTAAACATTAGCTTTACAGCGTCGGCAATAGGTTGACCTAAACCCCAGACACTAAATCCAAAAAAGCCAACCCGGTTAGGACCGATGCGTCCCTGAATAAATCCAATCACTTTACGTTCTGCATAGGTTATGTAAGCAACCGCTACCAATACCGGGATCAAGATCGCGAGGATTTTTACCAGAATTTCCAATGTGTATAATGCCTGCCCCTCCATGGCACCCGGCACCAGCAAAGACACTGCTGGTTGCAGCAGTAAGCTTCTGATCATTTCGTAAATTGACTCAATCAAAATCAGACCTTTCCAAGCGTAATATCGGAAAACCAGGAACCCAGCATTGCACTTTGGGGATGCTTGGCTTGAATGAGCACACAGTTCTCAGGGAGGCGATCATCCAACACCAAAGGCAAAGTCAAGGCCACGTCATTTTGTTCGGCTCTGACTTCATCCTGCTCAATCAACCCAAGCCTGTCGGCCAGGGCAGTATTAATGTGAACGGCACCATCGGCCACGTCTTCGGTCATCTGCAAAGACTTCGCCCGTCGCACAAAGGCATCGGCGGCGTTCATGGGGATATCGCTAAT
>JBLIML010000166.1:0-8780 GCA_047638675.1 Planctomycetota bacterium | reverse complement strand
ACTACAAACGCTATAGCGATGATGAAGAATAACCCATATCGATTTACTAAACCGCGTTCAGGCATAAACATAAACAATAACAAACTTAGTGGATGTAAGACACTGATGAGGGAGAAAACCAACATGGTATCTTGCTGAGTTAATGTCGTTTGTAATTGCGTCTGAATGAGATAATAGATAGTAAGACTCGATAAAGCGCCGGCAAACAATCGAGAACGGTTGTAATAGAAACATAAGGCAAGTACGACACCGAGCAGGATATAGGGTGCATACTGAAGCAAGGGCAAATACGCGACATGTAGAGAACTCACATGCTGACGCAGTAAAATAGCACCCAGTAGCAATATTGCTGGACTGAGCAGTTTACGGAAACTTATCCAGTACATGCTTTAGGCAAAAATCGGAAGGGCTTGAGGTAGAGGGTTAAAAACTGGAAGTTAATATCTATTACTCACATTCCTAATGTCGTTAGCAAATGACGTAAATTTACCAGTCTGGATTTTATTCGCAGGGCATTTTTGTGACCTACGCGTAAAAGAATTTTTTGTCCCACTGATAATTTTTCAAGCTCAGGGTTGGTAAATTGATAAAACACTTTGGGCTGCACAAGTTTTATTGACTCGTCAACATCGGGAGTCTGTAGAAGGTGATCTATAACGGTAATCAGGCGATCATTGAAATAACGCCCTGGATAGCCTAACTCTTCATATGCTTCCTGGAACAAGGGGTAATATCTGGTATATATTGATACCAGTTCCTGATCATTTACGTTATCGATAAAATCCATATATCGGCTATAGCGCCCGAAATTAATTTCGTCTAGCAAGAATTCTTTCTCAGAAGCTGTCTTTTTAACCATCAAATCGCCAGCCGGAGGGTGTGTAAACGCCAAACGTTGGGGAAGTTTTTTTGCTGTCATGTTGTCGACAGTTACCACAAAATGACGAGCAAACTCAGTAAAGATGAATATCTCTGCAAGTCTTAGCGGTGCATAAATGCGAGAAAATACTGTTTGCATAACTTCATCGCTTTCGTTAAGAGACGGTAATTGCAAAACTTCAGCGATAACCTGGCCTGGCGGATCAGTCTTTTCGTTATTGGTAGAAAGCACCTGCTCCACTACCGGATAATGCACCTCTTCTTCGATCACCTCGGGCAATATCGTGCTGGGTTCGACAGTGGGTGGGGGCTTAGCGTTCTCTAAAACAAGATTGGTCTCATGCTCCTGCCATAAATAATAGGCGACACCTGAAAGAACGATGAATAACAATATAAATGTGATGGTTTTATCCATATGCTTTTTTTAAAGCTGTAAGTCTATAGTCTATAAACAGTAAATTAATGACGGGCAAAAACAAAAAATAACAGCAGAAATTCAATTTTTAGACAATGTCTCAGAACGCGCAGTCTTGTATTGTTCGTAGCTCAAGGTATTTTTTGACACTCACGTACTTTATCAGGCAGATTGGGTTCCTGATAATTGCACACATAATGATTGCCTGCCTCATGACTCAGGCGCTTTATATCGTCAAGGCTACAAGCAGAACTCATCGACACAAATCCAGTCACACGTATTATTTTCATCAATGCCATCATATTTCCATGCATAAATGAGACTACTGTTATCAACCTTTGGTTCCTTTGGATTTGATTTAGGCGTCAGTATATCACTGCATGATAATTATGATGTGGCACATCTTTTATTAGTCTATGTTGAACCAATCAATTTTGCACTACATCTGAAATCCTCAGGGCGAGAGCATCGTAAGTTGCCAGCTGCAGTCTTATTTCTGCTTTTGCCTTTGCTTTCGCGATTTTCATTGCACTTGTATCTCTCTGACGTTTCATGTCTGCCAGCAAGACATTCTTATTGTTTTGTATCGGCGCTTTTTTTGAAATAATACCCACTGTTTTTTTCCTGTCATTTTTATCTTTAACAGCAATATTAGTTTTCGCGTGATTTAGGGATACTTTCTTTTCTTCAACTACTATGGTTTCTCCACCCCCATTTGGCAGTTCGAGAGCAATTGATACCGATGAATTCGTCGCTACCTGTCTACCATTATCGCTCATGCCTGCATAAACCATGACAAACATCATCAGCCCCGCAGCAATGGAGGCGGTAGCACGAAAAACGTTCCTCTTGATTCGACCAGGAATAACAATATCCTGCATATGTTGTTTGGCAAACTTATGAATGTCAGCTGGTACACCAGCTGATTTCTCATGAATCTGTTTAATCGCCTCACCATCAAATAGCGACATATTACAATGTCCGGATAAAGACAAACGATGCTCGATATATTTTGCGGTTTGTTCCATTGAAAACGATGGAATTCGTAAATATTCGAGTGCTACCGAATCGGTTTTCTTCATTGAGGGAAGATTAAACTGCAATCTTATCGCTTTATCCGCAAACAAAATAATCCGAAATTGTGCATCTTCATGCCGCTGACTCGACAATTCCAGCACAAATTTCAAGGTCTCCTGTGGTAATAAATGAGCATCGTCAATCACAACCACCGGTAATTTACTATTGCGCTGATATAACTGTAGAAACTCCCGGAGTATTGAACCGGACTGGGTCTTTTCGAAGCGGTGCTTTGGGAAATGTTGAGAAATTATGGCATGGGCCAATTCAATATTGCTCATTTTCTCACTTGCGCGGACAAGACTGAGATACCAGTTGGCTTCTTTCGCATAGTTCAGGTATTCAGCCAGGACAGATTTGCCTCCGCCGGGCTTTGATTCAACCACCATGAGCTCTTCCTGTGACTTGATGGCGCCAATAAGCTGATCCATCAATGCCGTCAGTTCATGGGTGAGAAAAAGTTTATTCTGGCTGGATTTTTGAGGGAAAGGATCCCTGTCTAAATTGAATTTTAGATAATAACGACTTCTTAAAAACGCTGGCATCATGCAGTAATGAGCCTATTGGTTCCATGAAGTTTAACCACTTGCCGATCTTAACGCAACAATATTGAGAACTTTGTTTTTTCACACATATTATTTCTGAATTATTACCTCACCAACCAACGCGTTGTGACCTGTAATCAGTTTAAAATTATTTTGATTCTTCCTCAGAATCTGTGAGTAGAAACACAATCGTTCTTTTGAGATTGCTAAACAAAGACCCGTCATTCTCGCATGTTTTTAGCGGAGAAGTGGTGCATGGACAATGTGCCGTTCAAAAGATGTACAACGGTACGCACCGTCTACGGAGCGAAGGATGCAAATCTAGTTAATCAATGGATTCATTCAACATCTGATATCGCGCCAGTAAGTTAGTACGGGATTGGCTTATTTCCTTAATTCCTCTTTCTTTCTGGATTTCCATCCTTTGGTTCATATGCGGCACATCCATGTGCCATTACTCCGCTAAAAACATGCGGGAATGACGATGAGCTTTTATTTACCTTTTATGTTAACCCACAAATTTTGCTAATGACCCATTATTTTGACTGGCATTTAATTCGAGAAGAGTATAAGAATACTTGTCTAATGATTCCTTAAGACCGTTAAGGGTATCCTTAATTTTCTACAAGGCTCCGGCCTCCTTCAAGGTTTCGTATATATTTTCTGCCATGATGCGATAACCTGCTTTATTCGGATGCACCGTATCAGATTTTAGTGAATTATCTCCAAGCACATCAGCCACAAGGTCTTCGACAAAAACAATGCCTTCACTATCAGCAATTTTTCCATAGACTTCAGCGGAAGAAAGAAACAGCCCCGGCTTAGGTACACCTAACAATATAACCTCTATGTCTTTTGATTTTGCCAGACTAATCATCGCTCTTATATTAGTCTCCAGTTTCCCCATATCCTTTTTACGCAGGAAATCATTGCCGCCATGACAAAGGATCATTAGTTTCGGCCGATGCAAGTCCAACAAGGCCGGCAAACGCGCCAGACCCGCAGCAGATTCTTCCCCGGAGTTACCTGCGTTAATGACCTGTCGACCGCTCAACTCTGCCAGAACAGCAGGATAGCTTTCTTCCGGCTTTGCTCCATTACCGTGAGTCAGAGAATCCCCAAAAGCAAGGATGACGGCATCAGCTGGCATTTTTGAAAGTACTGCTTCATCACTGCATCCACCGATGAGAAACAGGACTATAAAGATTGCGAGTAAATACTTAAGCATTAAACTGCTAATTGCCTATCGATTATTTTATAACAAATGATGCGTTTCTTATCGATCTTGTTCATCGTGATACTTCGTATCGGCCTCAGGTACTTCATTCGGATATATGCGCTGCAGACGACCGTCCTGCATAATGACAAGTGCGGTCCGCGTTTGCGAGGCCACTTTTCGTGCCTGCCTCGCAGCGCGTTCGAGGGCAGGTAATGCCAGACGCAACAAAGGATTCCTGGCTTGCTCTATTGATTTGTTATTCAACGATAATGAGAATATGTGAATTAATAAGCTTATCAACAATGTTCGTGCTTTTAGAATATACCAGCTTCCAGCCCCGCTGCCATCGTCATACCCAGCTCTTCGCCATATTGTAGAAAATCTGCTTTGAACTCCCCCTGGCAAATCAGCGTTTCCTGCACTTGTTTCCACTTTAGTCCGGTTACTATGCGCTCAACGCTGGTTTTCGCACCTTGCCCGTCAAGTCCGGCTTTAACAAACAAGGCATAAGGCAGAGCCTGCGTATTTTCCAGGCAAGGATAATAAATTCGATCAAAAAAATCTTTCATTGCTCCACTCATATACCCAAAGTTCTCAGTCGTTCCAAGTATGATCGCATCAGCCCAATGTACATCCTCAACCTCCGCCTGAAGGGGCGGACACTGCCGAACACTAACGTCATGAATATCTTCATGACTCGCGCCCAAAACCACGGCAGCTGTAAGGGCACTGGCATTCGGTGATGGACTGTGGGAGACGACCAATAAGTTTTTCATGAAGGGAATTCTACCTTCATGAGGAAAAAAATGTAGTGATGATTCACCTTGTTTGTCTGGTATAGTAATTCCGCCAACATAAAATTGAACTAGATTAAATCTGGAGTAATCCTATGCATCCAACTAAGCTTAGCCTTTTGTTTTCTTTTCTGTTTTTGCTATCAGTACTTTCAAGTGCCCATGCCGATTTGGCTGGTGCAGAAAAGAATCTATCGAAGATCAATTTACCAAAAGGCTTCAGCATCTCGGTCTTTGCCGAAGTTACCGGGGCAAGACAAATGGCGCTTGGACAATCTATGGGAACGGTTTTTGTTGGTACTGTCGATGGCAACGTTTATGGGGTTGTCGATAAGGACAAGGACAGGCGTGCTGATGAAGTTGTCACTATGATGAGTGGTCTGAATGCACCAAATGGTGTCGCCATGCATCAGGGCTTTCTTTACGTCGCTGAGAACCACAGAATCGTTCGCTATCCGGGTGTTGGTTTCAGCTTGCATTTACCCTGGTCAGAAATGGGTGAGGTGATTTATGAAGGCATGCCCTCAAGCTTTCATCACGGTTGGCGTTACATCCGCTTTGACAAGGATGACAAGCTCTATGTCGGTATTGGCGCACCCTGCAATATTTGCGAGGTCAAAGGCATTGAAGGCACCATCATTCGCATGGATGCCGATGGTAAAAACATGGAAATATTTGCAAACGGCGTTCGAAATACAGTGGGCTTTGATTTCCACCCTAAAAGCCAGGTATTACATTTTACAGACAATGGTGTTGATCAAATGGGCGACTCTATCCCGCCAGGCGAATTGAACGCCGCGGCAAAACCGGGAATGCATTTTGGTTTTCCTTATTTTGCGGGAGGCAGGGAACAACATAAGGATTGGAAAGATAAAAAGGCACCAGAGAATGTCACATTCCCGCTTGTCGAATTTGGCGCTCACGGCGCAGTCCTCGGTATGACATTTTACACTGGCGATATGTTTCCGAAAGAATACCGTAACGATGCCTTCGTCGCCCAACATGGCTCCTGGAATCGCAGCGAGCCTTTTGGTTATCGCATCATGCGAGTCAAGTTTGATAAAAACGGCAAGGTCAAAGGTAAAGAAGTGTTTGCTGATGGATGGTTGGTCAACGGCGAGGCCTGGGGTCGGCCAGTGGATATACTACAACTCACTGATGGATCTATATTGGTGTCGGATAATTATCAGGGAGTTATTTATCGGATCAGTTATCAGGGAGATTAGCTCTCTGATGTGGTTTTTAATTCGGGGTCTTCAGCAGAATTTGTGGGTTAACAGGAATGGCCGGTAAAACACCGTCATTCCCGCATTCTTTTGGCGGAGTAATGGCACATGGATGTGCCGCATATGAACCAAAGGATGGAAATCCATGGAGAAAGAGGAGTCAGGATTAATGAGTAGCTCGTTGTGTAAATATTGGTGCGAATTAAATTGGATAAATTGATTAACTGGATTTGCATCCTTAGCTCCGTAATCGGTGCGTCCATGCACCACTCCTCCGCCAAAAGCATACGGGAATGACGGGTTTTGTTTTTCCAGGCTCAAAAAAATATTATATTTTCACCCACAGATCCTGCGGAAGAGCCTTAATTCTTATTGTATTTCAGGGTCAGGCGATCCACCGATTGATTAATTTCAAGATGCTGCAAAAACGACATGCCGAGTAAAGGTACTGCCGGACTTTGATGCCTCTACACTACCTCCAATAACGTGCCCACATCATGTTCCGAAGAATGCTTAAACTGCAAATCCGCAAGCCGTGCATACAGGCCGCCTTTACGAATTAGCTCTTCATGATTACCGATATCAATAATTTTACCTTCATCCATGACCACTATCCGATCCGCCTTGATTACTGTTGATAGCCGGTGTGCAATGACCAGGGTTGTATGATCCTGCATGAGGTGATCCAGTGCTTCCTGCACCAGTTTTTCACTTTCTGAATCCAGCGCACTGGTTGCCTCATCTAACAACATGACTGGCGGATTTTTCAAAATCGCACGCGCAATGGCAAGACGTTGCTGCTGCCCTCCGGATAGCCGCATGCCCTTTTCACCGAGAAAGGTTTGGTAACCCTGAGGTTGCTTTTCAATAAACTCATCCGCTATGGCGGCGCGGGCCGCGGCTTTCACTTCTTCATCGCTGGCGCCTGGTCGGCCAAGGCGAATATTCTCCATCGCGGTGTCGGCAAACAGCACGGTATTTTGAGGCACAATACCGATACGCTTTCTCACCTCCTCCGGATCAGCGCTTACAATGTTGATACCATCCAGCTTTATCTGCCCAGTCTGTGGATCATAAAAACGTAACAACAACTGGAACACCGTACTTTTACCTGCACCAGAAGGGCCTACCAAAGCGACAGTTTCTCCAGGCTTGATTTCCAACGTGAAGTTGTCCAATGCCTTTTGCCCAGGTCGGGAAGGATAATGGAAATCTATGCTTTGGATTTGAATAAAGCCTTTGCCGTCTGCTGGCAAAATGGCTGGATTCTCAGGTACTGTTATATCGGCTTCAGCGCTCAATAACTCCATCAAGCGTTCCATCGCACCGGCTGCTCTTTGCACGTCACTCCAGACTTCTCCAAGCGCGGACGTACTGCCCGCGAGAAAGGTCGCATAAAGCAGGAATTGACCCAGCGTTCCCGGGCTGATGGTCTCATTCACAACGGCATGCGCACCTATCCAAAGCACAATGACAATCGCGCCAAAGGCCGTCAGCACAATAAGCCCTGACAGTAATGAACTTACCTGTAGTCGTTTACGAGCAGCGGAAAATGAGATCTCTACTGAGTCGGCAAAACGTTTCCCTTGAAAGTCTTCCAGGGTAAATGCCTGAACAATCTGGATCGCATTGAGAGACTCATCGGCAATACTACTGGAATCTGCAATGCGGTCTTGTGTTGCGCGAGACAATTTTCTTACCTTGCGGCTATAGAGCCATACTGGCAACACGACAACAGGCACCATCGTCAGGATCATCAAAGTCAGTTTGGGGCTGGTGACAAACAACATGATCAGGCAACCGATCAAAGTAAATGTACTGCGTAAGGCAATTGACATTCCAGCACCAATCACTGACTGAACCAGAGTCGTATCTGTCGTCAGTCGTGATAAGACTTCGCCTGTTCGTGTAACCTCAAAAAAAGTTGGGCTTAGCCTGATGACATGTTGGTAGACAGCAGAACGTATGTCAGCAACAACACGTTCACCTATCCACATCACCAGATAATAGCGAAATGATGCGAATACCGCGTAGACGAGTGCCAGACCAAGCAAGGCCATGAAATAAAGATCAATGGACTTAACGTTGTCGCCGGAAAAGCCATAATCGATTACGTAACGAATCGCTACAGGCATACTCAGCATAGAAATTGAAGCAATACTCAGACAGATAAAAGCCAGCATCAACCTGCCAAGATAGGGTTTTACAAAGGGCAAAGCCAATTTTAGCGGTTGAACGCTACTTCCCTTTGGACGTTCGCCACGACTGCTATCGGTTTGAGTTTCGTTCGACATTATATGATTTTAAAGGAGTTCAACAAAAAAACGAGAGGGTAACACTTATTATGCTGGCGATACACGTCAACATCAGGATGTAACGATGTTGGGCTAAACTACCCGCCGCAAGCATACAGGGTATTGTCACCGCGACCCCATTCGATGGGTCTTGCCAACGGAGTCGACTTAAGATCCCTCCACGGAGTTTACCCTGAGCGGAGTCGAATGGACTGATGCTCCGGTCGGGATGACAACAGCTTCTTCGTGACAAGTCACGGGGAACTAAACCCTAAGGGGATTAAGGTTCTACTGGTTCATTTCCCGTAACAATCTGAAAGCCATTGCCCCA
>JBLIML010000165.1:0-8798 GCA_047638675.1 Planctomycetota bacterium | reverse complement strand
AGGTCCCGGTATCGCTTCCACGGCCCAATTATCAGTTCCCACAAGAACGACCTTCTTGCTTACTACCCAGTCACCCGCCTTGTCTGACATGCCAGGGGTGCCACTGTTGAATTTGGCATTATCAGTGCCCCAGAGGGATCCCCATCCTGTGTGGTAAAACAAGGCGTCTCCAACCTGAATGTCTTTAACCGACATCCCCTGCTTCTTTAAAGCGCCTTTGATATCTTTCAGAGAAAACTCTTCAGAAACTTCCATCATGCGTCCCTTGTAGCCGGCAATATCGATTAACACGCCTCGCGTGAAGATAGGCGTCACCTGCTCTACACCGAGTTTGGTAAAACCCCGGCCGCTACCAATATCCGCGTGGGTATGACCGTTGTAATAACGAATACCGTTCAAATCGCCAGGTTTGCCAAGGACGGTGCCCATGTGACATAAGGCGTCAAATTGCGTGCCATCCTGACCTAAATGCCCGGAAATAAACTCCTCGTTCCAGGCCAGCTTGTTTTTACCAAGAGGTCCCCAACTCGGCGCACCGGGGATGGTTACCGTAAACTTTCGAGCGCCCGGGGTTAGATTAAATAAGGGCATATCTTCAGAATACACCCGCGTCATATCATAAATAGTACCTTGCTTGATCATGGCCGCCGCCTGTAATACTTTTGCCGCATCCAGTCGATTCAAGGCACCCAATTGATCATCTGCACCCCATTCCGAGGGCCACCAGGTATCAGGCGTATAACCAGATGTACCTTCCTCAGCAAATGCATGAGTCATTACTATAAGGCTTAGAAAAGAAATTAAATAACACAAACAGTTTCTATACATGAGTATCTCCAGAATGTACGGCGTCCGGCAGTTTAGCAAAGATTCGTAGAGATAATCTATGAACCGATTCGTCGGTCTGCCCTGCATAAATACAGAGGTGCCTGGAAGAAAAACAGATTCTTAAAACTTACCTGTTTTGCTTCGAGCAAAGTGCATCAAGCTTCCGATGCGCCAACCATGCCTTTTGACCCCAATGACATTAGCCCAAATTATCTTGCAACGCACAATTTTGGTGCTCATGTGTCCCTAAATGTGGCATAAAATGACGTAACTTCAATTGAACATGCTTATAACATACTGTTTTTATTATATAACTAATAATGGCACGGTACATGCTTTAAACATTCAGAGCTTTTTCATCATCTCCTCCTAAATTAGTTGATGACCAAAACAAAAAAGCTTGAAGAGGCCAAGCTCCCCCGCGTCGGCCTCTTCCAGGAGGGGCGCTGAAGGCGCCCCTTTTTTTTGCACACGAAAATCAGAAAATCATTAGAATAGATCCCGTCATTTTGCGAGATTTTAATTCAACGAAAACTTGCGAACCCATCTGAGATTTTATCGATCGTTTTTTAAAAATCGCTAAAATTAAGCTGTAACTGATTTTAAAATAAAAAACAAAACTGGCTGTATTCGCCAGACTCACTTATTGTACCTGTTCGAAACAAACCTCGGATAAATAGGAGACAAACATGGCTGTCATTGACCTCACTCTCCCCATCAATCGTCACATGCGAGGCATTCCCTTGCTGAAGGAGTATGTGGATAACCCTACACGTTGTGTTGCTCTCACCTGTATGGGTCAGGTACAGAAGGATCACCTGATAAAAAATGATATTGAGTGTGACGAGAATATTGAATTAACCCTGCATATGATGAGCCGGCTTGAAATCCTGACGCACATCGGCACACATATAGATGCTCCCTGTCATTTCATCGCTGAAGGCGCCTGGGCCATCGATGAGATTCCACTTGAGCACACTATTGGTAAAGGTCGCGTCATACCAATGACCCATTTAGGCAAACGCCAATGCGTCACCGCAGATGATATTATCAAGACGGGTGTTGAGTTAGATAGCACGGTCATACCTGTGATACATACCGCCTGGACTGAGCGCACCTGGGGAACAGATGAGTTCTGGGGGGATACCGTTTATCTGGATACCAGCGCCGCAGAATACATCGTTGAGAAAGGCTGCAAAGCGGTAGCGCTTGATTGTTTTCCCGAAGCGCCATTTTGGTTGGGGATTGAAGACGACCAACCACCGGGCAGAAACCACAAAACATTTCTGGGAAACAAATGCATCATTATACAATTGGTGACTAACGTAAGTGCCCTGGGCAATCAGGATTTTACACTTTACGGTATTCCCTTACCGCTGGAAGGACTGGACGGATCGCCCGCCCGTGTTTTTGCTATTACTGAATAATTGAGTCAACCATGACCGAACGTTCCTTTGCGAAAGAAGTAGAGCTGCTTAAACTCGGTGACGGCGATGAGCTGCACGGGGAAGGCATACTCGCCGTCACGAAAGCCCTGTTACAATCCGGCGTATCCTACATCGGTGGATATCAAGGATCGCCCATATCCCACCTGATAGATGTCTTCTCCGATGCCCGCGAAATATTGCAGGATCTGGGTGTACATTTTGAACAATCCGCCAATGAAGCCGCTGCGGCTTCCATGCTTGCCGCCTCGATTAATTATCCCTTACGCGGTGCGGTTGCCTGGAAGTCTACTGTTGGCACCAATGTCGCGTCGGACGCGCTGGCCAATGTCGCCTCTGCCGGAGTTAAAGGCGGCGCGCTGATCATTGTCGGCGAAGATTATGGGGAAGGTGCATCGATCATGCAGGAACGCTCCCACGCTTTTGCTATGAAATCTCAAATGTGGCTGTTAGATCCGAAACCCAATCTTGATGATATCGCTCACATGGTGGAGCAAGGTTTTGAGTTAAGCGAGGCCTCCAACACGCCGGTGATGTTGCAAGTCCGCGTACGCGCCTGTCATGTGCATGGCATATTGAAAACAAAGGATAATGTGCCGCCCAAATTTACCGTCACCGATGCGCTGGATGATCCACAACGAAATCTCGATCGTATTATCTTGCCGCCCTTCAATTATCAACATGAACAGGAAAAAACCGAACAACGCTGGCCGGCTGCAACAAAATTTATAAAAGAAAATAAGTTAAATCAGTTTATAGATGCGAATCATAAAGATATCGGCATCATTGTCATGGGTGGCTTAATTAATACGTTGAATCGGGCGATGGAGCATACAGGCTGTTCCGACACCTACGGTAATACCACTGTTCCCATGTACGTGATGCAAGTTGTCTACCCGCTTGTGGAAGAAGAGATCATCGAATTTTGTCAGAATAAGCGTGCTGTTTTGCTTGTGGAAGAAGGTCAACCCGATTACATCGAGCAAAATATCAGTACCATTTTGCGACGCAAGGACATACAAACACCCTTGCATGGCAAAGACCTGTTTACTATGGCCGGCGAGTACACCTGTCAATTGATGGAGGCCGGTGTCAGAAAGTTTCTGCAGAAATACCAGCCAGATGCCATCACACGTAGTGCCGTGAATCAACCTGCCGGTATTAACAACACAGCCTTATCTGAACTCGTACCGCCACGTCCTTCGGGTTTATGCACCGGTTGCCCGGAACGACCGTTTTTCTCTGCCATTAAACTTATTGAAAAAGAATTTGGTAAATTACAGGTCAGTATGGATATTGGCTGTCATTCCTTCGCCACGGTTGCGCCCTTTAATATTGGTAACACGATTACCGGCTACGGACTGGGCCCATCAAGTGCATCCGCACTGATGGTACCGCATAAAAAACGCGCCTTGAGTGTTATGGGTGATGGTGGCTTTTGGCATAACGGTCTAACAACCGGCATAGGAAATGCGGTGGAGAATGAGCACGATGGCGTAATAATTGTTGTTGACAACGGTTATTCCGCAGCGACGGGAGGGCAGTGGATCCCTTCATCTAAAGCCGATGCCAAACGACGTCAGTATCGTGTATCAATAATCGCTGCCCTCAAGGGCGCTGGCGTAAGATGGATCCGGAAAGTGCACACCTACAATATTAATGAATCTCTGGATGCACTCCGCGAAGCAATGACGACGAAAGATAAGGGACCGAAACTTATCGTCGCCGAAGGCGAATGTCAGTTAAACAGACAGCGACGCATCAAGCCACAGATAAAAAATCTGCTTAAACAGAAGAAAAGATATATACGCGAAAGATTCGGTGTTGATGAAGATACCTGTACAGGCGATCGATCCTGTATTCGCTTATCCGGTTGTCCTTCGTTAACGATTAAAGAGAACCCTGACCCCTTAAGAAAAGATCCTGTTGCATCAGTCGTCAATAGCTGTGTCGGCTGCGGTGTGTGTGGTGAAGTCGCTCATGCAGCGGTCTTATGCCCCTCTTTCTATAAAGCCGAAATTATTTATAATCCCAGCCGCTTTGATAAAGTCATGGCAACACTTCGTAATCTCATCATTGAAGCCTTACAAAGCGTTCGTGAACGTAGACTTGAAAAGATGACATTCTGATGGGTGAAGTGAGCACAAATAATAAACCGATAAAGATTGCCGTCCTTGCAATGGGTGGACAAGGTGGCGGTGTACTTTGCAACTGGATTGTGCAAACAGCGGAAAGCGCTAATTATATTGCCCAATCCACTTCTGTCCCTGGCGTCGCTCAACGAACCGGTGCCACCGTTTACTATATTGAAGTTGTCGCTCGTTCTAATGATACAGAGCTTAAACCCATGCTTGCGCTTATGCCCGTACCTGGTCACGTTGATCTTGTGGTGGCCGGCGAATTAATTGAGTCAGGCAGGGCCATACTACGCGGTTTAGTCACACCGGATAGAACAACAACGATAGTGTCCACTCATCGCGATTATGCGGTGGGTGAGAAATCTGCGATGGGCGACGGTAGAGTGGATAGCGGCAAACTGTTTGAGGCGACGGAAAAACATTCCATGAATTTCATCGGCTTTGACATGGCGAAGCTCGCTGAGGAAAACGAAAGTGTTATCAGTTCAGTTTTATTTGGCTCAATCGCAGGATCAGGTGTTTTGCCATTTGAGAAATCCGTCTTTGAATCCGTCATTACCGAATCAGGTATCGCTGTTGAATCCAACCTGAAAGGTTTTGAAGCTGGTTTTGTGCAGGCACAGGAGCGCAGAAATCTCGACGAGCAAGCCCCTCAAGCATTCATCAAAGCGAACACCAAAAACAAGCAGATCCAGAATCTACTTGATCGTGTTGAGAAAAATTATCCTCGAGAATGTCACGAGATGCTTGTTAATGCACTTCGAAAACTACTCGATTATCAGGATGTTTATTATGGGAAACAATATCTTGATCGCATGGACAAAGTGTTAAAGCTGGATAAGTCTGACAAACACTATCGTTTGACTATTGAAACTGCCCGCTATCTGGCGCTGTGGATGAGTTATGAAGACACTATTCGTATTGCCGATCTAAAAACCCGATCTTCCCGAATAAAGCGGGTTGAAAAAGAAGTGCAGGCAGAATCAAATCAGATAGTCCGGATCAAGGAGTATATGCACCCGCGTGTAGAAGAAATCTGCGACACCCTGCCCGCGTCATTGGGCAGTTGGTGTTTAAAAAGTGAAGGTATTAAGAAGTTGTTGGGCATGTTTTGTAATAAAGGCAAGCGCATAACAACAACAAGTCTGTCTGGTTTTATCCTTTTATATTGCGTGGCCTGCCTGCGCAGATTTCGTCGTACAACCCTGCGTTACAAAGTTGAGACAAAAGAGATCGAGCGATGGTTATCGACAATAACCAGCCTGGCTAGTAAAAACTACGAACTTGCTGTCGAAATAGCTGAATGCCAAAACCTGATAAAAGGTTACGGCGAAACACACGCTAGAGGCATGAAGAGTTTCACTTCAATTATGCAAACCCTGGACAGGATCCGCGATAAAGATAACGCGGCCCAAACGGTAAGCACGCTGCGCGAAGCCGCGCTTGCTGATGAGGCGGGTGAACACTTGCAGCAACAACTTAAGCTTATCGCCTGATTTTGTTACACAGGCCCTAATGCCGGGTCATAGTTCTTACCATCCGGCGACCAGCCCTGAACCGGTGCCCAGTCTCCCCACTCCTGTTTGCCACGCATCCGTTTTGCCACAAGCATTCGCCATCTGATCACCACATAGTCGGGTCTAAACAGTCGTTCTCGATGCCAGAAGTTTTCATACTGATAAACATGATGAATTTGCTCACGTCCCCAGGCATCAAAATTATTAAAGCCCCAGTTTTGACCGTCGCCAACCGGTTCCTTCTGGCCGCTATCCTGTCGCCACACAAGCGGTGCAAGCTCCTCATCACATCTTTTTCTAAAGGCATCGGCGTCACTTTCTGTCTCACAAATCGCAGCATGGGCGATCATATAAATATGATGGTTTTCATCGATCGGGGTATACCATTCGAAATGCAGCACATCGGGCACCGGGAAATAATCCACTTCAAGTCCGCAAGGCATATACAGAGCAACGACAATGTCCCAATTTTCATAGTCTTCGCCTGGCGTTACGTTCGCCGCCGTCACCGGATTACCTTCTACATCGGCATACCAGACATTAACATCATCGTACTTCACTATGCCCCAGGGGCCTTTATCACCATCTACCACCGTCACTTCATTTTTGTTACTCGGGAAAGTACAAAGCGGCACGGGCACATCAACCAGTTCGAACATGCCAGAGTTCCTGTGGGCATATAAATGTGCAGCGTCATAACCATTTTCTGCGGCAACACGCCAGTTTCCTTTCACACGGTTTCTCGCCACGTGATGACAAACCAGATTATCCTTGAGGAACTTGGGTTGAATATCTTCTTCAACGGGCGGAGGTGGTGCCATGTCACCGATAAATACAAATACAACGTTGTTACGCTCTTCAACAGGATAAGTGGCGTGTTTCATCTTGCCAATTAACTTACTTTCGGGTTCGCTGAGAATTTGAATAAGGTCACCATTCCGAACATCGAAAGTGAAGCCATGCATCCAGCAAGTGACACTGTTTTTACTATAGCATTCAGGTCTTGCGGTAAAGGCAGCGCCGCGATGCGGACACCTGTCCTCAAGTGCATAAACCTTGCCATCTACTTTTTTAAACACAATGCGTTCACCGCAGATCATTTCACCACGAATTTTGCCTTCTTCGAGTTCCGTGGAGAAGAAACTGGCATACCAGTGATTGCGTAAACCCAGATCGGCATCGATATATTTTTGATAGGGCTTCTTACGTTCAATTTTTTCAACGATTTCATCGGTACCACTGATGTCGTTTAGCTCCGCTTCATTAAAAGTATTATCAGTCATATTTATCTATTGGCATTAATAACAATTAGGAGGGTTTTTATTTCAGCTCATGCTGTGCGAGGTTCTAATATTGTCGAATCCTGACAGAAATTTCAATGATAGTTTCATCAAAATAATAAATTATGGCAAGTGACAATTTCGGGCAAGACATGAAAAAGCACCTAAGTAATTGTCAGTTATTCAGTCATATACATTTACTTAGATTTTCCTCAGGCAATCAATCTTTCCAAATTTGCCACCATTTCTTTTCGGATTTTTCTGGAGTTTGATTCTTCTCCTGAGTCGTACTCACCGTGGACGTTTTATTTTCTTCTATTACTTTATCTTTAGTCACGTCCGTCTTACGTTTTTTTGCTATGTTGATAATATCAGCGATGACGCCTGTCGCTATATCTGTCAGCACGACCTTTCCATCAGATATAACTCGCTCATAACCTTCTGGCGGAGGGGGAAGTTGTTCTTCTAAATTGCTCGGCAGGCCTCGTTTGGCAATACCCGGTGGAAGCGTGCCGCCCCGCTCGAGTTTTTTGGCAATTCCTTTTGGTAACTCCTTATTCTTACCCTTACCCTTGCCTTTATCCTTTCCCTTATGCTTTTTCTCGCCTTTACGCTCTTTGTAATCACTTTTCTCATCATCATCGTGATCGTCACGGTCTATGTGACGCTCCTCATCTCGAACAGGACGAGTGACTTCGTAGTATTTTTTAATTGCCTGCCGCTCGGCTTCAGAGAACGCTGCATCAGCTGCTTTTTTTTACAATGTCGCCCGCCACATCGGCAAGAGCAAATGCTGAAGCAGAAATAAGGAGAGGTATAGATATTAAGATTGCATATATTTTATTTCGCATAGTAGTTCCACGTCATTTTTTAGTTCTATTAATCATTGTATACCCACGTTTTACTGCGCGTCGCTGAGAAGTTATCCAATAAAATCTTTAATGAGTTTAAGGATTAGATCGGGATGCTCCCAATGCACGTTGTGCGTGGCTTTCGGAATAAGTTCAAATTTCATGTTTGGTGTTACCCAGGGTTTGGAACTATTTCCTGGATTATGACCACTCGATTCCCACTCTTCGGTCCAGGTGGGATGCGGTTCCATGAATTCAGATTCACCCCATAACATTAATATTGGATTTTTGATGAAAGGCAGGCGACGTTGCAAAAGATAGGATTTTCGTATGTCCGGATTCGCCATTTGCGCAACCAGCGGTTTCAGGCCTTCAAAAGCGCCTGGCATTTCGACATACTGAAGCATCTGCTCAGCAACTTCTGCCGCTAACTCAGCGGTGAATGAAGAACCCTCATACACACTCGTCATATTTCCTTCCGTCAGGCTCTCAATCGTGGGGGTCTTATAGGTGGCAACACCAGCAACTGGTTTTACATTCATTCCAGCTGTTCCCATAAAAACTATCTTGCCTATCCTGGCAGGACTCTCGTAGGCAAGAATACCGCCGAACCAACAACCGGCGCTGTGACCTACTATGTGTGTTTTTTCGATACCCTTGTTGTCTATAAATTCCCTTACACCATCGACGATCACATCGAAAGTCGGGCCATTCGCCAAAATTCTTTCACTTTTACCAA
>JBLIML010000164.1:0-8857 GCA_047638675.1 Planctomycetota bacterium | reverse complement strand
AATGACGGAGGTTGGATTCCCGCTAAAAGCCTGCGGGAAAGACGGGGCTTGGATTCCCGCCAAAAGCCTGTGGGAATGACAGAGGTTGGATTCCCGCCAAAAGCCTGCGGGAATGACAGAGGTTGGATTCCCGCTAAAAGCCTGTGGGAATGACGGAGGTTCTATTCCCACCAAAAGCCTGTGGGAATGAGGTTTTTTTATGTTGCCCTTAGTCGTTAACTCACAGATTCTGCGGAAAAGACAAAAATTAAACTTCAGAAGCCCCAAGATGGCCAAAACGTTGCGGTGATAACACTTCTTCACTAACACCCGCAGTAATAAAATCAGCCGACAGGGGCTCCTCCATCGCCAATAACGCACCCGCGCGAGCCGCCGCCGCCGATGTTTGAATTCCAAAACCACCTTGCCCAACGAACCAGAAGAACCCTGGTTTTTCTGCGTCATACCCGACGACGAGTTGTCTATCTGGCGAGAAGGTTCTAAGTCCTCCCCACTTATGATGGATGTGTTTAATCTCCAGGGTTGTGGCGCTTTCAATATTATCGGCTGCAAGGGCGATATCGTATTCATCCGGTTGAGCATCGCATGGAATCGAAGGCACTTCATCTGCTGAGGAACCCATTAACTTTCCGGCTTCCGGTAAAAAGTAATACGCGCCTGAGATACTGCCAACGGCGGGCCAGTGATCGACATCCATATTCTCAGGCCCGTCGAAAACAATGATGTTGCGTCGACGCGGTGATAGTCCAATAGCGGCAACACCGGCCAGTTCAGCGATGACATCCCCCCAGGCACCAGCCGCATTAATAACCCGGTTTGCACTTAGCTTGTCGTTGTTAAGGAGATCGACCTTCCAACTATTTTTTTCCTGCGTCAGCGCAGCAACCTCAGCCTGACAGCGAATTTCACCGCCGTTCTGTTTTATCTGTTTTCGATAACCAAGCACCAGTGCACCGACATCAATTCTAAATGCATCCTCTTCCAGAATGCCTGACATTATATGTTCAGCGCCGGTACGGAGAATCGGAACTCGCTCGAGCATTTGATCGGCATTAAGAATGGATGGCTTGTCCAGTTTCTTCGCAGCACTATCAATTTGTTCGGCTTCGGCTGCCGTTGCGGTGAATATACAGCTGATATCTTTATGTAATGGATACTCAGTAAAGCCCTCAGGCGGATTCACCAGGAAGGGTCGTGTCAGTTTTGACAGCGCCAATGCTGTTGAATCCGCACTTAACTCGGAATACAGCGCAGCGGAGCGTCCTGTGGTGTGGTAGGCAAGATCCTTTTCTCTTTCCAGGACAACGACGCTTGCGCTTGTACTAAGCTCGGCGGCTATTGATAGACCAGCTATGCCGCCGCCGATAATGCAAAAGTCTGTTTTCATAAAATACCTTTGTGATCCTGTTGATACTAAACTTTATTTCGTTCCCACTTAAACTACGTCATGTTCCCATACTCCATTGTGAGAATGCATACCTCTGTTTACTTCCTCTATTTCCGATTCTATGGAAGAAGTTTCCAGCGTAGGTATGGGTTCCCACGGAGACCGTGGGAACCAGATTATCTCGTTCCCACTTAAGCTATATCTTGTTCCCATTCTCCATCGTTAGAATGCATACCTCTGTTTACTTCCTCTATTTCCGATTCTATGGAAGAAGTTTCCAGCGTAGGTATGGGTTCCCACGGAGACCGTGGGAACCAGATTACCTCGTTCCCACGCTCCTGCGTGGGAATGCATACCCATGTCAACCAAGTATGGACAATCCAACGCCTCTCGGAAAATGGTGGAACAAAGAACAAACAAAAATCCCAACATAGCGCTAAATATTGGAACCCTGATCATCTTTCGAAGATCCATCTTGCTCGTCAGGCCCCATTATAATCTCCTGATAACTGGCGCCCGCCGGGATCATCGGATAAACATTCTCATCCGCCTCAACAATGATATCCAACAAATAAGGTTCATCTGGATCGGCAAGCATGCGTTCGTAGGCGCTCTTCAATTGTGTTTTCTCTGTCACGCGTTCGGAAGTGACTCGATAACCACGTGCGATTGAAAGAAAGTCTGGATAGATTTCACTCTCGTCATCGGGCTTAACTTTCATAAGGGGATCAGAAAGATCGGAGCAGGCACGATGTCCATCGTAAATCATATCCTGCCATTGTCTCACCATGCCCAACCACTGATTATTGATCACGACTACCTTGACGCCAATGCCATAGCGATGACAGGTGCTAAGTTCGTGAATGGTCATGTTCAAACTGCCGTCACCATCAATATCAATAACCTGTCTCTCAGGACAGGCAATTTTTGCGCCGATTGCGGCAGGCAGTCCATAGCCCATAGTGCCAAACCCCGAGCTGGATAAAAATGATCGACTTCGTGCAGCCCGGTAGTGTTGCATGGCCCACATTTGGTGTTGACCGACACCCAAACTGATAATCGCATCGCCACCCGTAATATCGCTGAGCATCTGAATGGCGTATTGTGGTTTAAGCCTTTCGCCTTCGGTAACAGTAAAAGGGAAATCACTGCGCAGCTGTGTCAGGTAAGCGTTCCAGTTGCTAACTTCTCTGTTATCAACGTCAGCGGCCAGTTGTTGCAACGCTACATGTACATTTGCACAAATAGGCAGTGTCACCGTTTTATTTTTATTAAGTTCGTCACGATCAATATCGATATGAATGATCTTGCCATGCTTTATAAATTCGCTAACCTTTCCGGTTACCCGGTCATCAAAGCGTACGCCAAGAGCCAGCACAAGATCGGCTTCATTTACAGCAATATTGGCATATTTACTACCGTGCATTCCCAGGGCATGCATCGCCAAGTCGTGTGTGGGTGGGAAAGCACCGATGGCCATGAGCGTCGTCGTTACCGGGCATTGGAGTTTTTCTGCCAGCGCTAACAGGGAATCTTCGCTCTGTGATGAAACAATGCCGCCCCCGGCATAAATGACGGGGCGCTCTGCTTCATTAATCAGACGCAAACATTCCTGCAATTGATTTTCGGTCAAACCACCGATCTCAGCTTCCGGCGCTGCGATGACGGCGGGCATGCGCGGTGGTGTGTAATTACCTTCAGGATCTCGCGGATAATGTTGTTGAATATCTTTGGGAATATCGATCAGCACAGGACCAGGTCGATTGCCGCCGGCCAGCACAAATGCTTCGCGGACTATTTCGGGAATATCCGCAACCCGATCGATGAGATAGTTACGTTTTGTAATCGGACGAGTGACACTAACAATATCCACTTCCTGGAAGGCATTTTTGCCGAGCAGATGCGAAGGCACATTGCCGGTAATCGCAACAATGCCAGTGGAATCACTTTTCGCATCAGCAATACCGGTAACCAGATTGGTCGCGCCGGGTCCGGAGGTTGCCAGACAAACACCCACTTTTCCGCTAGCGCGAGCATAGCCCTGAGCGGCATGAGCGGCACCTTGTTCGTGTTCAACCCGGATGCACTGAATATCAAATTGCGGTAATACATCAAAGATTTCCAGGTTTGCACCACCGGGGTAACCAAATATCACATCCACACCTTCGAGCTGAAGGCATCGTGCAAGTATCTGCGCGCCTTTTAAGGCACCTTTCTGTTGCTCTGCTTTTATATCCTGCAATCTCCCGCCGGTAACGGTGGAAGAATCCTGATAGGTAATATTATCTGCTGACAAATTTATTCTCCGTAAAAGTTAATGATCTTACACGATCTAGAACGCGGGTCTTAGTAGATTGTCTCCTACTCGTCTCCTCGTTCCCACTCTCCTGCGTAGGAATGCATATCATTGTTTAGTCTTATTAACATCGACTTGCAACCCGCATGGCAGCATCCTTAGGCTAAGCGGAAGCCTCTAAACAACATTCATCAGACTTTCTACATAATCTTGCCGCATTTCAGTGTTTCAATTATCCATGAATCAAGGGAAATTAAATTTATGGCAAAAATACACAGCACACTTCGCTCATCATTAACCTTTAAAGTTTTCTTCATTGCTTTTCTGGTATTAATTTTACTCATACCCATGAACATGGTTGAGAATATTATAAGAGAAAGAGCGCATCTCTATCGTCAGGCAAATGACGAGATCACGACTATTTGGGGCGCCAACCACACCTTCGCGGGGCCTGTGCTTACCCTGCCCAACTTCCAATCCAGGGATCTTACTTCCGGGTGGGTTCAGAAATTAAATTACAAGCATTTGTCACCAGAGGCTATGGCGGTCAATGCCGAATTCGAAACCCAATTACGTTACCGCGGCATTTACAAAGTGCCCGTTTATCTGGGCAAGGTGTCCGCCAAAGGAAAATTCATTCTCCCGGAAATAAAAAACCTTGAGATTGTTGATAATGTTCTTATCCAGATCCCATTTTCGAAAATAAAATCACTAAAAGAGATGCCAAATCTACATTGGAATGGCAAACCAATGATCCTGTCTCCAGTTGCTGACGACGTCGTCAAAGATGCCGTCATTTTTCAGG
Organism: Planctomycetota bacterium; assembly: GCA_047638675.1. Lineage (GTDB taxonomy): Bacteria > Pseudomonadota > Gammaproteobacteria > Eutrophobiales > Eutrophobiaceae > WLWS01. The sequence goes on along the minus strand of JBLIML010000164.1, from coordinate 4,369 downwards.
CATCCGTGCCGGTTGCGGATTTGGGCAAAGGTGAGTTTGAAATATTTTATGAAATTGCCGGTAGTAAAGAATTCAATCTCAGCTCGTCGGCAAAGAACACGAAGCTGATGATAAAATCGGACTGGGGTTCCCCGAGATTCCATGGCCAATTCTTCCCTTCGACACATGACATACGCAGTGATGGTTTTACTGCCTCCTGGAACATCAATAATGTCTTTGTCGACGAAAAGGAGTCCGCGAAAGAAAAAATCTCGACTGACTGCCTGGAAAAACATGATTTATTTGGTGTCAAATTCATTCAGCTTGCAGACACATATCAATTGGTGACACGATCTGCCAAATACGCGGTTTTATTTATCAGTCTGACATTTATGATTTATTTTTTAGTGGAAATACTGGGCGGCAATAAACTGCATTCCATTCAATATCTGTTTATTGGTCTTTCCAATTGCATTTTTTACCTCTTGCTGCTGTCCCTGTCTGAGCACATTAATTTCGACCTGGCTTATATTCTAAGCGCAGGAAGTTCCAGCCTGTTAATTGCCCTCTACAGCAAAAGTGCATTAGCTAATTCAGGAAAGGCTTTACTGATTTTTCTAGTATTAACTGCCTTGTACACTTACCTGTTCATTACACTGCAATCGGAAGGCTTCGCGCTTGTCACCGGCAGTGTGGGCTTGTTCGCCATTATGGCGATACTGATGTATCTAACCAGGAATACCCATTGGCACGCATTAAGTCGGCGTGATGAAAGTTAGAATGTTGATGGGCACGGACAAGACGCTGCCCATCCTACGCTTGGCGCCCGGTCCAGCCTGGTGAGGCACCACCCTGCTCAGGCGTCGGTGGGGGAGGTAATGCCCGCTTCTCGCCTGGCTCGGGCGCACCAGGATCATTGGGGATGAGTTGTCCCGCCATATAGCGGATTTCTTCAAGCGGCTGTTCTTCATCCTCATACGCGGCGGCATAACAGGACTGCAAATCTTCTTCACTTTTCTTTGTGCCAACCATTTTGTCTTTGGCAAACTGGGCGGCGTATCTGGCCATGTACTGTGGTAAACCCTCTTTAGTACCACTTCGACTGGTCCCTTCCGGCACTCGATTGCGTTGTCTACGTGCCAGGCGTTGCAATATATTCCAGGCACGTTTGTTCTCGGCAATAGGCATGACTTCGACCTCACCACTGGCTTCAAAATCTCGCCAGACTTGCTCGCCTTTTTCAGTACGAATGACAACAATGGTGGCTTCTTCCGTACCCACACCACCACAAGAGATATCTGCAAGCTCTGCAGAAAAGTCGGCACAGTGTTGACACTCGGGTCGCTGATAGTCGCGCATAGCCTCTTCCAGGGGGATCGTTTCCAGAGAGCCATCTTTTTTATGAATCAGCACCTTGCCTTTGACATTGAACTTTGAGACCTCGCTTAGAGGAATGCCCATCTCCTTCTCTATTCGTTCAGTCATTAACTCGTGGGTAAATACTTCGGTGCAAAAAAGACCAATATTAAAATGGATTCGATCGGCAAAACCACGCAGAAAACCACGTTGCCGTGTGATCGGTTTTTCGCGTTTCTTTTCAGAGACAAGGAAAGCCGGGTCGACGTATTGCATTTTACGAAGTGGCGTTATCTGACAAGGTACGCCTACAAAGGCTACCTTTTTCAGATCTCTCTCCTGAACCTCTTTGAGGGCAAGATTGTTTGCGCAGTAAGTATACCAACTGCCACCGCTTTGCTTTATCTCCTCCACCGTGGTTGCGACTTTCGGTGTCGGAAAACAAGGATCGTCTTCCTCCCCCACAGCCGACACGACAGCACCATCAATCTCACCTTGTTCAACAGACCAGGCGAGTAAGGCCGTAACAATGCCACCGTCCTGTATGCGCTCTTTGAGTTCTTCTCGTTTTGTACGAGCGACAAAAATATTTCTATAAACACCAAAGATGTCTTCATAAGGACGTTTATCTTTGAATACGGCATCTTTTAGATGATTTTCCCGAGGCCACAGACGCGGGCAAACGGAAGCGCAGACATCACAACCAACGCCTTCGCTTATGCCACAAAAATCAAAGGCATTGCTTTCCTTGGCGACCTGCTTCGGTTTGCTATTAATATACTCAATCACATTGTGAGGGCAAACAAGCACACAGCTTCCGCATTCACAACAAGTACCGGCATCTACTACATCATTCATCATGTCCTTGAATGAATTATGTTGAAGTGCATCTGCTTTGACATGACCGCTCACTTCAGAGTCGGACAAACTTTCTTTTTCACTCATACTCTCACTCTCACCTTATTATGTTTTTGGATTTTTCGTAGAATCTGTTGATAGAAAACAGTCCATTGAAATTGCAAAAAAAACACCCGTCATTCCCGCGTGTTTTTGGCGGAGAAGTGGTGCATGGAAGCACCGTCTACGGAGCTAAGGATGCAAATCCAGTTATACAATGGCTTCATTAATTCTCCTTTCCTTCTGGATTTCCTTCCTTTGGTTCATATGCGGCACGTCCATGTGCCATTACTCCGCTAAAAACATGCGGGAATGACGATGATCTTTTTCGTATTCTTCTCACTGGTAAATACGATCTGTGTAGGGCCGAATTCATTCGGCCACATGCCATCACCCCGGCCGCCGTGGTCGAATGAATTCGACCCTACAAAATCGGAACGTCTTTTTGATGGTTGACAAGAACGTTCTCAAGCAGGCTTATCGCCCAACCTATTTTTCTGTCTGGTTTCCCCACTTGAGCTGTGGGGTGTTCTATTTACCATATCCATACTTTTCTCCATCTCCCTCGCCTCATCTGCCAGCATGACCGCGGCACGCAGAACTTCATGCCCTGCAGCCACAAGCGGAATATATTTATCAGCTTCTTTTACCATGAAGCAGCCTTTGGTAGTGAGCCTGGCGACGGTTTCAGACATCGTCAATGCGGCGATGGCTTTTGCCGCCGCATACGGGTTAGTAAAACCCGCCTGACTGACGACATCTTCCGCATTCGCCACCAGACACGGCATCTCAGCCGTATTGCCTTGCTTCAATTCGTTCACCACCTTATCCAGGGCAAACTGTATATAACGGATAACACCGCAAGCCGCCAACACCTTAATAACATCGCCGTTAAATATACTCATCTCTGTGGGATCAAGAAATTCCCGGCGCGCGCCAATCATGGGATCAGAAGGCAAAATTATGAAGCCCTGCCCTTCGCTCACCGTATTCATCGCCTTACCATTTTCGTCCTTGCCGATAAATGCCTTTTTCGACGGGCCGTCGGAAATAGTGATCGTCGGTATTTTTGCGTCAGCCAGTGTTTCTCTAGCAGCGGTTGCACCAGGCAATGCGGCATTTGGGCTTACTATGACAATCAAATCGGGGACGTAATCAATTATTTGTTCAACGATCACTTTGCATGATTCGGGATCCAGTTTCGCACCGCTAGTAAACCCGCGAACTTCAAGATCATCTCTGTCTGCTCGTTCATCGAGGATCAAATCCAGCAAAGGCGCAGCACCAATACAGCCAAATTTGGCTACTGCCAGTTTAAAAATACGATCAGTCATTTCATTCCTCTTAGTTTATTTTCTACTGCAACATCGACTTGTACATTTAATTGTCAAGATTAACAGATCACAAGACAAAACCCATCCCTGATTTCTTTAGCGTTCAGGGTGAATGATGTAAGTGCTTATTTTTCCGTTCTGCAATTCAACCCATCCAAAAAAGGGTAAGGCATCACCTTCGGGCCCGACGACTTCGGCCCGAAAAGCACCTGACTTACCATCGCACAAGACTGTATGCACTTTATGTTTGATACCCACTACCTGCATCTCGCCGATGCGGCGAGCCAGAAATTCATGGATGTTTTTACGCCCATGTAAGATGTCAGTGTTTCTGCGATCATGCGCATCATGCTCCCACACCTGGGTGTGCACCCATTCCGCATCTTCGCAAAAAACCTGAACCGCCTTATCCGCATCCGCATTATCAATACCATCAAAGTAGGTATGTTGTAATAGATCATAAAGTGAATCGCTATCGAGCTGATTGGATGTCATGCACTCTCTCCGTTTTTTAATTGGCTTTTACGTTTATTGTTATTCTTTTTGAAGAATTGCCAGAGTAATCTGCTACTGTGCTCCCTGCCGCCATTATGGCAAACTAACACGGCATCATGACAAATTCACTCATCCCTGCGGCGACACTTCAAGATTTTGCAAACGATCTTTTGCTGGCCATGGGTAGTCCGGCCGAATCTGCCCCTATCATCGCCAAATCCCTGGTTAAATCTGATTGCTGTGGCATTTATACCCACGGCATTGGGCAATTGCCAATGTATGCCAGGATGCTAAACGATGGTGCTATA
>JBLIML010000163.1:0-8952 GCA_047638675.1 Planctomycetota bacterium | reverse complement strand
AGTAACAGTGTCGGCATCACCTCCATGATTGATGCATCGGTCGGTGAAAGCGAATTAATTACTTATGCCGAACTAGATAAGAATGATGCGCTTAACGCAAGACTGATCACCTCAATAGAATACGGCACTACTTTTATGTCGGCATCAAGCGATCCTGATGTGACGGTCGCAAAATGGAAAGACTACCAAGGTCATCGATTAAGAACCCGTTCTATCAAACTGTTCATCGACGGCGTTCTCGAAGGGGAAACTGCAGCGCTGATTGAACCTTATATAGGAGAACGACAACATCATGGTATGCTGAATTTTGAACAGGACCGCTTAAACGCGATAGTAAGTAAAGCAGATGCCGATAATATTCAGGTACACATGCATGCCATCGGTGATGCAGCCGTTCGCGCCGGGCTCGATGCCTTCGAATATGCCCGGATACAAAACGGCAGTAAAGATAATCGACACCATATTAGCCATTTACAATTAATACACCCGGATGACATCCCACGTTTTAAAGCGCTTGACGTGATTGCAAACTTTCAGGCCTTATGGGCGATACCGGATGACTATATTATGAAATTGAATCTGCCGGTAGTGGGTCAAGAGCGCGTGGATCGCATGTACCCTATTGGTTCAATGGTTAAATCAGGGGCGCGTATAGTTGGCGGTAGTGACTGGTCAGTATCCAGTTTGAATCCAATTGAAGCGATTCACACGGGTGTGAATCGAGAAGATCCAAGTGGTGAAGAAGCTATTGGCATTCTGACACCAGAAGAAAGAGTCGATTTAAAAACCATGATCGAAGCCTATACCATAAATGGTGCCTATCTCATGCATCAGGAAGATATTACCGGTTCCATTGAAGTTGGAAAATACGCAGACTTGATTGTGTTGGACAGAAATTTGTTTGAACATCCGGCAAACGAAATTTATAAGGCCAAAGTGCTTCACACTTTTCTGGAAGGCCAAGCTGTCTATTCTGCAGAATAGTTTTAATAAGAGATTAGGCTTGAATGAGCATGAACCCGCGTTATCAGATTCTTTTTGAACAGGTAAAGATAGGGCCGGTCACCGCCCCCAACCGTTTTTATCAGGTACCCCATGCCAGTGGCATGACAGAGGCCAATCCTCGAGTACGCGCTGCTTTTCGTGGCACCAAAGCCGAGGGTGGCTGGGGAGTAGTTTCCACTGGCACGTGTTCCACCCACCCCTCATCGGATGATTCGCCTCTGCCCTTTGCCAGACTCTGGGATGAAAACGATGTACGCTCCCATGCAATGAGTTGCGATGCTATACATGCACATGGCGCCCTGGCCGCCGTTGAACTCTGGCACGGTGGCGCTTCTGTCATGAATCGCACCTCCCGTATTGCGCCTTATTCACCTTCGGGTATTCCCTGGGCCGCCACCCACGTCGGGTTTATGGGAAACCATCGACCTAGAATAATGGATGCCAACGACATTCGTGATGTCATTGACTGGCAAGTGGCGGCTGCGCTGCGCGCAAAAAAAGCGGGCTTTGACATTGTTTATATTTACGCTGGTATGGGGTATCTCGGTTATCAATTTTTAATGGAAGAATATAATCGTCGCACCGACGGCTATGGTGGTTCGGTGGAAAATCGCGTGCGCTTTGTTCGTGAACTAATTGAGGCGACCAAAGATGCCGTGGGTGATAGTTGCGGTGTTGCCTTGCGAATTTCTCTGGAAGAACTCCGTGCCAAACCCAGTGAACATTACGAGTCTCAAGCACATGAAGTCGTCACACTCCTCAGTGACATCCCTGATTTATGGGATGTAAAAATGGATTCGAGCCCCACCGACTGTGGTGCTTCTCGCTTTCGCGAAGAAGGTGCGCACGAACCCATTATCGATTTCGTAAAAAAGATAACAGACAAGCCAGTAGTAGGTGTGGGTCGGTTCACCTCTCCGGACACCATGGTTTCTCAGATAAAACGCGGCATTCTGGATCTCATCGGTGGTGCCCGTCCCTCTATTGCCGATCCTTTTCTGCCCAACAAAATAAAGGAAGGTCGCGAAGATGAAATACGCGAATGCATCGGCTGTAATATTTGCATCGCGAGTTGGCATGATGGTGTGCCGGTGCGTTGTACACAAAATGCCACGGCAGGTGAAGAGTGGCGGCGAGACTGGCATCCGGAAAAATTTGCAGCCGCAGGCAGCGAGGATCAAATATTAATTGTGGGTGGTGGTCCTGCTGGGCTCGAAGCCGGACTCATCGCCGCCCGACGCGGTTACAAGGTGACCATTGCCGATCGGGCCAAGGAGATGGGAGGTCGATTGCTGTTCGAAAGTAAATTACCCGGTTTAAGCAGCTGGGGTCGCGTGCAGGATTATCGGCTTTATGCCTTAAAACAAATGGCGAATGTCGATCTCTACCTGGAAAGTGAATTGGGCGTTGAAGAAATTATCGGTCTCGAACATCAACGCATTGCTATTGCAACCGGCGCACACTGGACCCGCTCACTCTATTCGTCTTTGGAAATCCCGCTTGGTGAAATGAATAAACCCGGTGTTTATACGGCGGACGATCTGGCTGCCGGTACAGTGCCGGAGGGTCCGGTTCATGTTTATGACTTTGATAATTACTACATGGGTGGCGTCATCGCCGAATCACTGGCAAAGCAGGGCTTAAGTGTTTCCTATGCCACACCCGCTGGATATGCCTCAGCATGGACCATCATGACCAATGAACAACCCTATGTTCACCAGGCCCTCGACCATCACAATATTGAAGTTCACACCCAGTCTCTATTGATAGATTTCGATGATGGGCAGGTAACACTGAATAATATTTTTACTCAAAAAGCACAGACTATTCCTGCAAAGTCAGTTGTCATCGTCGGATTGCGTCTTCCCAATGATAGCCTTTATCACGAACTGATGGCGCAGTCCGACAAGTTTGCAGAGGCAGGGATAAAATCAGTCGAACGCATTGGCGATGCACTGGCCGCTGGCGCCCTGGTACACGCTGTTCATTCGGGTCACGCTTATGCACGACAGCTGGATTGTAAAACGGATGGACTTTATTTGCGGGATATCCCTGTCGCGGAGCATCCTCCCGGGCGTGTAATCTAGTCCCCGACAAATTTACCGATACGCTCACTGACGTATTGGCGGATATCCAGATTCCAGTCTTCCATGGGTGAAAAATACCCACGTTCATGTACGCGTGCACTCATCCCCTTTTGCACACGCTCGCAAATACTCCAGTCCTGCCGGTTCACCAGGTGCCAGAAATCCACAGCGTCACTGGGGTCGAAATCCGCTTTGTCCATTTCAAATGGTTCAAAGAGAAAATGACAGTCGATGCTGGTATGCCCTGCGCTCGTTGCACGAAGGATAAACACAGTGACGTGATCACTGGCGACGCTAAGGAATAAGTTGGGATAAACCAGATCTCCCTTATGGTGGTTTTTTTCCGATTCACTTAATCCCGGAAATGTTCGACGGGCGGTAAGTCCGGTTTGGGTAAAGGTCATTGCGCCTTCACGGTGTGGTATGCCAATATCCCAGTCCAGCTCGGCACCACCAGCTCGCATAAATGCCGGAACAATGGCGCATAACTCCGGGTGCACCGGACCACAGTGATAACATTCATTATAATTTTCGCACAGGACTTTCCAGTTCGCGTTCACTTCATAATGAATAGTCGCACCAATGCGTAAGTCCGCGAGTGGGTAACGTTGAAATAGTTTATTACTGTTCTCTACCTGCCTCGCAAAAGGCGGTGCCTCGTCCGGGCTCAAGTTGAGAAAGATAAACCCGCCCCAGCTCTCGCAGGCAACAGCATGCAACTGGACATTTTCTACCTTGAATCCCATCTCTTCTGTCATATGTGGTGCGCGTTGCAACTGGCCGTCAAGATCGTAAGTCCAGGCATGATAAGGACACATGATCCTGTTTTTACCAATAACACCGCCTTTTAGTGGCAAGCGGTCATTGGAATCCTCCTGTTCTCCCATGGGACAAATCTGTGCACCACGATGTCGGCAGACATTGTAAAAAGCACGCAATTTACCTTCAGTATTTCTGAGCAGCAAAATACTTTCGCCATAGAGATCCAGCACCTTATTATCACCAGGATGGGGTATCTCCTCCTCTCGGCCAACACAGATCCACTCCTTCAGAAAAATATGCTCGCACTCCAGTGCATAGACCTTGTCTTCCAGGTACCAGGCACTCGGCAATGTGGTTTCAAGACCTATTTCTGTATTGGTATTTTTCAAATTAGGCATATAACACTTCTCTTGTAGCTCAAGTTGACATCATTACACTCACAGCATTGGAGCAGATTGATTTTAGCATGGGTAAAAAGGCGAACAAGCTGTCAATCGGGTGCCTGGAATAATTCAGGTGAGCAGGTAGTGAACGATGATTTCAGCAAAAATTATGGTTTTATTTTTTGTTTAGTGCAAAAGGCTAGCGGATTGTTGTAAAAACCCCTAAAAAAAGGATTTTAAAGACAAATTTAAGGAAGTGGGTTAGTATTCCTGTCATAAAAATACCTCATAAAAAAATCAGACGTTCGGGGAAACAACATGTCTAAATCAGATATTAAGACCAACACGTATTTCACGCCAAGAAGAAAGGCATTAGCCAGCGCCATTTCCATTGCTCTCATGGGTGGATCGGGTTTTTCAGGGGCCGTACTTGCACAAACTGGCCAGGTCGAGGCGATTAATGAAATTATCGTAACGGCACGAAAAAGAACAGAAAACCTGCAGGATATCCCACAAAGCTTACAGGCTTTCAGTGGTGAAGATATACGTAAGTATGGTATTCAGGGCGTTTCAGATCTCGCGCGTTTTATACCTTCCCTGACTTACCTGGAGAGTTCACCGGGACAAACCAAAGTGGTATTTCGTGGTGTCGCCGACGCTGACACCGTGGGGATTGCTTCCCCATCGACAGCCGTTTACCTCGATGAGCAGTCCATGACTCAGGGTTCCCAGGCACCCGCTATTCGCCCGGTGGATCTTGAGCGAATTGAAGCCTTGCAGGGGCCACAGGGCTCACTCTACGGTGCCAGTTCGCAGTCCGGCACGCTGCGTTACATTACTAATAAGCCGAACACTGAAAAATTTGAGGCAAATATAGGGGTCGGACTCGGCTCAATAGACGGCGGTGAAGAAAGCTACGACGTCGATGCCATGGTGAATATCCCCATTAATGACCAACTCGCCATACGCCTTGTCGGCTTCCATGCGAAAGATGGCGGCTATATTGATAATGTCCTCGGCACCACACCAGAAACAGGTTTACGTGATAATTCAAATATTGCCAGCAAAGATATTAATGATGTTGAACACACCGGCGGACGAGTAGGGATTCGTTGGCATGTCAGTGAAAACTGGACTGACACCCTGATGATTAATTATCAGAAAATCGAGGCCGGTGGTTATAACGACTTTGACCCTACTGTTGGCGATTTACAGACCGTAAAGTTTTTCAATGAATCGCGAGATGATGAGTACCTTTCAATTAGTAACGTCATTGAAGGTGATCTAGGCTTTGCCGATTTGATGTTGGCAACATCCTACTATGACAGGGATATCGCTTATGTTCACGATACTACGACCTACGCTTCGTATTTCGATATCGCCTTCGGCACTTATTATGCAACTTATGATTTCGGGCAAGACCCAATTGGCTTTCGCCGTTATTCGCAAAATGACGAAAGATTTAGCATTGAGGGTCGCCTGTCAAAGGATGCTGAAAACTGGAAAGGTGTTATCGGATTTTTCTATGAAGAAGGTGATCAAAACTGGGATTTCAAAACCTTCACCGATGGTTACCGTAGTTCTCCCGCTTTTGCGGCCTGGAGTGGCTACTATCCCTCGCAGGCGGGTAATTTTGGTGATGCCTGGTGGAATTCCTTTGAAGCTATTTCTACCAGAGATTACTCTTTCTTTGGCGAGGTGACATTCTCCTTCACGGAAAATTTTGATATTACTTTTGGTGGCAGATACTACGATTCAAAAACAACACGAGCTTACGCGGTAGAACGCCCGGATAACCGCCTTGACCAGGCACCCGTATCACCTTCCGGGATTGATGACGGCTTCCTGCCAAAATTCGGTATCTCTTACCGTTTTGACGAGAACAAGATGATTTATGCCTTGCATTCACAGGGGTTCAGGACAGGCGGTGCCAATAGAGGCCGCTCCCGGGATCTAAGCCCCGCGGAGATCGCCTCAGGTATCTTCGGAACCGCAACACAATCCAGCCCCTCCTTTCCGTTAATCTATGATGGTGACACTTTGAAGAACTGGGAGGCTGGTTTCAAAACCCAATGGATGGATAATCGTTTGCGGGTGAACCTCTCCTTTTATCACATGATTTGGCAGGACTACCAGCTGGAGGTTATTGATCCAAGTTTTGGTCCTACCCCCAACGCTCTCAATTTTCCTTTCCAGATTGTTGTTGGCAATGTTGCGGATGCGGTTATTAATGGTATCGATTTTGATGTCACCGCCGTACCCACGTCTGGACTGGAATTGAATGTCAACGGCACCTGGCTCATTGATCATGAACTCGATGAAGATGCCGGATTGTCAGACTCTCGTATTACAGCCCAGGGCGGGACACCCGCTCTAGATCTGGCTAAAGGTACGGAATTACCCCTGGCGTCTGACTTTAGTTTGTCCGCTTCAGCACAATATAACTGGCCAGTGGCATTTATAGATGCAGAGATGTATGTGCGATTTCAGTACAGTTACACCGGTGACTCCACTAATACGGTAGAAATTGATCGGCCCATACCAGCTCCCTTTAGGGTTCAGCAGAGCTATCAAATTGGGGATGTCAAAGTTGGCATGGCAACGGAAAAATGGGAAGCTGAAATTTTTGTCAATAATCTCTGGGACGAACGACCTGAAATTTGGGCACAGGTGGACGAATTCGAAACATTTTTCGGACGAGATCGGATTGTGACATCCAGACCGCGAAGTTTCGGAGCCAAGTTCCGGGTACGCTGGGAATAACTCGCCCTTAGAATTATTCGCTTTGCGGCCTTAGATAAGACGCTGCCTGCAGTGCTTAATTAGTATTCTTCCGTCTGACGAAAAGATGTTGATTGATGCCAGTTTAGATCAGCCAGTAAACTCCACAAAATAAATCCATGCAGAAGTTAGCGCGTACGACCTCATCCTCGCCCAGATAATTTATAAAACCCAGCCCGGAGTATTGCATGTCTAAAGAGAGTAAAACATCCCACTACATTACCTTTGTTGGTGCGATCAATCCCGCTTCAACAATGCGCCTACGTGCACATTGTTGTGAGCTAATCAATGAGAAAAATGCGGAAGATATTACCATCATGATGAGCAGTCGTGGTGGCTCACTGCTTGACGGTTTTGCTCTGTTTAATTTTCTCCAGGCCCTGCCGGTGAAGTTAACAATGGTCAATATCGGCACTGTTCAATCTATCGCCAATATCGTGTTTTTGGCCGCAGATACGCGCCTTGCCTGTGAGGAAACCTATTTCATGCTACACGGTTTCGATCGAACCTACGGGCAGGTAAAAGTGGCTCACAGTAAGTTATTAGAAGACACCGCTGTGCTTGAAAGAGAGAAAGCCTCTTTCATAGGCATCCTAAAACGGCGAACGCGAATCACTGATAAAGAACTGGACGAGCTGAAACCTTTTGAAAAGCAGATACTCGTCAATACCACCAGGGCAAAGAAACTGGGTATGATACAAAAGGTCCAGCAACTAAAAATTCCGCAAGGCTCGAAGATATGGAATGTGGAATATAAGGTTTGAGTTTTATTAGGGAAGCTTTAATTTATTATTTTAATCGCCGCAGCAAAGCAACAAAATGATGGCTATTGATACTTATTTATCTCTTGTCTACTCACCATCCTTAATTATTCCCGACCTCTCTCAATCGATCTATTTATCGAGTTTTTTATGAACAATCAAGTGGATATCAGCCAAAAAGAAAAGTGTGAAAAGTTTGCCGCATTACACCAACAAAAGGGCGCGTTTTTAATACCCAATCCCTGGGATGCCGGTTCAGCGAGACTATTACAGGGTCTCGGATTTCAAGCAATCGCCACCACCAGTGCTGGACTCGCCCTTACCCTGGGAAAGGCTGACGGTGAGGTATCGCTGGAAGAAAAATTAAGCCATTGTGCGGCGTTGGCGAGAATTACCACCATTCCAGTTAATGCCGATTTCGAGAACGGATTTGCAGATGATCCGAAGACCGTTGCGCTCAATGTACTGAAGGTGGCTGATACAGGAATTGCGGGATGCTCCATTGAGGATTTTAGTCGAGATTCCCAAACCTTATATGCATTCAATCTGGCAGTTGAGCGCGTTCAAGCCGCTGCCGAAGCCCTGGTCTCACTGAATATGCCGTTTCAACTCACGGCCCGTGCTGAGAATCTATTGAGAGGAGTCGATGATTTGGACGATACCATCAAAAGGCTCCAGGCCTTTGAAGCCGCTGGTGCCGATGTACTCTATGCGCCAGGTTTAAAGACCCTGGATCAATTACAACAAGTTACCAGTGAAATTGGTAAGCCCTTCAACGTACTCGCACCGTTTTTCCACGGCGTCACTGTTGATGAGTTCGCCGCAGCTGGTGCAAAACGAATTAGTACAGGCGGTGCACTACACTGGGTCACGCTGAGTCCCTTACTTGACGCCAGCAAAGAAATGCTGGAACAGGGCACATTTGGCTGGACTGAAAAAATGGTATCCGGAAAGGAAGTAAAGCAGCTACTGTCCTGATATGGAATTTAGATATTACGAATATATATCCACGCATTTTGTAGTCGATTAAATACCATTTACAGAAACTGACGAAAGCGGGTGTGATTCAGCACGTGAGGTCGACCCGGTCCGGGTATTGGAAAATTTTGGAATGACTAATATTGCCGGGCAAGTCGCCGGGCAAGTCACCGGGCAAGTGCAAATGTTGATTGC
>JBLIML010000162.1:0-9042 GCA_047638675.1 Planctomycetota bacterium | reverse complement strand
TTGATAATCGTTATGCCTTTGAGTTATTAAAATTATTTTTATCATGAGATCTCTAACAGTTTGTTCTATGGCTATGGCCGTAGATATCGGGCTTTGTTTTCTTTTTTTTGCATTGTGATAAGTCTCTCTGAGATATGATTATTTTCAATTAACTGGAATTATGAATTACATTGGTGCAAAAATATGCGGCCAGGGCTGTTAATTTCTCTTAAAACAAACCTTTGTGCCTGTGTACAAGAAAATTAAACCATTGTTTCGTAACACCAATATTATTTTTCCAACTCATTCCAAATCAAGAACTTTATTCCCTATGTTCGTTCAGCTTTAAAATTAAATATGCTGCGCAGTAAAATATATCGAGGCATTTCTGTCATAGCCCCGGTACTAAGACTGTTCCCAGGGCAGCCCGTGGAAGCGCCAACCATTGATGGTGTTTCGGTGATTGTTCTCGTCCTTGTCGCCCTCGAATCCCTCAGCCACATTGACCACTTCTTTGAAGCCGCTGTTTGTCAGTTCTTCTGCTGCCGCCATTGAACGGGCGCCGCTGCGGCAAAGCGCTAGTATTGTCAGATCTTGTGGATCTCGATCTGGGCGTTTTTCTTGCAGACTTTTTGTTACGTTGGCAACAAAGGCAGGGTCGTTTTCCCAGCCAGGCGGTTCCTTTAAAGACACGAAAACCGCTTCCGGGGGATGGCCGACGTAGGCATATTCCATATAAGAACGCACATCCAGCAATACACTGTTTGAATTGGATTGCAAAATTTCCCAGGCTTCCAGGGGAGTGATCTCTTTAATCATAATATTAAGTTTATCTCTGCTTTGCTTGTCTCGACTGCCGTTCATTTTAGACCTCCATGACCCGAAGCACTAGAAAATAGTTATTGATTCCTCTATACATGCACAATAGTATTGATTATAAATCAAAGAGATAAGGCTCGAGGCTTGATTCACGACATAACTTGCCCCGAGTGAAACTAAATAGAGGTGTTAGATATGACAATGGATGACCGAGACGGTGTCATCTGGTTTGATGGTGAGCTGGTGCCCTGGCGTGATGCCAAAATACATGTATTAACCCACACGCTGCATTACGGCATGGGCGTGTTTGAAGGTATTCGTGCCTATGCCACCGATAGAGGGCCGGCAATATTTCGTCTTGATGAACACATTAAGCGTTTTTTTAATTCGGCGCACATTTTGGGCATGCCTATGCCTCACGACGTAAGTGCAATAAGACAGGCCTGTATCGATTCCGTGCTCAAGAATAAACTGCAGTCTGCCTATATCAGGCCCGTTGCTTTTTACGGCTCCGAAGGCATGGGCTTACGTGCTGATGGCTTAAAAACTCACGTTGCTGTCGCGGGCTGGGAATGGGGCGCCTATCTTGGCAGCGAGGCCCTGGAAAAAGGGATCCGCATACACACTTCTTCTTTCACCCGGCACCATGTGAATATTTCCATGTGTAAAGCCAAGGCCAACGGGCACTACATAAACTCCATGTTGGCCCTGCAAGAAGCCTTGCAAAATGGATATGATGAAGCGCTTTTGCTGGACACGGAAGGCTATGTTGCAGAAGGCAGTGGAGAAAATATTTTTATTGTCAGGAACAATGTTATTTATACGCCTGAGCAAACTTCGGCCCTGGAAGGGATCACCCGTGATGCAATAGTTCAGCTGGCACAGAAGGCGGGCTACGCCGTAAAAGAAAAGCGCATTACGCGAGATGAGGTGTATATTGCAGACGAGGCCTTTTTCACCGGCACCGCGGCGGAAGTAACGCCTGTTCGTGAGCTTGACAACCGGACTATTGGCACGGGCTCTCGGGGCCCGGTCACAGAAAAACTACAAACGATGTTTTTTGACGTGGCCAGTGGCAAAGATGACTCACATTCTAATTGGTTGACATATCTACATGACTGAAGCCAACTTAAATAAAGGCGACGACACGCCCAACGCCAGATCAAGCTATGACATCGACAGAAAGGATCTTCCTTTGCATTGCCCTTTAGCGGAAATGAGTTTGTGGAATTCACATCCGCGGGTTTACCTGCCTATTGAGGACACTGGCAAGGCAAAATGCCCTTATTGTGGAACAGAATTCACCCTCAAAGACTAATACTCCTTCTGTTTTGAGTGCCGGCATTGAACGTAATAAAGTCATCTGGCGCTTTAGTGATGCCCGGCCAGGGCATGATGCCCAAAGTAAAGGCCTGGTTTTGGCGCTTTCGAAGCGGATTGGCTGTGATCATCATGACATTCTGACGCCTTTGCCTTTTGCTTCTTTCGCATGGAGCTTGCTGAAAAAGTTTCCTCCTGCGATTAATCTTCCTGATCCCGATCTCTTGGTTGGTGCTGGCCACGCTACACATATTCCGATGTTAATGGCGCGCCATGTTCGTGGTGGCAAGGCGCTTGTGCTAATGAAACCTAGTTTGCCTACTGCGTTCTTTGATATATGTTTGATCCCTGAACACGACAAATTTAAGGCCGCCGACAACATTTTAACAACGACCGGTCCACTAAATCTCCTGAGTCCTTCCAAACAGCTGTCTTCTTCGCAAGGCCTGATACTAATTGGCGGAGAGTCAAAACATTTTGTCTGGGACAATGAACGCCTACGCGGACACCTGGCTGCCATCCTGAAAAACACCAGTAATAATTGGATCATTGCTGATTCGCCGCGGACCCCGAAAAGCACTCGTGCCTTATTGCAGAAATTCATCAGCGATAAAGTTCGTTATCTTCCTTTTGCCGATGAAAGCGGTTCGGGTGTCGTCGAGCTCTTACAATCAGCAGGCACCGTCTGGGTTAGCGAAGACAGCATGTCGATGATTTACGAAGCGCTGTCTACTGGGGCTGCCGTGGGAATTCTACCCGTGACAAAAACAAACAAGAGCCGTCTGGCTGACGTCGCCGAATCGCTTGCTAACAAGAAATTACTAACTTTGTTTGACGACTGGTTGTCAAACAAGATCTTGTTGCCTCCCGCCACAACCTTAAACGAATCCGCTCGTTGCGCCGATGTGTTGATCAATCGCCTGGGTTGGGTTTCGGCCGACACATCATGAAGCTTATTGTTGTACAAACACTGCCCGCCCTGAACTCCGGAGGTGTTGAACGCGGCACTATCGAAGTCGCCGGCGAACTGGTTAAAAGAGGTCATCGCGCTATTGTTATTTCTGCAGGCGGTCAACTGGTTGATGAATTGACAGGCGTGGGCGGCGAACATATTGATCTAGGCATAGGGAAAAAATCTCTTTCAAGCCTGTTGCTAATTAGAAAACTTCGAAAAATAATTCAAGCGAGTGGCGCGAATATTCTACATAGCCGATCTCGTCTTCCCGCCTGGATAAGTTATCTCGCCTGGCGAGCTATGGACAAAGACACCCGGCCAGCTTTTGTAACCAGTGTTCATGGGCCCTATTCAGTTAATCGCTATAGTAAAATAATGACTCGAGGTGAGGGGGTTATTGCCATTTCTGACTTTATTCACCGCTATATAGGAGATAATTATCCAGACGTCGATTTAAGCAAGATCTCTGTCATACCGCGCGGCATAAACCCGGTTAAATATCCTTACGGCTACAAGCCCTCGCCAGAATGGTTGAACAGCTGGCAACGAGAACAGCCGCAGCTAAACAATCGCTTTATTATTACACTGCCCGCTCGTATTACACGCTGGAAAGGCCAACAGGATTTCATATCTGTTATTGCGGATCTGAAAAAAGCGAACATCAACATTCACGGGATCATTGTCGGTGGGGCGGAGCCAAGACGAAAGGCTTATTACAATGAGCTTAAGACCTTGGCTGCATTCCTCGGCATAGATAAGGACATTACATTTGTTGGCCATCGAAACGATTTAAAAGAGATAATGAGTATATCAAATCTTGTGATGTCATTATCACGAGAGCCGGAGGCCTTCGGCCGAACTTCACTAGAGGCGCTAGGCCTTGGCATTCCTGTAATTGCTTACGATCACGGTGGCGCTAGTGAGGTTTTGAACAAACTATTTCCTCAAGGCCTTGTTCCTGCCCTGGATCCTTTTGCCGCGGCAAAGCGAGCTCTTGAGTTTCACAGCGCGCCTCCTTTAGTGCCAGACAGCAATCCTTTTACATTAGCAAACATGTTGGACAGCACTCTCAATCTTTATCAAGAACTCGCTTCTCGATAAGGCTTATGGGGGGCAACTATAAGGCATCGCAACAGGCAGGTGTATCTATAAGCGGATTCTATTTACACTGGTAATTATGAAAGTGGTGATTATAAAACTGGGAGCCCTGGGCGACATCATTATGTCAACCCCAATAATTAAATCATTGCTGTTAGCGCATAGAAACGACGAACCCGTACTTTTAACCAGCTCTCAATATGCTGGCTTGTTTGATGAGTGGCCGGGCTTGCCAGTAATACATTTTCCCCGTAGCGGTCTCGGCGCGGCAATGAATACCCTTCGCTGGTTGCGTGCCCAAAATTTTGACAGAGTTTATGATCTGCAATCCAATGATCGCAGCAGAATATACTGCGCCCTGTCTGGAATTAAAGAGAAGGTTGGCAACCACAGTCATTTCCCCTATACACACCATCCAGGAGATTGCTATACAGGACAAAACCACATTTTTGATCGGCACAAACAGCTGCTTACCAGCGCAGGCATTGTAGAAATGGAGTCAAAACCATGGCTGCCTGTGCCAGAACAAACCCAGGCTCGGGTCGATCAATGGTTACGACAGCACTCGTTAATTAAAGACAAGCTGGTGCTTATTCATGCCGGGGCGAGTGCATTACATCCAAAAAAACGCTGGCCTTATTTTTCCGAACTCGCAGAAAAGCTCTCGGCCTCTGGTTATAGTATTGTCTGGCTGGGCGCAGGCGATGATGCAATGCTTAACGCTGAGCTTGCGAGCGTACACGGGGTAGATGCGAGCAATGCCTTTAGTGTTGTTGAACTCATTGCGCTAGGGCGACAGGCTCGACTGGCTATTACAAATGATTCCGGCCCCATGCATGTGTTGGCCTGTTCCGATCTCCCTGTTTATGCCTTCTTTGGACCTACGGACTGGCGGCGCAATCATGCCATTGGCCAGCGTGAGCGCGTCTTAAGTCTTAGCAAGTCAAATTCTGTGTGGCGTGCTGAAGACTATCGAGATGTGAATATTGACGATCTTGCTTTGATTACTGCTGAAATGGCATGGTCTTTTCTTCTACAAGAGAATGATATAAAGCCATAAACTCCGGGATCACGGCTTGTTTGCTATATTTATTTTTAAATCGTAGTAAGGCATTATCTCCTTTTCTTTTTCGTTCATCCTGGTTATTACAGGCGTCCTGCAAGGTTGCTGCTAACGATGTTGAATCCCCTGTTGTAAATAACCACGCACTATCTTCGTCCAGAATTTCTTTTGGCCCCTGACTGTCCATGGAAACGATAGGCAACCCCATCGCCATGGCTTCAAGAACAACGATACCAAAAGGTTCATCCAGGGAGGGCAGCACAAAAACATCGCCTTCCTTGAGAAAACTCGCAACATCGTCTACCCAACCTATAAGCGACACCTTGTCCTCGAGACCGAGCGCTCTGATTTGGGTTAGTAAGGCCTGTTGTTCTGGGCCGGTTCCGCCGATATGTAATTCACAGTGGGTGCTGCCTTCCAACTGAATTTTTGCAAAAGCATCCAGTAAAACATGAAAGCCTTTTTTATGAACGAGTCGGCCCAAAGCGAGTATGTGGATCGTTTCCCGTTTGTTGTGCACGATTATTTTTTCTGGCTCTATAGGTGAAAAGTGGTTAATTATTTTGAGCTTGTCAGCGTCAATGCCTTTGCTCAGATAATAGGCGCGCAAGTGTTTTGTTGGCGGCAGCAATACTGAAACATGTTTATAATATTTTATATCTATATAGTTATGTGTCGTCACAACCAGTGGCAAGCCAAGCTTGTTACATGCCTTGCCAGAGAGAATTGCCCCGCGAGCCAGGTGCGCCTGCACGACCTGCGTTTTGTGCGCCTTTAGTAAGCGAGCAATTTTGAATGGCGCGAAAGGATCCCATGTACCTAACACTGATATCGTTTGCAGCAGTACCTCAGGATGTCGAGATAATAGTTGAGCGGATTTTGAACCCGTAATGCAAATAGCCTGCACTTGCAGGCCTGCCTCGGAAAGATAAATACAGAGATCGACGAACAATCGTTCCGCGCCACCGAAGCCCTTCGCCAGCATCACCTGTGAAACTTTCATTTACGCAGATACGGCCTGACGAATTTTCGCCTCCACATCGGCGACGGCTATTTTGCTTACATAATCGCCTTCCCCTCTTAACCAACTGGCTGAAGGCCCCCAGGGCAAGTATCGGTCCGGGTGTTCTGTGCTGAAAAGTGTCATGGTTGCTGTTCCCATCGCACCCGCTATATGTCCCAGACCAGAATCGCTGCCAACAAACATGCTCGCTCTCCCAAGCACGGCGGCAGCCTCTAACAAATCTGATCCGGCTAAATCGACTGAAGGAAGGCGTAAATCAGCTTTTACTGCTCTCGTGTGTAATTGTTCTGAATGGCTGCCGACAAAAATAACACCTTCAAAAATATCGCTTAATGAATTTGCCAGTTCTGCATATTTTTTGCCGGGCCAGCGTTTTCGCTCTGCTTTTACTCCGGGCGCCATCGCGAGCCATCGATTGCCGGGTAGCCCTGATAATGCGGTATTGGCATACGCTTCATGCTCTTTGCCCAACCATACACAGGTAGGAGGTATGGGCTCGTCGCCATGTATGCTTCTAATTGTGCCCATTAGATCTTCTATCGCGTGTGCCCCGTAAGCTTGTTTATTCCACTTTCCAAGTCGCTTCTTGCCTTTTAAAAGATAAGCTATGCCGTCTGTACGTAAATCAACAATTAAATCATAGGGTTTCTGACGTAACCTTTTAATTAGACCTAAAGCCCCGCGAAATATTTTGTTTTTATCTTTGTGAATAATATCGCCACGATAGGGACATCGCGAAAACAAATAGCTGGAACGTTTATCAGCAACAATGTCTATTTGGGCCAGAGGATGGTTTTTATGCAGTGCCTGCAATGCAGGCGTGGTCATGACGGCATCGCCAACACAACTTAGTGTAATAAAAAGAATGCTTTCAACATCTTCTGTCTTTAAGTCTTTGTTGTTCGGCATGTCGTGATCAATATTTTATATCGTCCCGGGTAAATGGGGTGCTCATGCTTCTGTATAGTTAGAATAGGATTTCTCTTCCGTTAGCTGAGATCCCAGTTTCTGATTTATCCTTCTTTTTATCTCTGCCCGTTTATCGTTTGTTATATAAACAGATCGAGCCATCTGGACAAACGCATCATCAAAGGTTTTGTTTTCTTCCTTTTCCCTAATGTTGTCTTCTATGTCCCACAGTTTTTCATTGATGGCGCGAAGTTCTTCGATCTCTTCGTTTATTTCATTTTTTGAATGCTTTGCGCCTTCCCAGATTAATAAAAGCCTTTTCAGCTCCTCATTAACGTTGCTTAGTTTTAGCGGATCGCTTATCCGCTCACGTTTAATTTGGAGAATTGTGAGCTTGTCTAGAAACTCCCCTACTGAAATTTCGGCCAGGATGCTCATTGTTTCCTCGGGTTTAAATGGTGATCTGCTGAATGGTATACGATTATAGCGGTATTCTGAAGCAGGCTATTTTCCAATACAAAAATGTGAAAATATCTCTCCCAGGAGATCGTCTGATGTGCTTTTCCCGGTTATCGACTCTATCCACCTTTGTGCCCTCAAAAGATCTTCGGCTATTAGTTCCGCTGCCGGTTTGTTTGACTTCATCTTCTTCGCCGCTTTTTTTAATAAGATCCTGGCGTTCTTTAGCGCCTCAATATGACGCGTCCTTCCTGATAAAACTGCTTCTCCGGTATTAGCCAGGCCCATGACGCAACGTATTTGTTCTTTAAGCAAATCGATGCCCTCATTCGTTTTTGCAGACAAGAATACTTCGGGCCTTTTACCGGGCGACTCTATTTTTCTTGCGGGTGAGGCAAGAAGATCAATTTTGTTATATAAGACTATGCAAGGTTTCTCTTCTGGGATCTGGCCACCAAGTGAACACATTTGCTCCTGGGCTTCTCTGCTAGCTTCTTTTACAAGCAAAACCAGGTCTGCTTTTTCTGCCGCAATCCTCGCTCTGTTTATTCCTTCCTGTTCAACGCTATCTGTTGTGTCTCGAATGCCTGCGGTATCCACTACGTGGATTAGCACGCCATTGATCAGAATTTTTTCTTCAACAATGTCTCTAGTTGTGCCAGGGCCGGGGGAGACGATTGCTTTGTTTGTTTGTGATAGAGCATTCAACAGGCTTGATTTGCCAACATTCGGCTCTCCTATAATTGCGATGCTTATGCCTTCTCTCAACACTTGCCCCTGTTGCGCCTCTGACAGTATTTTTCCAATCACCTGCAGAGCCTTGTCTATTTTTTCCCCAACATCAGACTCTCGAAGAAAATCTATTTCTTCTTCCGGAAAATCCAGGGCGCCTTCCACATAAACGCGAGTGTTTATCAGCTCCTTCAGCAAAACATCTGTTCTAGCAGAAAACTCGCCGTTTAAGGAACGCATCGCGCTACGTGCCGCCTCGTTGGATGAGCTGTCAATTAGATCGGCGACTGCTTCTGCCTGTAATAAATCTAACTTGTCGTTATGGAATGCGCGCTCAGTGAACTCTCCTGGCCTCGCCAATCTTGCGCCTAGCTGCAAAGCACGTTGCAAGATGGAATTGAGAACTACCTGGCCACCATGCCCTTGTAGCTCTACTACATCCTCGCCTGTATAAGAAGCGGGCGCGGGAAAATAAAGTACGATTCCTGTATCCAGAGTTGATCCGTTTGCATCTTTAAAGCTGCAATAATCGGCTTGTCTTGCGCTTGGCGGCCGTTTGATTATTGTGCTCACAATAGATAAAGCAAGTGGGCCAGACATTCTGATGATACCTATTCCACCTTTGCCAGATGGCGTTGCGATGGCTGTGATGGTGTCGTTTTTATCGATCATGCTTGACCGATG
>JBLIML010000161.1:0-9051 GCA_047638675.1 Planctomycetota bacterium | reverse complement strand
CAAACCATTCCCGTTAACTTTGAGAACAACACATCAACTGCCGTTAATTACACGGTCAAAAAGGGCGATTCTCTTTGGCTAATTGCCAAACGTTTCAATATTCATGTGGAGCAATTACTCGCCTGGAATAAACTTGACAAAAAGAAACACCTGAATCCCGGTCAGCAACTAATAATACAAACGACGCAAACCAGAATTACCGGTGCGTAGTTATCCACTATCAAGCTAAGCACCACCTCTAATACTCCCATCCCAGTCAGGAAACTCGCGCAGACGAGCCAAAGCCCGTAAAATAGTCCCATGATAAAACTGGCTAAATTTCTACTCCGCTGCCTGCTTCGCCTGTTGTACGGAGTCAAGGTGACTGGTATGGAGCATTACCATGAGACTGGCGAGCGTGCACTCATTGTTGCCAATCATACCTCGCTACTTGATGGCCTCTTGCTTTATGCATGGCTACCAGAAACGCCTACATTTGCCATCAATACACGGGTAGCAGAGAACGCCGGATTCAAACCGCTTTTGAAATTTGTCGACCTGTTCATCATGGATCCCAGCAACCCTTTATCGATTAAATCCATGATCAAATTTATTCGCGAAGACAATAAGGCCGTCATTTTTCCGGAAGGTCGTATTACTGTCACCGGTTCATTGATGAAGATCTACGAAGGTCCTGCACTGATAGCAGATAAAGCCGACGCAAAAATCCTGCCCATTGCTATTGAAGGTTGCCAGTACACGCCTTTTTCCTACATGAAAGGGCAATTAAATATCGTCTGGTTCCCACGCATCAGTATTACCGTTTTGCCACCCGAAAAAGTCACAATTGACAAGAATATTCAGGGGCATGCTCGACGTAAAGCCGCTGCACTGATGTTACATCAGCTCATGTATAAATTGGTTTATACCACTTACGATTATCACAAAACAATATTTTCAGCCGTACTGGAGGCAGCAGATAAACATGGATTTAAACAGCTAGTACTAGAAGACTATAATCGCGAACCGTTGAACTACAGGCAACTTATCACCAGAACTTTTATTCTCGCGCGGGAAATCAACAAAGACACGCTAGCCAGGGAACGTGTGGGTCTGCTTTTGCCAAATGTCTCAAGCACCATTGTTTGCTATCTGGCTTTACAGTTTCTTGGGCGTGTTCCCGCCATGCTCAATTACAGCTCCGGTATACAAGTGTTACTCAGTGCCTGTGAGACGGCAAATATAAAAACCGTATACACCTCTCGCCAGTTTATCGAAAATGCGGCATTGACAGAGCTTGCCGAAGAACTGGAAAAGCATGTTGATGTGCATTATCTGGAGGATATGCGCACAAGGATTTCTGCATTTGCAAAACTAACTGGTTTGGCTCGGAGCTATTATCCAGAGTTGCACTATCACCACCAACTAAAATCGAAAGATCGTAAGCCAGATTATCCTGCTACTATTCTCTTTACTTCAGGCTCAGAAGGCATGCCAAAAGGTGTGGTTTTGTCACACAGTAATATGTTATCGAATTATGCCCAGAGCAAATGTTATATCGATTTTGGCCCGGCAGATGTCATGTTTAACTGTCTGCCTCTGTTCCATTCATTTGGGCTTAATGTAGGATGTTTAATGCCCCTGCTGGCCGGTAGTAAAACATTTTTGTATCTCACGCCCTTGCATTATCGAATCATACCGGAGCTAACCTATGAAATCGGGGCGACTATATTTTTTGCTCCTAATACTTTTCTGAAGGGCTATGCTCATCATGCCCATCCTTACGATTTTCACAGTCTACGTTACGCCTTTTCCGGGGCAGAAAAGTTACGTGACGACACACAAAAACTTTGGATGGAAAAATTCGGAATACGAATATTACAAGGCTATGGTGTGACAGAGACTAGTCCGGTCATTGCCGCCAACACACCTATCGCTAATAAAACGGGTACTGTGGGCTTTATCATCCCCGGAATGGAATATCATATTGAAGAGGTGGATGGAATCGCTTACGGTGGCAGACTGCTGGTCAAAGGTCCAAATGTGATGCTTGGCTATCTTATTCACGGCTCCGATGGTGAAATCAAACCTCCGGTGGCGAGTTGTGGAGAAGGCTGGCACGACACGGGCGATATTGCTGCCATTGACGAAGATGGTTTTATTTCCATTCTCGGTCGCGCCAAACGCTTCGCCAAAATCGGTGGGGAAATGATTTCTTTATTGGCAGTCGAAGAACTAGCGATGCAAACCTGGCCTGACTTTAATCATGCTGCGGTTACTCTGTTAGATGAGCGTAAGGGAGAGAAAATTATTTTGATCACCAACAATCAAAATGCCAATAAAAAACAAATACAGGAGGAAGCTAAAAAATCGAGATACGGCGAAATCTATATCCCGAAAAAAGTCGTGCTCACGGACGAATTACCTATGTTATCCACCGGCAAGGTCGATTATATTACCCTGACCGAGATGGCCTTGACAGAAGATCGAGTCGGATCAGGCTGGATCAGTAAATTAGCCACCCTGGTAGGTAAATCAAATGTTATTGAACCGGAACAAGAAACGAGTAATGACCCAATCTAACTATTACTTTCGAAAAGCAATAAGGGAGCAGATGTAAGCTGTGACGACTTTAACACGAGATGATTACATTCAATTAATTGAACAGGCATACTTTGGCAATGTCGTGAAAACAAATATTGACGCCGTTCTGGATTGTTTCACAGATGAGTGTTTAACCACTATACGCCATGGCGATAACCCGCTCCGCTTATTCAGGAAGCATCCGTCCGCAAATGAAATGCCACTGCGTGAATTCTATGCACATTTGTGTGGCAATTTTGATACCTCCTTCGATAACTTCACACACTATATAGATGCGGAAATCGGCCAATGCGCTTCCACCTTTATTGTGAGTTTGACGCCGAAACACGATTCTGATTATTTATCCGCAGGCCCGCAAACTTTAAATAATTGCAATTTTTTCAGCTATGAAGATGGCAGGATAAAAGAGATGACTATTTATTATAGCAATACAGAAGCAAAGACGATTTCAAACACCTCAAATTCAACACCCACTGGCTACCCAAAATAAAAACCGTAGCCCTCTTGAGTTCAGGAAGCTGCTGGTTTTATATTGAATGGATTAGGAATAATAAACATGCAACAACTTCAAGCAAGCATAAGAAACATTCCTGATTTTCCAAAAACCGGAATCCAGTTCAAGGACATTACGCCTCTTGTAAAAGACCCTGTTATGTTAAAAAAGGCTGTTAAACTTTTAATACAGCCTTTTCTTGATGAAAAACTGACCGCAGTCGTCGGTATGGAAGCTCGGGGGTTTATTTTTGGCAGTCTCGCCGCATGGGAACTCGGCGTTGGTTTTGTGCCTTTGCGCAAGCCTGGGAAACTGCCCTATGCTGTAAAAAGTGCATCCTATGACCTGGAATATGGTTCTGCGGAACTTGAGATACATATCGATGCCTTAAGTAATGGTGACCGTGTTTTATTAGTTGATGATCTTATCGCCACAGGCGGTACGGCGCTTGCTAGTTGCGAACTCATCAAGAAACTCGGTGCTGAAATTGTTGCCTGTGCCTTTGTTATTGAATTGGACGAATTAGGAGGTAGACAAAGATTGGCTGACCACAAAGTTCACTCTCTAATCCATTATTAACGCTCTCGAACTACAACCAGATTTATTCTGATAGATCTGCCTGATGAGCTATGCCTACGATACCGACTTAATGAAAGACCCTTCGCTGGCGCCGTTGTTCCTCTTGTTAATTTTTAATATCTTTAACTTTCCTTTGTTTGCCATGTCGCCGGTAAATAAGGAAGCTGAAGAATATTTTCAACAAGGCCAGGCTTACTACACTGCCAAAGACTATTCATCTGCTTTACCTCTCTATCAAAAAGCTACTGAGCTCGCACCATCGAATTCCATTTATCATCATCTATTGGGTAAGTGCTATGGTCGATTGGCCGAGGAAGGTAGTTGGCTGACGGCCCTACGCTATGTCCGTAAAACGCTGGCGCAGTTCAAGAAAGCAGTAGATCTGGACGCTAACAACACAGAAGCCTGGATAGACCTGGAAGAATTTCATCGACGTGCACCCGTATTTCTGGGCGGCGATAAGAACAAGGCCAAAGAAATACGCACATACCTCGACAGTAGAAAACTCGACGACAACACAACGAATCATGACGCGACTCTGCCGGAAGCACCTTGACTATCCTAATGTTGATAGCTGTGCTGTAATACTGCTGACAAAACGCTATACTTAGTTGCTAACGGCATCACTTTTGTCATTATAATGGAACCTCTGCTTGTGGATATACGTCCAAGCCCCATACGTAAATATTAATCTCTTACTATGAAAAGAATTATCTGCTTCATTTTGTTCGACATCATCCTGTGTCTACCGGCACTTGCAGAAATTCCGACAGTCCCGGAATCTGAACTGAAATCCGACGCGAAGCATGAGAAAGCAGCCGAAATCATTACCCACATTATCGATGTTTATCACTACAAGAAAAAACCGCTAGATGACGAACTATCCAGCCAAATATTGGACAATTACCTGAAAAGCCTGGATCAAAATCACAGTTTTTTTACTAAAAATGATATTAACGAATTTGAGCGCTATAGATACACTTTGGACGACGCTCTGGTCAAGCCTGATCTATCTCCAGCCTTTCTAATATTCAAGCGATATCGTTCGCGAATAGATGAGCGAGTGCAATATGCGCTTGATGTACTTGACTCAGATTTTGATTTTGCCCTCCCTGAAGAATATCAATTTGATAGACGGGAATCGCCATGGCCAGGTGACGAGCAGGCATTGAATGAGTTATGGCGCAAGCGCATAAAAAATGATTTCCTAAGTCTCTCGCTCGCGGACAAGGACAATGATGATATCAAAGATACGCTATCAAAACGTTATAAACGCTTGAAAACCAGCACGTTTCAGCTTGATGCTGACGATGTTTTCCAAACCTTTATTAACGCCTATACAACCGCTATTGAACCACATACTTCCTATTTTTCACCCCGGACCTCGGAAAACTTTGATATAAGCATGCGCCTGTCACTGGAAGGAATCGGCGCGGTATTACGAGGAGAAACTGATTACACTCAAGTACAAAAAATCATAGCGGGTGGTCCAGCTGATCTAAGTGGTCAGTTACACGCCGAAGATCGGATTGTTGGTGTTGGT
Source organism: Planctomycetota bacterium (assembly GCA_047638675.1). GTDB lineage: Bacteria > Pseudomonadota > Gammaproteobacteria > Eutrophobiales > Eutrophobiaceae > WLWS01. The sequence continues at coordinate 3,853 of JBLIML010000161.1, read as the reverse complement.
CAGGACACAGTGGGAGAAATTGTCGACGTTATCGGCTGGCGTCTTGATGACGTTGTAGATTTGATCCGTGGCGCTAAAAACACTACCGTTCGGCTGGAAGTTTTACCTAAAGATACCGGGCCTGAAGGGCCCAACAAAATTGTCTCTATCATACGAGATAAAATAAAGCTTGAAGAGCAGGCTGCAAAATCATCCATTATTGAAATCCCTGATAGTAATGGCCGTATAGGTGTAATTGATGTGCCAACGTTCTATAGCGATTTCGCAGCTCAAGCGCGTGGAGAAAAAGACTACAAAAGTACAAGCCGGGATGTTCGCAGGCTGCTGTTAGATTTTGATAAAGAAAAGATAGACGGCATCATTATAGATTTACGTAGCAATGGTGGAGGTTCATTATCCGAAGCTTTGGAATTTACTGGTTTATTCATTGAATCCGGTCCTGTCGTACAAACTAAAGACGCTACTGGCAGAATAGAAATCAATAATGACCCTGACCCGGGTATCGCCTATGCAGGTCCTTTAGCGGTACTGGTAGACAGGAACAGCGCATCCGCTTCAGAAATATTCGCAGGCGCTATTCAGGACTATCACCGCGGAATAATTATTGGTGAGCCTACTTTTGGTAAAGGCACTGTACAACAAATAGTTGACCTCAACAGGATTGCGAGAGATGCGGATAATGAACACGGCCGATTGAAAACGACTATAGCGCAGTTCTTTCGGATCAGCGGTGGCAGCAATCAGCACAAGGGGGTGATACCAGATATCATTTTCCCGACGGCAGAAACTGCCATCGACCACGGTGAGCGGTCCCTGGATAACGCCCTCCCCTGGGAGAGAATTAAGCCTGCCCGTTATGTTTCAGCCAGCGCACCTGTTGACACCTTTGAGCGCGCCAGGCAGCAATATGAAATACGCATAAAATCCAGTAAATTATTTCAATTGTTACTGGAGCAACAGGCTTTAAATCAGGCATCTAGCAAAAAGACAACAGTTACATTACTGCGAGATGCGAGAAAGAACGAAAGGGACAAGTTGATGGATACGAAACTGAAACTTCAAAACGAATTCCGACTTGCGCAAGGACTGGAACCGTTGGAAAAGGGTGCCGAACCTGAGGAATCTGAAAATTCCGAAGAGATAGATCCAATTGATGTTTTACTTGATGAGACCGCGCAAATTCTATTTGATTTAATCGCGCCTGCCCGTTCCACTGCTAAACTTTGACCTATGATTCAATCTAGCTCTAAAAGATAAGCAGAACTCTGGCACGCAGTAATTCTTTACCCTGTTAAAGCAAAATTGCCTGAGAATCACCATAGTCCTGTCAAATTTAGACATTCGGGAATTATTCCTGATAATTCCGTTAATGGAATCTCTCTGCTTTCATGCTGTCTCAAGCTATATCTATCAGAGATTGGAGTGACAAAATGACACCTACCACTGATACTCGAGGAACGCTAAGCGCTGCCATCATGTTTTTTAGTGGTATTGCCTTGTGCAATTCACCGCTTATAGACGCCGCAGGGCTTATCAAGCACTCTGCCACCCAAAACCAAAACTCAACTAATCGGCATCATATCAATCAAGCGCATAGTTCGAAAAATACTCAGTATAATAATCAGCAGCATGGTGGGAGTTCCAGACGTGACACTAGCCCGACGAAGGGGGCTACTGTCACGATCAACCAAATTTCCCCACGCAATTCATCACATAATAATCAAAAGCGGTTTTACAACAATAACCACCATTCATACCCCGGAAAATATTCTTATATTTTCCCTTCTTACGGTCGAAATTATTTCTATAGCTCAACGCCTCAATATTATTACAACAAAGGCTACACAAAGCCCGACTTCGATTCTCGCTTTCCTAATTCTTATCAAAGCCAGAGTTATTACCCGCAAATACAGTCTCAACGTTACAGGGATTTGCAAAAATCTTCAGTCAATGCCTGGGAACTTCTACTGCAGGGTCAGACTCGCATCGCTTTGAAGCAGTTTAGTAATGATGCCATGATATATCCGAAATCAGGATTGCCCAAGATTGGTTACGCCTTGGCAGCCGCGGCATCGGGAGATTTAAAACAGGGTGTTGCTGCCATGCGCCGCGCATATAAGATTGATCCCGAATCACTGCATTACTACCAGGTAGATCATCGTCTACTACCTCTGGTTGATAATTTGATTGGCCAATATCAGTACAGCCTTAGCCAACGTGGCCGCCGTAAAGATGAAGCTTTCATGGTCGCGGCACTAAGCTACCTGATCCACGATTACCCAACCGCTCATCAGGCCATGGAACGTGCAAAACGAGACGGTGATCGTAGCCCTGGCCTGCGTAACTTGGGGAATTTTCTTGAAGAAGCCCAGGCCTCGATAGGACATTCAAACGAAGGCATTCCCAGTCGATATTAGAATAATATCTATTAAACACTTATTGTGGTGAACCAAATACTCCTTGTTGATATTATTCTCATTACCCATTCGACACATGGAATATACGCTTCCGTTCAAATATCTGCTTAATCAAAAAAAGTGAATACCGGCTTTATATTCGACAAAGCGTTTCTGAACCACAACACGGGTACAGGACATCCGGAGAACGAGCAGCGTTTGCTGGCGACCATGTCACATTTACGCTCTTTGGACTGGTTTACGAAATTGCAACGCTTGCCGACACGTGCTGTGGAGGAAAATTGGCTGCGAAGCACTCACTCAAGAGATTATATTCAGCGCGCGGAGCATAGTTGTCGCGAAGGAAAAACTTTTCTTGATTCCGTAGATGTAAGTATTTGCCCGACATCCTTTGACATTGCCTTGCTCGCAGCCGGGGCACCAATGGTTCTCGCCGATGAAATTATTCAGGGCAAAATCGACAATGGTTTCGTTCTGGCACGACCACCAGGTCATCATGCCGAGTATGATGAGGCCATGGGGTTTTGTCTTTTTAATAATGTCGCCATCCTCGCCCGGTATCTACAACGACAATACGATATTGATAAAATACTCATACTCGATTGGGATGTACACCATGGCAATGGCTCGCAACATACTTTCGAAAACGATCCATCCGTGCTATATATCAGCACCCATGAATATCCCTATTATCCTGGAACAGGTGCATACACTGAAACGGGTACTGGCCAAGGGAAAGGTGCCACATTAAATTGTCCAATGCCAGCTGGTGCTGGCAATCAGAACTACGAGACCGCTTTCCTTGAGAAGATATTGCCGACAATCGACATTTTCCAACCCGAGTTTATTATTATATCTGCAGGGTTTGATGCGCATGTTGATGATCCTCTTGGGCATATTTGCCTCAGTACGGATTTTTTTGCCTGGATGACAATTCGCATCATGGAAATGGCAAATAAGCATTGTCAGGGAAGGCTTATCTCAGTGCTTGAGGGTGGCTATAGCCTTGAGGCGCTGCCTCTTTGTGTCGCTGAGCACCTTGGCATATTGTCCGCTAATTTAACGTAAACCAAACTTAGTTTGGAAACCACTTCAATTTGCTTATAATTGCACTTCCTTTTCTGATATTCAAAGTATTCGCTTTAAAAGCACTAGGCTGCAGACTCAATGAAGCTGAGCTGGAAAGCTGGAGTAATGACTTCCTGCGTCTTGGCTACTCAGTCTCCAATGATATTGAGAATGCTGACTTCGTTGTCATCAACACTTGCGCTGTCACTCAGGAAGCGGTAAAGAAGTCGCGCCAGTTAATTCGTAAATCTCAGCGAATCAATCCACACGCTAAACTTATCGTCAGTGGTTGCTATAGTAGTCTTAATCCTGATGTCGCAAATGAAATTGATTCTATCGATCTGCTCGTTTCTAACGAAAATAAGGAC
>JBLIML010000160.1:0-9126 GCA_047638675.1 Planctomycetota bacterium | reverse complement strand
GATGTTTTCGGACAGACAGTCAACCCCTGGAATTCGGCGCTGACACCCGGCGGTTCGAGCGGTGGAACGGCGGTGTCTCTGGCAGCCGGGATGGTTTCACTTGGACATGGAACTGATCTGGGTGGCTCCTTGCGACATCCTGCGCAGGCCTGTGGTATCGCCTCTATCAAGCCGACACTTGGTCGGGTAGCAGATCTGGTACCTTCTGAACCGGAAGCACCAATGGGAATGCAGCTAATGAATACGGATGGCCCTATGGCCCGTCGCGTAGCCGACGTTCGTCTGGGCCTGCAAACAATGGCAACGAAAGACTGGCGAGACCCCTGGTGGATGCCTGTGCCGCTGGAGATGAGTGATAAAAGTGATTTGCCTATTGCCGTGATAATTGACCCTCTCAATGCAGGGGTTAGCGAACAGGTCGCATCCGGGGTGAAACATGCGGCCAATCTTCTTGCGAAGGCGGGCTATACAGTTGAGGAAGTTGAACCTCCGGGGCTTGCTGACGCCTTCCGCATTTGGAAGACAATCTGTCTTAGCGAATTACTCAATGGTCTCAAGCCGGCTGTTGAGGAAATTTGTGGTGCAGCGTTATTAAAAGCTTTAGATCATTATCAAATGACGATGCCGGATCTTACTATTGAAAAATACCACCATGCATTTTCTGAACGACGTCAGGTATTGCGAGACTGGATGGGGTTTTTTCAAAACTACTCCGCCATTATTGCTCCGGTTAGTACAGTGCCACCACAAGTGATTGACAATGACATTGCAACAGCGGCAACGACCGAGTCAACAATCGAGTCTATGCGTATGGTAGTCGCTATTAACGCTCTTGGTTTGCCCTCGGCCGTGGTTCCTGTAGGAAGCAGTGATAATCTGCCCCAGGTAGTACAAATTATCGGCCAGCCTTTTGATGAAATGTGGTGTCTCTCTTTAGCAGAGACAATCGAAAAGCATGTCGATGCACTGACACCCATCAATCCCCATTGAGATTAAGCAGGATAGCTAGCGCACATTGCCTCTTGCCATAGAAAGATAAACACCGAATGCTGTTAGAGCACATGCAGTGAAAAGACTTGCTCGAATACTTTGCAATAAGGCAGGGTAGTTCTCAGGAATCAGGGGGCTATTTCCCATGAGTAAGGCGAAGGCAAGTGTCACAATCGCCATACTAAACATCTGTCCAAGTACACGGGTCGTACCCAGGGTGCCCGAGGCGACACCAAGGTATTTTTTGTCAACCGAACCCATAATGGCATTCACGTTTGGTGATGAGAACAAGGCGAACCCCAGACCAATCAGAAAAAGACTGCAGAGTATGTAAGTTAACGAGGTACTTTGTTGCAGTGCTGTCAGTAAACCGAAACCAAGACTAATTAAGCACATACCCATTGAAGCAAGGTAACGCGGCTCATAGCGATCTGATAGCTTGCCCATATAAGGTGAGAACAGTGCCATTACCAATGGCTGCAGAATCAAGATCAGGCCCGCCGACTGTGGTGATATTCCCCTGATATTTTGCAGATATAGACTCATTAAGAAAGTTAAAGCAAAAGTCGAGCTATATAATATGAGTGAGGAAAGACAGGAAAATGTCAGAACGCGGTTATTCTGAAACATGCCTATAGCAAAAATCGGGTGATCGATTTTGCGTTCAATTTGAATAAAGGCATACAGGCTTATAGCGCACAACGAAAGCACGATCAGGCTAAGCAGCGAGGGTAGCAGACTGAGCCCGATCATCAGTGAGCATATAGTAACTGCATATAGAAGCGTTCCGATAAAATCGAATTTTTCATCGCCTCGTCCACGCGAATCTCCCTCCAGTTTTGACCAGGCAACAAAGATACAAAACAGGGCAACAGGGAGATGCACAACAAAAACGCTACGCCAGGAAAAATGCTGCGTCATCCAGCCACCGAATAATGGACCGCAGGCTAGCCCAAAGTATACCGCTGAAACAGTTACCCCAATCGCGCCGCCTCGTTTCTCCGGCGGAAATATTGATGTGAGGATGGCGACACCGGTTGCGAATAACATCGCAGCGCCAAAACCCTGCAAAACACGCCATCCAATTAGCTGATAAATTGTTTGTGAAGTTGCTGCAAACAATGATGCCAGGGTGACGATAATCATGCCCGACAGGTAAATCTTTTTGCGGCCAACATTATCGGCGAGTTTACCAAAGGGCAGCAGAAATATGGCACTGCTAAGCAGGTAGGCGGTGCTTATCCAGCTAAGCAGAAGTGCTTCGGCGTGGAGGGAGGCGGCAATGGTGGGGAGCGCAACATTCACACTCGAGAGCATCAGCGGCATGATGAATGAACTCAAAGAGACAACCAGCAAGGCAGCCTTCTGATCGGTGGGCATATTAGTCATGCATTATATTCGGGGACAGTAAATTTAAAAAACCGCTCTAGTTTAATACCAGGTAACTTGTTATATCTTACTGAATTATATTCATGACTTTGTTTTTGTCTGAATGCGTTTTGATCCTATCGTGTTTTTGATGATATTCATGAAATTGTTAATACTCAATTTTTTCAGGCTATCAAGCTGAGCTGACCAGGATTTTTCATGCCCGGCAAATATGGTCAGACCTTCCATACTTGCACACATATAAAGTGCGATGGTTTCACTTTCTTTTTCAGTCAGTGTCGGATTTATTTGTGGTATCAAATCATTCAAAGATTGCCGGGCCTTTATATACATGTCATCCAGTAATGTAGAGACAAAGGGATTGTGGTTGGCCAATGCCCAGCACTCTGGAAAAAATACGGTGGTCTCCGGTGTCGCAAGATCGTCAATCCAGAAGGTAAGCACCGCTTCCATTTGCCTCGTCGGTGATTCTCCCGCTTGTTCTCGTGCCTGGTCAAAGGCATCAAGATAAGGATTGATAACGAAGTCGAGCAGATCGCGTAACAAATCTTCTTTTGTTCGGTAATAGTAATTCAGGTTACCTATCGAAATACCCGCCTGGGTCGCCACCTTTCGCATAGTCAAACTGTTATAACCCTGTTCCATGAATATGTCTGTAGCAGCTTCAAGGATGCTCAATAATCGGGCCAGGCCTTTCTGCTGAGTGGCAGTACCCGGGCGATTAAGGGACTGTCGTTTACGGATAATCATGTGGTGTTCAGTATCTAGATATCGAAGTCATTGTAGAGAATAAGAACGTTAAATTTTTATTGTTGCGATAGTACAACGGAATTTATATCGATTATGAGGTTTTTCTAAGAGTAATTATGCTCATTGACCTAATATTTGTACTTTACCAACAACTATAAAATCGTTATATTTAGACGCTCGTCCTAGACGGACTATCTCAAATTAGATGTCTCAGGGCAAATATTTGGTCGTGTGTGTAGATCACGCCAATCGGGTTCGAAAATTACCGGTTGGTTGAATTTTAAAATAGCGGGGAATAGATGGTTATGAATTTTAGATTATCAATGGCAATGAGTGGTTTACTCAGCATGGTTTTAGCGTCAATTATGGCAAATGCAGCGGTGCTTGAAGAAGTGGTTGTGACCGCACAAAAACGCGAACAGAATATTCAGGATGTGGGTATTGCTATCACTGCATTTTCTGGCGAGCAACTCCGCACTCTGGGTTATACCAATGCCCAACAGATCACTAATCTGGCACCTGGCGTTCATACCGTACAACCTAATGGCGAGGCAAATTACGCGCTCGCGATTCGAGGCGCAGCTAATAGTGACTTTGTTGCCAACCAGGAAAGCCCTGTTTCCCTGTATGTTGACGAAGTCTACATTTCGCAAATGTCCGGAGCAGGTTTTGCGCTTTTTGATATGGAGCGTGTAGAAATTCTACGTGGTCCTCAGGGCACGCTCTACGGACGCAATGCGACGGGTGGTTTGGCGCATTTTGTCACCAACAAACCTAGTCAGGAGTTTGATGGTTATGGACAGGTAACAGTCGGTGAGCATAATCAGGTTAAATTTCAAGGTGCCGTGGGTGGTGGTTTAACTGACACCTTATCTGCACGCGCTTCTATTTCGACCCACCATAACAGTGGTTATGTAGAAAATCGTCTGGATCCGGGAAATGACCTTAATAACGCTAATGATTATGCCGGTAGAGTCCAGTTATTATTTGAGCCAAATGAAGATGTATCCTTCCTTGTAAACGGGCGTTATTCACTACAGCAAATCCGCACAGGTTTTTTTGAAAATGTGAGCAGCACAATCGATGCGGCAGGCAATGGTATCAAGCAAGATGATTGCGCCAATTTTGTCAACTTCAACGGTTATTGCGATGGCGATAATGACAACTTCACCGGAGACTACGATAAATTAGGACACAACGATCTGGAAACTTACGGGATCAGTGGCACATTGAAATGGAATTTGGGGAACATGGAGTTGACTAGTATTTCTGATTTCCAGAGTGTCAAACGTGATTACATAGAAGATTCAGACGCTAGTCCCTTGCCTGATTTTAATTTTTACCTGACCACGGATGCCGAACAATTTTCCGAGGAACTTCGTTTGAGCGGAGAAGCAGACCGTTATAAATGGGTAGCCGGATTTTATTATCTGAACATAGACTTGAAAGATTCCAACGGTGCAGAAATTCCATTGTTGGGTGTTGATCCCTCGGGTGGTGCTGGCATCATAGGTGGCGCTTTTAGCGGCCTGGACACCCCGTATAATCAGGGAAAAGAATCCTGGTCCGTGTTCGGTCAAATCGAGTACGAACTCAACGAGAAGATGACAATGATTGGTGGTTTTCGCTGGATAGACGAGCACGTTGATTTAGCATTGACAGAAAATTTTGTTCTATACCCAAGAGACGGCACGCTTGAACGCGGTGGAAATCCAAACGTTTTGGCCAATCTGTATAACTATTCTGGCGCTTATGATGAGGGCTTATGGTCAGCCAAGGTGGAGCTTGATTACCGACCAAACGATGACTTGTTAACCTATGTAAGTTGGAATCGTGGTGTAAAGGGTGGCGGTTTCAATGCGCCATTTGATGCAACCGCTGATGTTAGAGGCGATGATCAATTTTTATTCCAGGAAGAAGAGCTCGACGCCTTCGAAATTGGTTTTAAATCCAGCCTGGCTAACGGTCTCGCTCGTCTTAATGTTGCGGCATACTACAATGACTATAAAGACTTCCAGGCCTTTTCCATTTTTGGACTGGCGACCAACGTAGTGAGCGCACCCGACGCCAAAAGTTATGGGTTTGAAGCCGAGTTAACTCTCAACCCAACAGAGGGTCTGGATCTCCTGTTTGGTATCTCCTATAACGATATGGAAATAACATTGGCTGATGGCAGCAAGACCACCTCCATTCAATCACCGAAATGGAACCTGAGTGGCCTGGCCCGTTATCAATGGTCTGCATTAAATGGCACCATGGCTATTCAAGGTGATTTTCACTACCGTTCCAAACATTACCATAGTATAACCCTGGCCGATTCTGTTACTGAGAATGGCTACTATGTGGCCAATGCCAGACTATCCTGGGCATCCCCGGATGATAAGTGGGAAGTGGCCGTCTTCGCAGATAACATTACCGATGAAAATTACATCGTTCAGTCATTTGATTTAGCTGGATTTTTTGGATGGACCGAAGAATATTATGGTCGTCCGCGCTGGGTTGGCGGAAGCGTTAACTATAATTTCTAATACCAGGCTGATTATTTAGTTCGTAAAGCCAACCGTACTCGCAATTTGCGGGTCGGTTGGCTTTTTTGTTTTCACGCCCTGAAACTTGATTTTTTATCATAGGGGTTTATAGTCTAGGACATACGTCCAATTGATGAATTGTTCACCCGTCTGGATATCTTCTTCATTTAAGACTACATTTCCACATCGCAAATCGTTTGGAGTGACTTACATGAGCCGCATCATCATTGGAATTCTGGCTATTTTATTCGCAAATATTGTTTTTGCCGACTTACCCAACGATCCAAATAATGTGGTTGAGAAGTTGCCTGCCTCCTATCCCGACACCTGGGTTTATGCTCACGACACGAACTTCTTCGCTCTTGCCGATGGCAAAGTCGTGGTGGTGGATGTGGCTGCAGAAAACCGACATTACAAAGGCTCGTTGGGTGTGGGCCAGTTTGGTTCTTTCTTGCCTTCCTCAACCCGTTCGGAGCTATATGCCGCGGAAACTTTTTATTCCAAACGTCTACGTGGCGAACGTAGCGATGTCATTACTGTATACGACAAGGTCAACCTGAGCCCTATTGCGGAAATTGCCTTACCCGGTGGTAAACGCGGTCAGTTTGTTACTTATGAGAGTACCTTGCAATTTTTGGATAATGAAAAATATTTGCTTCTTTATAATTTCTCACCCGCAGCATCAGTTTCGGTAATCGATATAGACAAAAGAAAGATCGTCTCTGAAGTTCAGATACCGGGTTGCGCGATGATATACCCCACAGCCAAACTAAGCTTTGCCAGTTTGTGTAGCGATGACGTCATGCTGATATCCACTCTTGACAATAAGGGCAAGGTGAAAAGTCAAAAGCGTTCGAAAAAGTTTTTTGATGGGGGTAAGGACCCCTTGTTTGCGTTTAATGCGATGATTGGCGATGTTGCTTACTTTCCATCTTTCCTTGGTCAGGTTCAAGCTATCGATATGTCTTCGGAAATACCGAAGATATTGGAAAGTTGGTCCCTGGTGACAGATGTTGAGGCAAAAGAAAATTGGCGCCCCGGTGGTTGGCAAATCATTACAGGTCACAAGGGCGGTGATCTTTATGTGCTTATGCATAAAGATGGTTACAACGGCAGTCATAAGGACGGTGGTAGCGAAGTGTGGGTATTTGATACGAAGAGTAAAAAACGTAGCAGACGTATTGTATTGAAAGAATGGGGCGTCTCAATTGAAGTAACATCGGGTGAATCCCCTTACCTTGTTGTGACCAACGGCAATTACGATCTGGATGTGTATTCAGCTGGTGATGGTAATTGGATACGGATGATTGGCGGCCGTGCTTTTGAAATGCCGATGGTTTTGCATGCCGGGAAGTAAATTGATGAATCCATCTCGAAAGCTATTTATGTCTTACTGGCGAACGCCAGTATCCAGTTGATAAGAATTCACCAGTATGACGTTTGATCCGATAATCCCCGTCACTTGTGCATTGACATTAAGTTATGTGTTCGTCGTCGCTGGCTTTCATAAAATTCGGGATATTGTCGAGTTCAAGAGTACCCTGGAAAATTACCAGGTTGTACCGACGTTTCTGTTAAGTTTTTTCGTGTATTTAATCCCTGTTCTGGAGCTGTTAACAGGCATTGCGTTGATAGTGCCATTTACCAGCGAACTTGCTGCTATTTCGGCCTCTGTATTACTGATTATGTATCTCTTCGCTATGGGTATAAATTTGGTTAAAGGTCGCCGGACTATAGACTGCGGTTGTGGTGGCACCGAACAAAAACAGAACATCAGTGAATGGTTGTTGCTTCGAAATGGTGTCTTGTTGTTTTTTGCTTATTGCGTCACGGCTACCGTAGAAGGACGAGGACTGATCTGGTTAGACTGGGTAGTTGTGGTGCTGTCAACGGTGATTGCATGTTTGTTCTACAACATCGTCAATCAATTATTAGTTAACAAAGATTTATTAAAGGGTTTGAGATCAGATTATGGTTGAAGCACTAATTATTTCGAATATTCTACTGTGGATAGTGGTCGTAGTTATGGGCTTGATGCTATTTGCGCTGGTGCGTCAGATAGGCGTGCTCTACGAAAGAGTGGCGCCAGCGGGCGCGCTGATGATTAATCAGAATCTAAAAGTAGGCGGGGAGGCACCCAGCCTGGATTTACAGGATATTAACGGTGCTTTGATAACCATTGGTGGCGTGCCGGAAAATGGTAAAAGCAAATTGCTTTTCTTTGCATCGCCCACTTGCCCGGTATGTAAAACCTTGCTGCCGGTGGTGAAGTCGGCGACAAAAAGTGAGAAAGACTGGCTTGATGTTATCCTCGCCAGCGATGGTGACAACAATGATCATAAGGGCTATATCGCGGAACATCAGCTTGAAAAGTTTCCCTATATTTCATCGGAAATCCTGGGCCGCTCTTACGGCGTCTCCAAACTACCCTATGCCGTATTGATCGATGAGTTGGGTAAAATTGCCTCCATGGGGATCATTAATTCGCGTGAACATCTGGAAAGCCTGTTCGAGTCAAAAGAACGCGGTGTGGCTTCCATTCAGGACTATATCAAAACATATTCGGCAAAAGACAAAGATGATGACTTATCAACCGAAGCGCAGTAGGAGTGTATTAATATGAAATGGCTTGATAAATTGACAGAAAGATCTTCCCGTAATGTTGCCCGGCAAACTTCACGGCGAAGCTTTCTTACTGGCCTTGGTACCGTGTTGGTTGGATCTACGGCTATCCCGCTATTACCTGTGGCCAGAGCCGCAGGCGGTCATTCAAGTGATGCCCCTGGTAATGGCTATCCAGGGGTTGCATCACAAAGCACAGGACGCATTGATGATCCCGGTGATCCGACTTCCTGTGAATACTGGCGCTATTGCGCTATTGATGGTTTTCTCTGTAGTTGTTGTGGAGGCACGCATACCTCTTGTCCTCCTGGTACGGAAATGTCACCCATGACCTGGATAGGCACCTGTCTGAATCCCTCTGATAACAAGCATTACATTATTTCTTATAATGATTGTTGTGGTAAGACCAGTTGCGGGCGTTGTCTGTGTAATAAAAATGAAGCCGACAAACCACCTTATCGTGCATTTTCAAATAATGACACTAACTGGTGCCTTGGAACAGAAAGCAGCATTTATCATTGTTCAACCGGTGTCATTGTGGGTATTGCAACAGACAAGCAATAAGAGACACCTGAAGTGAAACTTGTCATCGCTGCGCTCGGCTTGATTTATTTATCCTCCGTGATTGGAGCACCCGCTGATTTCGAAGACTACGCCCCGAGGGCACGCATGAATTTCGCGATGTTTTGTTCGGGTTGTCACCAAATGAGCGGTAAAGGCTCGCCAGAGATCGTGCCCGATCTGGGAGAGTATCTGGGACAGTTCGCTCAAAACTCTGAATCACGTCCATTTCTCGTGCAAGTGCCTGGCGCTTCATCCGCGCCTCTGGATAACAAAGAACTCACAG
>JBLIML010000159.1:0-9133 GCA_047638675.1 Planctomycetota bacterium | reverse complement strand
CCTCCGGTGGCAGAATATGTTCCATGTAGGGAATGCCCAGTTTCTCGAATCCTTTCACTGTGCCATAGACGACATCGACTGAATCGTTTCGCATCGCATGATAAACAAGAGGAGGAGGAGGTCCATTCCAGCCCTCGGCTTTGCCATCTCGAATAGCTTCTATCAATTTATGTGACTCCGCTTTGGCGAGTTGCGCGACATCTTTCTTAAACATGCGTTGACTTAACTTTTGACATTCAACTAAGGCAGGTCGATAAAAATCAACATAGGGTGGGGGATAACCAAAATACTTCAGTACCAGCAAGCTATCGTTTGGATCAACACTCAACTGCTGGTCGACAAAATGCGCCACGCCTTCTTCTTTGGCTCCAGGCAGTAAAATTTCACATACCGCTTCTAATAGAGCGACCTCATTTGCATCTAGTACGGCATAAGGAATGGCTTTGGCGTGTGCCTGTGCTGGTGTCAGTAATACATTTGAGCCAGCGAGAGCGAAGCTCAGTGTTAGTCCGCCTTGTTTGATGAAATCTCTGCGATTTAAAGTCATTTGAATTTTCCTGTTAACTTTACTTCGTTATTCTGGTGCAAAGTAGAATCCAGTTTTACAAATACCGAATTAATAACGGATTGTTAAAAACTAGATGCTGGTCGCTTCGGACTCCATCTCCTCCTGCGACATTTCCTGCCTCCTGTAGATCGTATTTACCAGCAAGACGACTAAGGTGAATTATGAACTCACGGCAATTGTATCAGTTTTCCAAATCACGTCCTGGAAGTGTAAATTCAGCGTCAGCCTATTATGCCCTCCTCAGCGGTGGGGAGCCAGAGTTAAGTAAACAGGTAGTCAGAACCGATGTTGTTCATGTCATTATCGCCAGACGCATGCTCCGTCACGGCAACTAGAAGATACCCTGGACCAATAAGCCCTGGGGTAAAGCTGGTTGGACCATGTATAACCTCGCGGAAGATATGGTTGAGCAAAATGACTTAGCGGAAAGTAATCCAGATAAACTAAAAGAAATGCTGGTCTTGTGGGATGCCTATGTTGCAGAGAAGGGTGTGTTTGTTGTTCCTGATTCTAAAATGCGGTTTAGTAATACTAAGACGCATTATAACTGAGAGGAGTTTGTACCGAAGAACGCCGTCATAGAAGAGGTGTAAGACATCGTTTATCTGGTTCCCACGCTCTGCGTGGTAACCCATACCTTGGTATAATTGCGGCGTTACCAACAGTGGTATGCATTCCCACGCGGAGCATGGGAACGAGAGAGCAAGCGAGAAGACGTGTAAGACATCGTTTATCTGGTTCCCATGCGGAGCGTGGGAACGAGGGAACCACTCTTCTGATCTAAAACAACCCAGACTTAATATCCCGGTGATTATATTTCTTAATCAACTTCATATGCCCGCCAACCAACCGTTGGAAAGGCACAATCGCCCACAGTTGACTGTACATTTCACCAAACTTTTCACCAGGGTCCCTGGCAATATTATAGAGTTCGTAATTGGGTAAACCGCCTCTTGAACCGGGAAGGATGTGTAATTTGTGATCCTCCATGCGAATGGCTTTGAGGTCTTTACCGCTGTAATGAAAGATATGCTTTCTTCGTCCCTCTCCTTCACCGTCGAGGAGCAAGGGTAATTGGTCGATGCCATCAATGACTCTGTCCGTAGGTAATTTATCTTCAACACCGGCGATCCTTGCTGCGGTAACGAACAGATCGGTGACAGAAATCATGTCCAAGGGGTTTTGACCAGCTTCAATCATCCCAGGCCAACGCGCAAAGCCCGGTGTGCGAACGCCACCTTCATAAACTTCACCTTTACCGCCACGCAACCAGGAATAACCGGAGTTCGGCCAGAAGGCGTACATGGGTCCGTTATCGCTTACCCACACCACCATGGTGTTTTCTTCAATGCCCGCTTCTTTTACGGTATCAAGTAACTGTTGAATGTAGTCATCATGTTGCGCCAACTGTGCCGATTGATTGTTACGATGGTCGAGACCTTCCTTAAATCGGTAGTCTCTTGGTGAGGACGCCATTTGCTGCGCATAACTCGCCCAATACAAAAAGAAGGGTTTGTCGGAATCTGCGTTATCTTTTATATATTGTTTGATCTTCTTGATGGATTGCTCTTCCATTTCCACCATAGACTCACCGGACATCGGTGCGATTTCCTTGCGGCCTTTGCCTTTTCTGCCTTCGAGCGCACCGAGTATTTTTATGCCATATTTTTTTTCGTAATCTGCAAAGGTACCAGGGAAATCATAAAAATGACCGACGCCATCAAGGGTTTGTGTTTTATAAAATTTATCCTGATTCACCCAGGAATAAATTGCACCGTTGTACAATCCATAATAAGCATAATCAAAACCCTGGTTCTCCGGCGCATGTTGTTCGAGATCGCCGACATGCCATTTGCCAAACATCGCCGTGTGATAACCGGCATCGGATAACATTTCCGCTACCGTGATTTCTTCAGGTGCAAGTCCTTGTGTCTGGCCTGGCCAAAGCACGATATCAACACCGGTGCGAACAGGATGACGTCCGGTCAATAAGGCAAGACGAGTAGGCGTGCAAGATGGTTCTGAATAATGAGACAAAAACTGCATGCCCTCCTTCGCCATATTATCCAGATTGGGTGTTGGTGTGCCGCGTAACTTCCCGCCTAAGTAGGAACCCAGTTCACCCCAACCAACGTCATCACCGAGTATATAAATAATGTTGGGCTTTTTACCAAAGCGCTTTTCAAGTTTCGAAAGACGTGCATTAATGTCTCTATCTTGCTCCGTCCATTCTTTCGCATTCTCGAGCAATGCTTTCTCATGTGGAGCATCACCTTGATAGGCGTAGGTGTGAGGAGTAGCGACTGTCATGAAAAATACGATGATAGAATAAAACCGTTTTGGTTTACGGAACATAATCAATCTTCCTCTTGAGATAAAACCTGATTAAGAAGTTGATTTTACGCGTTGTTTTCTATTAAAAACAGCGGTTTAACGTTATAATATCGGCCATATACCAAACCTGACCGAGAGATACTCTAATGACACTAAAAGGGTCCCTTATTGCGATTAAACCGCTCTTTCTTTTTTTTATTTTATCTATGTTGATGGGTATTTACGGTTGTGGGAAGAATGAAAGTCTTGAAACAAACACCAGGGTTGACGAATCGGAAGCGACAACACAAATCATGGCGGATGATGCTTATCTCAATGGGCTCATCTATACGGTCAATAAAGATAATGCATGGGCGAGGGCTATCGCTGTTTCGAAGGGGAAGATAATTGCGGTGGGCACGAATGCTGAGATAGCCAAACACGTAGATAAGACCACGACAGTGTATAACCTTCACGACAAGATGCTCATGCCTGGCATCCATGATATGCATGCGCATCCGCGGGAGGCTGGTGAGAAATTCAATTTTCAATGTGCTTTCCCCTTTACCCTTACTATTGATGAAATTATTGCCAAGGTGACAGAGTGCGCCGCCAACACGCCTAAGGGAGAATGGATCCGAGGCGGACAATGGGACATGGGCCTGATGCAATCAGATACTGTCCCGCATAAAAAGATCCTCGATGCGATCACCACCGAACATCCAATATATCTAGGCGACTCCACTGTCCACGGGGCCTGGGTAAATTCCAAAGGCCTTGAAGTACTCGGCATCAACAAGGAAACCGCCGACCCTCCAGGTGGCGTAATAGTAAGAGAAACAAAATCTACCGAACCGACGGGCATTCTCATTGACAACGCAGCATATGATGTTCTGCAAATAATCCCTGCGTATACAGAAGAACAATATGAAACAGCGCTTGAATGGGCCTTGCGCGAAATGAACAAGGTGGGCGTCGTCGCGGTTAAGGATGCGTTTTCAGACAGCCATTCCCTTAAGGCTTATAAAGCACTTGATACATCAGGAAGACTGGGGATGACTATCAGTACCAGTATTGGTTGGAAAATGTCATGGGCGGATTCGCCGGAGCAAGAACTGGAGAACTTAAAAAACCGTGCGAATTTTGCCACGACAAATGTCGGTACCGATTTTATCAAGATCATGCTGGATGGGATTCCGCCGACACGTACTGCCGCGATGCTTGAGCCTTACGCTCCCGATGAACTACATGGTGATAATTTTCTGGGCAAGTTAATACATACTCCAGAGCAATTAAAAGAGGACATGATTTACCTCGACTCGCTGGGGTTTACTGTCAAAATCCATTCCACTGGCGATCGTGCTGTGCGGGTATCACTGGATGCCATTGAAGCCGCGCGAAAAGCGAATCCCGGATCCAGCATGATGCATGAAATATCTCATGCCGAATTGATCCATCCTGATGACATTCCACGATTCAAGGAATTAAATGTCATTGCAGAGATGTGCCCAATACTTTGGTACCCGACACCCCTCGTCGAGGTAATGGCCGAGATCGTAAGTAGGGAGGTCGCTGACCGGTTCTGGCCGATCAAATCATTGCATGAATCTGGTGCCCATTTGATTTACGGTTCCGATTGGCCCTCAGTAGTACCGGATCCAAACCCCTGGCCCGGTATAGAAGCCATGATCACCCGCAAAGACCCCTATGGCGTAAGACCAGGTGTGCTCTGGGCGGAGCAGGCGATTGATCTTGAAACGACGCTGCGTATATTCACCATCAATGGCGCAGTTGCGGGAAAGCATGCAGATAAAACCGGTAGTATTGAAGTCGGTAAGTCAGCGGATTTTATAATACTGGATCGAAATGTTTTTGAGATCCCGGTGAATGAGATTAGCGAGATTAAGATTGTTTCTACTGTTATTTCGGGGAAGGAAGTATATACAGCGAAGTAATAAGCTTGTCCCCGTAAAGCCTGTCCTCGTATGTAGTAGTCGGGGAGCGGGGATCCAGTGAAACCAGGTATTCCGATTGTAGTCCTTATTTAATAATGTAAATGAGCTAAAAGAAAACGCTATGTATTTACAAATTTCGTCGCTAAGAAATCTCATCTCCTTCTTTTCCATTATTACTCTGGTTGTTACCTTTGGTTGCTCACAATCAGAGCAAGAAGCGAAAACTCAACAGTTGGCGTCGCCCGCAACAACACTTGTTGAAGCTCAGACGAAAGAAGAGAAGAGACCCAATGTCTTGCTCATCGTCCTCGATGACGTCGGTTTTAATGATCTAAGTATCCATGGCAGCGAAATCAAGACACCTAATATCGATATGCTAATGCATGAAGGCGTCGCACTCACGAATTTTCATGTTGCCCCCACTTGCTCTCCCACCCGCTCAATGTTGTTCTCCGGCACCGACAATCACATCGCTGGTTTGGGCGCCATGGCAAACTCTCCAGCGAACAATATCAAAGACCGTCCGGGCTATGAAAGCTATTTGAATTTTCGCGTTGCCGCCTTATCTGAATTATTTCAGGACGCCGACTATCACACCTATATGACGGGAAAGTGGCATTTGGGATTGACTGATGAAACCAGTCCTGCCGCAAGGGGTTTTGATAAGTCATTTGTTCTCAGGCACGGCGGCGCCGGACATTTTTCCAATATGTTACAGATCTTTGGTCCAGATAAGTCAATTTATGACGAGGATGGTTTACAAGTGGAATCATTACCGGATGATTTCTACAGTACGAAGTTCTACACAGAAAGAATGATCGAATACATTGATAGTAATCTTGGGGACGGTAAACCATTTTTTTCCTATCTATCTTATACCGCACCGCATTGGCCACTGCAGGCACCCCAGGAATCGATTGCCAGGTACAAAGGTGTCTACGATAAAGGCTATGAAGTATTGAAGGCAAATCGACTGCAAGCATTAATCGATCTTGGTTTGGTCGATAAAGACACCAGTGTATTTCCGCGTTACTCCGATGAACCCAACTGGGATAGCTTGAGCGATGATGAAAAGCGTTATCAGTCAAAGATCATGGAGATCTACGCGGCCATGGTGGATGACGTTGATCTTTATATTGGTGAGCTGATTGACCATCTGAAGGCCATCGGCGAATACGAAAATACCTTTATCTTTGTGACTTCCGACAATGGGCCAGAGGCCCATAATCTTGATGAGTCATGGGAAGGACTGAAGGAGTATGTCGCTGAATGCTGTGATAACAGTTATGAAAATATCGGCAATGCCAATTCCTATATCTGGTACGGACAGAATTGGGGACAATCAGGTAACACACCTTTAAGAATGTATAAAGGTTTTCCCTCGCAAGGTGGAGTAAGGGTGCCAGCATTCGCCCACTATCCCAAAGGAATACAAAAAGGCGTGCGTCACGATGGAATTTTGTCTGTAATGGATGTGATGCCGACCTTGTTGGAGTTCGCTGGTATAGAGCATCCTGGAACAAAGTACAGGAATAGAGAAGTAGTCAACATGAAGGGCGAATCTATGCTCGCCGTCCTTGAAGGCAATTCAGAAGCGACGCATGGAGAAGACTATTTCATTGGCTGGGAGCTTTTCAGCAAACGCGCAATCCGCAAAGGCGACTGGACAATCATCTACGAACCCTTCCACGAAGTGCTGGAACCACGTGTAGCCGGAATCAAGTCCGATACATGGCAGCTTTACAATATCGCGGAAGATTCAGCGCAGTTGAGCGACCTGTCCGAAAATAATCCAGGGAAGCTGGCAGAAATGATCGCGCACTGGGAAGAGTATGTTGCTGAAACCGGTTTGGTGATACCCGATGCATGGCATGGGTATTAACCGTCCCCAGAATTCGGAGTAACTCTTCCGGATCGAGATCAACCAATCGGACAGCGCGATAAATGTGAGTAGCCTGGAACCAATTTCTCTCCTCTTAATAGTTAATGCCTACCTGTTGTTGGCCCTGGCGCTGTTTGCCTTAAGCGCCAGCGACCTTGTCTGTCGGTTACAAAGCGGATCACGCTGTGCGAAACGCCATCGTTTATTCAAATCGATTATCGCAGTGCCACTAATACTAAGTGCATTAGCCGTGCTGGCCGGCGGTCTGTTTGTTGTCGGCCTGTCCCATGGTTCACGACCTGAAGACTACCAGGTCATATTATTTATTGTGGCTTGCCTCGCGCTCGTGATGTTGTTGATAGTCTGGGCCATTGGTAGTTTATGGCTGGATACTTTATGGACGCTATTAGTTACGGCTTTGCTGGGCTATTTGTTGTTTATCAATCCTGCGATCTATGTTCAGTATTGGGCCGACAGTAATAGTCAGTGGGCACAGATGTGGATGGCCCGTCATTATGAAACCGGCAAGGGTGGACTTGCCCAATCGAATTCAAGGGCCCGTAGCTGGTATAAAAAAGCTGCTGAAAACGGTAATCGGGATGCACAGTACATGATGGCAAGTACAGCGCGACGCGGCAGAGAGGCCTTAAAATGGTATCGCCAGGCGGCAGAACTAGGTCATGTCGGTGCCATGGTACAAATGGCAAGAATGGGGAGTGATGCTGAGGAACGGCAGCGCTGGCTGATGCTTGCGGTGGATGAGGACCATCCTGAGGCGCTTTTTATGTTAAGCCAACATAGGATGAAAAGTGATCTTCCCGAGGCCAGACGTTTATTACTGGATGCCGCTGAAAAAGGATCACGCACGGCGATCAGTTTTTTGATTAATGAGTATCGTCAGGGAGGCGTTCTTTTCGATCGAGACGATGCATCGGCCAATCACTTGTCTGCAGTATTGGAGAAGATGCCAGTTTCTTCAATGGAACCTGCGTATTTGGATAGAGTAAAAATTCAGCAAAGTATAATTCAGTCCGAGGGAGAGAAGATACGCGAGGGTGAGTTAGACACCCTTTATAGACAGGCCCTATCATTCCTGCATCATCCGGCAAAGGATTCGATCCTAAATGATCGAGCCGTAAATTACCTGACACGCGCAGCCAAGGAGGGACACAGCGAGGCAGCGCTCGAACTGGCAAAATTGGAAACACAAAAAGCGAAGTCGATGCAACCCAATACCGAAGCCCTTAAGTGGTATGAGATGGCTGCCAATAATAACAGTCAAGAGGCCATGGAAACCCTGGCCCGGTTTTATAAAGCGCAGCCAAATGCAGATACGGCCGATCTGGAAAAGTCGCTTGGTTACAATGAGCGATTGTTAACACTCCTGCAAATCACTAACGACAAAAAACACCAGCTAACACACGACCATTGGACGGGGGAGTATCGCGATACGCAAAAACGCATAGCCCAACTCGCGCGTCTTGGCGGTAGCTGGGAGGGTGCCGAAAAACAGGCCGAGGAGAGTGCCGAAAAGGAATATCTGCTGGCGAAAGAGCTCCTCAATAATCGACAGTACGATGAAGGTATGCAGCATATGCGATCAGCTGCGCAACGCAATAATAGTAAAGCCCAATTGGAACTGGTCTCGAAAACCCTGCAGGGACCACGCAGTTTCAAACAGGAAGTGGATGCCATTAGTACACTGCAGGCCCTCGATCAAAAGGGATTCCTGGAGGCAAGCCTCAAACTGGCTACGATTTATCAATCGAGCACTGGCCTTGTCCCCAGAAATTACTATCTCTCACGCGAGTTGTTGCGTAAGGCGCAGGCGGATCCAGCTTTAGCAGAGAAGACGCTTCGTGCCTTGAGTCGTATCCCCGATTTTATTGAAGGCCTGGAGATAAAACCTGAGGATCTGCCCCACGCGAAAATAGAAGCGTGGTACCAACAGGCAAACACTCAAGACATCGACAAGGTGCTGCTGCAACAACAGTACGACACCTTAGTTGATCATTTTAGAGAGATAGGCGCACTAGAAAATCAGGCCACTACTGTTAATGGCAAAGCCCAGTACGAAATAGCGCAAACATTACAAAGCCATAGTCTCACCGAGGCGATGGCGTGGCTGGAACGTTCCGCTAAAAACGGATATGGCCAGGCCCAATATGAGTTGGCACTACGCATGATCAGAGGCAAGAAAAATACAGCAGAACAACAGCAGGCACTAAAACAATGGGCCATAACGGCCGCCGATAATGGTCATGTGGGTGCCCTGGCATTTCTTGCCGCCCAGTATAGAAACGGCCTTGGGGGTTTCGAAAAAAATACTGAGCTGGCGAAAGATTATTATATGAAGGCTTTGTATAGTAGTGAAGATGAGATCCTCTATGAAAGCAGGATAGCGGGGCGGATCAT
>JBLIML010000158.1:0-9195 GCA_047638675.1 Planctomycetota bacterium | reverse complement strand
GGCGCATTAATCTGGGTATGAGTCTTGGCATACTGCTCAGCCTGCCGATTTTTTTCCCGAAATTTCAGCATAAAGCCATCTTGCTCATTATTCTTATTTTGTGTGTCTATCCACTCATTGGCATGCTACTTTTTATGGGTGGTTCATTTGGTCTCAGCTACGTGGGAACAAGTCATTGGGGTGGTTTCTTTTTAACCATTGTTACTGCCGTCTTTGTGCTCGCTACCTCGCTACCGCTGGCCGTGTTGCTGGCCCTGGCCAGACAATCCGCAATTCCGCTGATTCGTATAACAAGTGCCACCTGGATCGAACTTTGGCGAAGTGTCCCGGCGCTGGTTGTTTTGTTTGTTGCGATAATAATGTTTCCCCTGTTCATGCCCAAAGGCTGGGAGATAGACAAACTTTTGCGCGCCTTGATTGCTCTGACTATTCTCATGTCATCTTACCTCGCAGAAGCTATCCGTGGTGCCTTACTATCAATCCCGAAAGAGCAATATGAATCAGCTAATGCTTTAGGTCTCGGTTATTGGCAACGCACTTTCCTGGTAATACTACCGCAGGCAATACCGACCGCCCTGCCCCAGATTACCAGTACTTTTATCGGTCTTTTTAAAGAAACAACGATACTACTGATCATAGGTCTGTTCGATTTACTGGGCATGGTACAAACAGCGGCTTCGGACCCAGCCTGGCTAAGCCAGGGCGTTAGTGCCACCGGTTATCTCTTTGTTGCGCTGTTTTTCTGGGTTTGCTGTTTCAGCCTGTCTCGTTACAGCGCCTATCTGGAGCGTAAAACCAGAATCACTCAACACAATAATAATTGAGTCAATTTCTATCGTATTAATATATATCTACATTATTTGTCGTCTATTTGTATTGAAAACCACGTCTTACAATTCGCCAATAACTAAAACTGACCTGCTTTATCCGGATTCGTTGTTTTGATTTGTTCCTGTAACAACGCTTTACACTGGTCTAAGGTCTGACAAATAATTTTTGATTAACAAAGTGAAAATAGTTTAAGATTAAACTAATTTTATTTTTACGAAAACAGCACACAATTATCGATATTTAATTCATCATGACAAAACTTAAAGCCCGCGGTGATCTCGATTCAATCGCCCCCTATAAACAAGGTAAAAGTGAGATCGCTGATTGCCCTGATCCAATAAAACTCTCCAGCAACGAATCATCTTTTGGTCCAAGTCCAGATACGATTGCAGCGTTCAAATCGGTTGCTGATAATATGCATCGGTATCCGGATGGTTCACAGATGCAACTTCGACAGGCACTTGCCGATGTTCACAAGCTGGATGTAAACAAAATTGTTTGTGGCAATGGATCAGAAGAACTGATTGGACTCATTGTGCGTTCATACATTTCTCCCGGTGATGAAATGCTGTTGTCCGAAAATCATTTTGTTATGTGCCCTATATACGGTCGGGCCCAGGGTGCTGACGTAATATTCGCGCCGGAAAAAGACTATAAAGTAGACGTCGATGCCTTACTTGAACGAGTCAGCGAAAAAACACGCATGGTCATTGTTGCCAACCCGAATAACCCGACTGGCACTTATATATCAGAATCTGAAATACGTCGACTGCATGCAGGACTTCCCGAAAACGTGTTATTACTGGTTGATGATGCTTACGCCGAATATGTAAGCACCGAGGATTACAAAACGGCACTGGAGATGGTGGATCAATACGATAATGTGGTGGTGACCCGTACTTTTTCCAAGATTTACGGTTTGGCAGGACTACGCATCGGTTGGGCTTATTCTCCTCAATCTGTTCTGGAAAATATTCAACGAATCCGCACACCCTTTAATGCTAATTCAGCGGCTATGGCAGCAGCAACTGCGGCGGTCAAGGATATCGAATATATCGCCATGGTGCGTGAGCATACAGCCAGATGGCAAAAAATTATTGCAGAGCGCGTCACTGCTATGGGGATCAAGATCCTGCCCAGCGTGACGAATTTCTATTTACTGGATTTCGGAGAACTCCCGGGAAAATCCGGTGCTGATGCAGCTGAATTTTTAGAATCCAGAGGTATTATCCCACGCCCAGCTGGCTCAAACAGTAATAAAGGCTACGTCAGAATCACTGTCGGTCTGGACCATGAGAATGAAGCGGTACTTAAAGTGCTGGCCGAATACATGAATAGCTAGATAGTGATGCCGTAGCGACAAATATTCTTTCCCTGAGGTTTTGATAGTGATCTGCTGAAAGAAATAGTGTATCTATTCTTCCTATACTCACGTAAGTAATAAAACACCCTGCAAAATTCATCACACCCTTCTGTACAATATTCTAACTACTCAATTTGGTATCATTGAATCTGCTTGAGAATTGTGTAGAAATAAGACACTGACATTGTTATGCCACAACAACTGCCACGAATCAGCAGCGATAATAAAGCGACTTAAACGAGGTAGTTACTACGGATATCAAACGGTTAGGTTTTTGGGTTGTTCAAACTGTACACTATACAAGGGTTGCAGCGCGTACTGGATCGCCCCTATTACAGGCAGAATACCCGCAGCATGTCTGGACGTACGATTTAGTCATCTATCAAAGCACGGACGGCCGTCGGTTAAAGTTCTTGACGGTGGCTGACGAGTTTTCGCGTGAAGGTCTGCCGATAGCGTGCGCCAGGTCACTGACAGCCAGAGATGTACAGGGCATCTTATGTGTGTTGTTTGCCACCCATGGCAGACCTGCTTATATACGTAGCGACAACGGTCCTGAATTCATTGCCAAGTCCTTACGTCAGTGGTTGAGTGAGCAACGGGTGAATACGCATTACATTGAACCCGGCAGTCCCTGGCAAAACGGCTATGGAGAAAGTTTCAACAGCATCTTACGAGATGACTGATTGAATCGATGGGCATTTTACTCCGTCAGAGAAGCACAAGTGGTTGTCGATCAATGGCGGGAGAAATATAACGATTACCATCCACACGAATCACTCAAAGGGCTAAGCCCCAATCTGTTTCTGGAAAGGTGGCGACAGGAACAGGCAAATACACAGGCCGCATAAGACTGAAACCCTAACATTGGAACTGGTGCAGTGATCTTGGGCTTGTCAGCTTCACTACCTTACAAAATAAAAAACCGGCATCAAGCCGGTTTTTATTTTCTGGCGGAGAGATGAGTTCGTAAAGGGTTTGTAATTAATTTAAGGGATCTTTTAAAATTACTCGAAAAAAGTTGCCCCATAGTTACGACCAAACAAATACTTCGATGGTTGGTACATGAGGCGGGACCAAATTCCGGTCTACTCAAGTTGCGAGTTTCGGAATAAGTTGTGCCACCTTTTTGCGTATTACGGGATTCACGTCCGGGACCTTTTTTAATCTCGATTGCAATGTGCTGGCTTTTACCAGATTCTGATTGATGAGAGATTTGCAGAATTCAAAATCTTTTGGTCTTCCTGCTATGGCCTTGGAAATCCAGAGATCATTAAGTTCCAGACAATATGCGGTGATGCCGCCAGTGTTAGGCGTTTTATAAGGAACCAATCTTTTACGCCACCCCCCCGGTAGAACTGCAGTTTTTATTGTGACACCTTGAGCGTAGTAACCGAAGGTATCCTGAAACATAGACAGCTCACCAATGGAACCATCAATGAGATCTGCCAGAGTACCGTCGCCATCATTAAAACTACAAATATCTGTTTCTATGGAGCGTTCGGCTTCTGGTATTGAGTAGTCAATTGACGCATGAATTGCCTGACTCCCAATTACAAGAATCTTTTTTTCGCCCAATATGGCACCGGCTGCACGAACAGTATGTTCAAATTGATCTTTGGTCATGGATGATAATCCAGTTGAAACTGTTTCAATATTTTTATTCTGTCTGCGGGATTGAGTAAACCTGAAAATGGTGAAACCTGGCGCATTTCTCTTGCCTTCGGTTTAGAATCAAGCAAATTTTCTACCAGTTCGTCGACCGGTAAGCGCAACCATTTTCCCCAACGCTCAGTAAGCTTTTTAGCCCCGGGGTGGATTCGTGAAATTTTATTCAAGTTAGCCCTGGCACGGTCGAGTACTGTCTTTGGGTCTTTATAAATAAGTTTGGCGATCGCTCTGTGATAAGCAATACTTCTTTGATCTTCCCTTGTTAATTTGGGTACGTAACTTGCTGCCATCGTCAATCCCACAGAATCGGCGAGTTTTTCCATAGTTCGCAGAGAAGGTGATTTTTTTTCGGATTCATAGGCAGCTATTGTCGATTGAGAAGTCCCAGCCATTAAGGCTAGTTCCTGTTGGGTAACACCCGCCTGTTCTCGTAGTAGACGCACAAGATTCATGGAAACGAATTATATCCAATCAGATATAATTTGTAAATTCGGAATGTACGATCCCTAAAGCCCTGGATTAGCCTGTCAGCTTTATTGATATTTCCCACATCTAGACAATCTTGTGTTTTGTATAAACATTCAATCACATCTCCGGCAATAACCACGATTATAATTTCTCGAACGGTAATCATTGCTATACGAGCGGTTATAATTGCGATCATAGTTAGAATAGTAATTTCGAGAAGATCTATTATAAGAGCGTGGTGAGTATTGACGATATCTCCAGTCATTGTACGAACGCCGATTTCCGTAATCTGAATAGTTAACTTAAATGCCGTTATACGAGTTGTAGCCTAAGGATACGTCCGCATGGGCAGGTGCAGGACTGGTAAATAACGCTGCCGTTATATCAATTCCAATGCTCAATTTTATATTTTTACTCATAATTTCCTCCTATCGCTATGGTTGTGCCATAAGAACAAAATCCACCTTCTATTAATGTGACATCAACAAATCACTTCTTTACTACGGAAGAAAATAGTTAGGGTTTTTCCCTTGTGGCTAAAAACCGCAGTAGAACTGAAAATTTGATAATTCCCAGGGGCTCTGATTAGAATGGAAAAAAGTACTCACCCATTTTTTCGAAGAATTGTCGTGTGACGATTCGTGAAAGATTATGATAATTAAAATGGAAAGTACATCTTCGCCAGATTTTACTAACACCCTTGTTTCAGAGCCAAGGAACAAGGTAATATGAGCCTACTATGAGCACATTTTATGAAAACCCAGCCTTAAAGAATTTCTGGTATTCGGTAGCATCCGAACTGGAAATTGTATCCAAACCCGTAGGTCGAACGCTATTGGGGATAAACATCGTGGTTTATCGCGATCCCGATGGTAAAGTGGTTGCAGCACCGGATCGATGTCCTCATCGTGAAGCGCTTTTATCAAAGGGTAGTATGAAAGACGGCGTGCTCAGTTGTTGTTACCATGGGTGGGAATTCGGTGCTGAAGGTAAGTGTCTTCGAATTCCTTCTGCTGCTCCTGATTTCCCTATTCCTGACAATGCCAATTTACCAACCATACAGGCAACTACGCGTTACGGTCTTGTTTGGGTCTGTCTGGGTGAGAACCCACCTCCGATTCTAACTATCGTTGAAGATGAGAATCCCGAATTTCGTCGTATCAATAACCCTGTTGAAATATGGAAGGCTTCAGCCACGCGTATGGCAGATAATTTTATGGATATCGCCCACTTCCCCTGGGTGCATCGAGGCAGTTTCGGCGATGACCAACCGACTTTCGTTCCTGACATAGACGTGAAACAGCTCGATCAGGATTTTCATGGCTACGAATACGAAGTCCGTGTCGGAGACAGACCTGATAAATCTGGTAATACTGTGGGAGAATGGTTTACCCGTAGAATGAGCACCGGATTTAATTTGCCTTTCATTACCCGTAGTACAATTTCCTATCCGGAAGGACTCGATCATATTCTGTTATTGGTCAATACACCCATCGATGATCTGAATACCTATTTTACCTTTATTGTCTGGCGTAACGATGATTTCAGTGTCTCGGCTGAAGAGTTAATGATGTTTGACAGAAGTATCGGCGCTGAAGACAGACAGATGCTGGAAGGCATACCCGGTGTGCTTCCATTGTCCCCCCGTGCATTGGCTAATACCCAATCAGACAAACCCTCAAGCTATTGGCGCCAACATTTTGTAAAGCTATTACAGTCAGGCGAAACTACTTAGTCTGGAATCACACGACGAGGCGGTTGCATCATCAGAGTGGCAATGAGAACAAGAAAAACAATGATGGCAAAGCCCAGAAATACCGGACTGAAGCTACCAAAATGATCACCTGTTAGGCCCGCAAGCCAGGGACCCACAGTGGCTATTGTCGTAAACAGATGGACAGTACCTAAAATTTCGAGATTGTGCTTTTTACCGAAATAGTTCACTACCAATATCACCACCGCGAGATAGCACATGCCAAAGGCATAGCCTTCTGCGAAGGCGAAGAGGGTGATGACGTAGATGTTGTCAGCAACAGTCAGTGTGAGCATGGCAATAAATTCAGCCACCAGCGCGGAAACAAGAAGCCATTTCGCATCGATATGCCGCGCCAGGAGCCCTCCGCTCAAACGAGATAGTGCGTTTACTGTAGCGTGTCCACTCAGGGCGCCTGCAGCCATGACCGCGGATACACCGAGCATACCCATATGCGCCGGAGCAAATGCATTGGCCGTTGTTGTACAAAGTAGGACAACCGCTAGAGCCGCGATAAGTATGTAATATTGATGAGTGCGTAGCACTTCATGTAGCTGCCAGCTGATTTGGGTTCGGAAAACATTGCTGCCCAACTTCTCCTGTTTGTCGTTGTCATCGCTTAGACTCTCTATCTCTTCGTCTGGTGAAACTTTAAGAAAGACAACGGCGAGAACTGTCAATATCAGCAATGAAGCCGCCATCATCCACCAATGCATCCGCCATGATCCCATTCCGCTGGCATAGGCGTTGGCGATAAGTGGACCGGGAATACCACCGAGCCCACCCATTGTCAGATAAGCGCCAATTGCAAATGAACGCTTATGAGGGAGCCAGCTGTTGATGATATGCATGGCCGGCACGGTTGCACATGAGGCAAATCCTGCACCCAGAAAGCAAGTTGCCAGAAAATATTGAAACAGGCTTGATGTGGTCGCCATCAGTACGAAACCACATATCATGATGGCTCCGCCGATGCCATAGCTTGCTTTTATACCAAATTTTCGAATGATCCACGCAGGCACATAGCTACACAAACCCGTCATCAGTCCCAATATGGCGAAGCCCAGACCAGCGCTTTCCCAAGTCCATGACATTTCCTCCACCATGTAAGGGAGTACGACGCCGAGGGATAAAAAAGTGGCGCCATTGATGTGAAAAAATATCAGACCAATAATGGCAAACAGTCCCCAGCGTTGAAAAGCGATAGATCTATATTCGCTTACTGTGTTCATCAATCACACGAAACCTAAGTCGATCCAATGACTTGAATTAAAATTAATTGGAAATGATGGCTGCTGGTATACAAATAAGTAACTCGTTGTTGTTTTTATATTCTGACAAAGTGTTTGCAGGTGTCCATAGCGAATTCCTAATTAGAGCACAGTTATACCAATAATATTAGTCTCGTTCTGCTAATCGTCGATCCATCATTGGGCATACCAAATACAAACTGCTGAACCAATGGTGATGTCCTTGTCAAAGAGATATGATTGGTCATCGCTCAAACTCATCAGGACACGGTGTAAATTCATGCGAATACGACTGCTGGTACCACTGTGGCTTTGCCTGATAACCACATCGGTATTTGGTGTAGACATTGGAGATAAGGCGCCTATCTGGAGTGGGATGGATCTGGTCAGTGGTTCACAAGTTGAGTTCCCCGCCGTACTTGCAGACAAGCCTGCAGTACTCGTCTTCTGGGCAACCTGGTGTCCCTATTGCAAAGCGTTTATGCCTTACGTCAAAGAAATTCAGGCCGAGTACGAAAAACAAGGTGTTCAAATAATTTCATTTAATGCCCTGGAGCGAGGCATCGGCGATCCGAAAGCCTACGTGGAATCTCTGAATTTCCCATTCATAGCAATCGCCGAAGCCGATAAGATCGCAGAAAATTACAAGGTCAAATATATCCCAGGATTATTAATTACAAATGGCGACGGCATAATTGTTTATCGTCGCAAAAGCACTGACCTTCCTGCAGGCAAGACAGTATCGGAACAATGGGCCGATGAGGTAAGAGAAGTTCTGGATAGTCTTACCGAATGAAGAATTACAGTCCTCCTGTAGTTACTTTATAGCGCCGGGCCCGGTACGATTGGACTACCATCACTAAATCTCGAGAAACGAAATCGGTCAAGATCGAATTCTGCAGGTTTTCCCTGTACTAAATTTGCGATCACCTTTCCAGCGCCGGGTCCAATGCCAAAACCGTGTCCACTGAAACCGCTGGCAAGAAAGAGATTTTTGTAGTCAGGTATTTCGTCCATCACCGGTACAAAGTCCGGGGGCGCATCAATCATCCCCGCCCAGGCCTCTGCAATCTCTGCCTTTGCCAATATCGGTAAATTATCCGCCATTATTTGTTGAATCTTTCTCACGACTTTTGGATTAGGTGCGGGATTGAGTACCCTCGATTTTTCAAACGGCGTGATTTCGTCTGCTTGCCATCGACGTGCAGGGAATAACCTGTTGAGCAGACCATCATCAAAACGGAGTCGCATACCGGAATAAGTCATCTTTAGTGCAGGTAGAAAATCTGTGAAGTATCGAAAGCTATCTGCACTGATGTAATGGTCCATATAATTCCCTAACGACAGCGTGTAACCGCCATCCTGACGACGTCTAAAAGCAAATTCAGATGAGCCTGCGCCGCCCGCGTAGGCTTCTGAAACCGCTGTGGTACGTGCGACTGTTCCCTTAACCAGCAATTGTGGAAAGCTCACGCCAAGATTAGCAAGAAACGCGGACGACCATGCGCCACCAGCACAAACTACCGCGCTAGAACGCACGGATCCTAATTCGGTAACAACACCCGATGCTGCTCCTGCCTGGGTTTCTATTGTACGCACGGCACAATTTTCGATAATTCTTACGCCACCTCGTTGAGCCGCCCTGGCGATTGCGGGTACGGCAATAAATGGCTCCGCCCTGCCATCGCTCGCCGTATGCATCGCACCTTTCCATCTGTGTTCGGTGTAATTAAGTTTTTTACCTAATTCTGCGGCACTTAAATTTTTCGTATCAAGCTCATGTCGCTTGGCAACTTCCACCCATTCCTCAAAGTCTTTCTGATCTTTTTCATCCTCCGCCAGGAACAGCAATCCTTGCC
>JBLIML010000157.1:0-9343 GCA_047638675.1 Planctomycetota bacterium | reverse complement strand
TCCTGTTCATGTAGCGTAAGAAATTCTGCTATTTGTCTGGCAAACACCAGGGCTTCCGTGATTTTTCTGTTTTGTCTTGGTTCCATTGCATGACTTCCAGCGCTGTGCGATTCATTGCTGCGTCCGGGCCTGTCCGATTCAAGTTCAGTCTGCGTTAACCGGCTCTCAACATGGATAAGATCCGTAATCTCCTGCCACGGTGCGCCACGTTTGTCCATGGAGAAAATCCTTGCATTTGCGCTTTCTGCTACAACGATCCAGGTTGACTTCATACTGGCTACTCCCATACTCCGTGATTTATTTAACAACAGTGGCAGAGTAAACTTTTAATCAAATGGGTTTGTCATGCCTCATTATAAAATCGGGATTATTCACGATATTCCTGATTACAGGGTAGCGAGATTCGGGGTAAGTGACTGTACGGTATCGAACACGTCTTTATCCATTGAATTCCTTAAATATTTTTGGTCTATCCACTATGTATGACTTGTATGACTCCTGTTTTCTTTTAATTTCTTTAATTTGGCCTGATTGTTGCAAGTGATAAGGTAGATAAACGATTTATTACAATAATCAGGAAAAGGAAAAAAGTATGAGCGGATCCACAGCACGATTACAGGCGGTTCAGGAAATAAGCAAGCGTAAGTCAGTCCCTTCGAGTATGCCTGAACCATTAAGCAAGATTTGGGCGAGAGATGTTTTTAATCTCGTTAAAATGGAAGAGGCACTTTCCAAAAACGCGTATAAGTCAATAAAGAACACCGTAGAAAACGGGGCGCCACTGGATACCGCCGTGGCTGATGTCGTTGCCGTGGCAATGAAGGAATGGTCCATTGCAAAAGGGGTAAAATTTTTCTCCCATATTTTTTACCCAATGACCAATATCACCGCTGAAAAACATGACGGCTTTATTATTACCAAACCAGGCGGCAACGCCATTTCCGAGTTTACCGGCAGCCTGCTAATCAAAGGTGAACCCGATGGATCGTCCTTTCCCAATGGCAGCCTGCGTATGACCAGTGCAGCCCGAGGTTATACCGCCTGGGATCCCACCAGCCCGGCGTTTATTATGCAAACCGATAATGGTGCAACACTAATGATACCAAGCGTCTTCATGTCATGGACGGGAGAAGCTCTGGATAAAAAGATCCCCCTGCTGCGTTCCAATACTGCTATGAACAAGGCCGCGCAAAGGGTCCTTTCGCTGATAGGCGAGACCGATATTTCCACTGTCAGTTCAAGTTGCGGTGCAGAGCAGGAATATTTTCTGGTGGACAGTCACTTTGTTTACGCCCGCCCTGATCTCCTACTTGCAGGCCGTACGTTGTTCGGTGCCCCGCCGGCGAAAGGACAGCAGTTTGATGATCATTATTTTGGTGCTATCCCCGCACGTGTTCAGGTCTTCATGCAGGACTTTGAAGACAAGCTTTACAAACTGGGTATTCCTGCCAAGACCCACCATAATGAAGTGGCTCCGGGACAATTTGAAATTGCTCCGTATTTTGAATCCGCAAACGTTGCTGCCGATCATCAGCAATTAATGATGACCATCATGCAAAGCACGGCAAAGAAACACGGTTTCCATTGTCTGTTACATGAAAAACCCTTTGCCGGCATCAATGGATCGGGCAAGCATGTTAACTGGTCCATCGGTAATAGCACCCAGGGGAACCTGCTGGACCCGGGCAATACCCCGGAGAAGAACCTGAATTTTTTGCTCTTTTGTGGTGCGGTTATTCGCGGCGTACACCTTTTTGGACCATTACTGCGTGCTGTCATCGCTTCTGCCTCCAATGATCACCGTCTTGGTGCCAATGAGGCGCCCCCTGCCATTATTTCAGTATATCTCGGCGACCAGCTAGAAGGCGTGTTTAATGATATCAAGGACGGTAAGGTGACGGTCAGCTCCGACGGCGGTGTTATGGACCTAGGCCTGGAGCAGATCCTGGCTTTTAAACGTGACCCGGGTGACCGCAATCGAACTTCCCCTTTTGCCTTTACGGGCAACCGTTTTGAATTCAGGGCTGTCGGCTCATCGCAATCCGTCTCCGGGCCACTTGTAGCCATGAATACCATGCTGGCCGACTCCCTCAACTGGATTGCTGACAAACTGAAGGTAGAGATTGACGCTGGCAAGAACCTGGCCGATGCCGTTCTTACTGTATTGCAAGAAGTCATGACTACACATGGCAATGTGATATTCGGAGGTGACGGCTACTCCGCAGAATGGCACAAGAAGGCAGTTGAAGAACGAGGATTAAAAAACATACCGACTACAGCAGATGCGCTGGTGGCCTTGCGTGACACATCCGTTATTGACCTCTTTAAAAATACCGGTGTCCTCAGTCCTGTGGAACTCGAAAGTCGTTTCGAGGTGTATTCAGAACAATACATTCTTTCCATCGAAGTGGAAGCCAGGTTAGTTGTTGACCTTGCCAGCACACGAATCTACCCGGCTGCTATGAAATACCTCTCTGACCTGGCCACGACTGTCTCAAGCATGACGGAACTCAAGATTGATCTGGACAGTTCGACAATCAATGAAGTTGCGAGCGAAACAAACAGTATGATGTCGACCATAAAAAAACTTAGTGAGACGATAACGAAACACGACTTTGACTCAACCGTCGCGCACATGAAATTTTGTGCCGAAACGGTCCGGCCGCTGATGGACGAGGTACGGAAACATGCCGACGCCCTCGAGGCCCTGGTCGCCGACGAGGTCTGGCCATTACCCAAGTACCAGGAAATGCTGTTTATTAGATAAATGAAATAAATTTAAATTTAATTTTTGGTCAGAGTAAAAACTCGAAAAATTTTAATAATTAAGGTGACAGTTAACTTAATAACAAAAGTGTATTTTAGGAATAAATAAATAAGTTAACTGTCACCTTAATTCTCACGAGGTAGCTTATTTGTAAGAGAGCTTTTATACTTCGTATACATGACTATGGATCCGAACAGACGAAAATTACTGGCAGCGGGAGCCGCGGCAACGGCGATGAGCGCAGCGCCGCGCGTGTTCTCTCAGCAGTCAGCGCAAGGTGGTGCTGGCTCCTTCTTCGAAAGAGGCCCCGTTAGGATTCACTATGAGGAGTTCGGCTCTGGCTTTCCGTTGTTGCTCATCGCCGGCGGCGGATTGAACTCAACAATATCCGGTTTGATCCGCATGCCCTTTAACCCAATCGAAGAGTTCAAAGGAGAGTACCGCTGCATCGCGGCGGATCTGCGTAACGCCAATCCCGGTCAGTCCTCGGGTCCGCTCGAGATCGATAGGTCGTGGGATTCGCATACCGATGACCAACTCAGACTGATGGATCACTTGGGGATCAATAAGTTCATGGCATTGGGTTTCTGCGTCGGTGCCCCCTTGATCTGGAATTTGCTGAAGCGAGCGCCGGATCGTGTCGTCGCAGCGGTGCTGGCACAGCCCAGTGGGTTTAGACCGGAGGAGCCGGACCGATTCTACAACGGCAACATGAGCGGTTGGGGTCCCGAGTTGGTTCAACGCCGGCCGGACATTACGATGGAGATGGTTGACGCATTTCTGACAAAGATGTATCGCGACAAAGACTTCGTAATCACCGTGACACGCGATTTCGTACGCAATTGCCAAACGCCCGTACTGACCCTGCCCGATGATACCCCACCGCATCCATACGCCGTCGCTATGGAGGCCGCGATGCTCGCGCCGAAGGGCGAAGTCAGCATATTCCCGTGGAAGGAACCTCCGGAGCGGATTCCATTGGCGGTACGTCAGATACGCTCCTTCCTTCGGGCACATCGGTCTGATTCTGCTTAGACAACGATAGGGACAAATCACGTTTTACATGGTGTTGAATGATAATTAATAGAATAATCAGGAATGGTCTTCGATTATTACCACCGCCTTGGGAAGAAGCAGAAATCTATTTATCGTAAAAGCGATAGTATTGAAAGTATTGTCCTGAACCATCCAGAGAATATTCTGCAATCGATATCTACTTTACAGACCGCACTTGATTCTGAAGATAGAAACAATACTGCGAAAGCCTCTCATGCTTTGGTCAATGAAATTTTATATGATTTAAAAGTCGTTACTGTCAAAACAAAAGTATTGAGTGCGAGACCATCTAATGATTGGGGTGAGTTGCATGGGCAGTACGAACCTGTAGATGGAGACACAAAAGCCAGGATTACCGTCTGGATGAGAACGGCCAGGCATAAAAAAATCGTCGCATTCCGTAGTTTTTTACGAACCATTCTCCATGAACTCTGTCACCATTTGGATTATGAATATTGAGAACTGGCTGACTCTTTTCATACGGAAGGTTTTTTTCAAAAGAGAATCGAGCCTGTTCAAGCAACTGATCCTTTAGAGAATGGTGTCAGATCTTGCAATGCCATGAACAATAAGGATAGTTTTTACTCTGACACCAATCTTCGTTGCTTCAAAAGCTAGGATTACCGTCTGGATGAGAACGGCCAGGTATAAAAAAGTCGTCGCATTCCGTAGTTTTTTACGGACCATTCTCCATGAATTATGTCATCACCTGGATTATGAATTTTTGGAACTGGCTGATTCTTTTCATACAGAAGGTTTTTTCAAAAGAGAATCGAGCCTGTTCAAGCAACTGATCCCTTAGAGATTGGTGTCAGATCTTGTAATACCATGAACAATAAGGAAAGTTTTTACTCTGACCCCAATCTTCGTTGCTTTACCCTGAAAATTAAGCTAGTTTCATTATATTAATACCATTAATTGTTTACTTATTCGGGGGTTAAAATGAAAATGAATTCCTATAAATTAATAAATCCAACGGCCTGCAGGCAACTCTTCAGAAATATATATAACGTGGTTGGCCTGTTGCCGGCTATGGGAATACTTTTCCTATTGGCGGCACCCGTCCAGGCTCAGTATATGCACGAGGGAGAACTGATTTTAAGAATGGGTGATGTGTCGGCAAATAAATTTCCGTTTATTCTGGCCAGAGACCAAGGGATGTATGCAAAGAATGGACTTAATGTTAAACCGATGTTCTCCCCAGGTTCTGTTGCAACCATCAATAAGAGCGGGATAGAAGTCGCGCCTGAAAACATTTACGACCCTGATGATAAAAGCATTGAGTTTACAATTTATATTGGAGGGTCTGGCCCGATGATCGCTAGAGTCATGAGGACCGCCGATGCGAAACCTCCGACTGAAAGGGTCGTCCTTGGTACGACACATCACGTATCACGTTGGCGTATATTTAGCGGGCCTGAAATCAAATCTCTGGAAGATCTTAAAGGTAAACGACTTGGTTTTTCCGGTGTGGGTGCTGTGAGTCATAATTATTGGTTAAATTTCCTTGAACATATGGGTTGGAATCCGCATACCGATGTCACATTAGTGGGTGGTACACTTAATGTGGATTCATTAAAGGAGGGAAAAATTGATGCACTGATGGGTCCAGAGTTGCATGGTACCATGGCGCTGATGAATGACTTTCCTGTGCTTGCCGATTTGGGGGATTATGGATTTCCTGTTGCCGGTTCAGCCCTCCAGGTGAACAGGAAGTGGTATGAAAAAAATCCGGAAGCTGCCAGGGCATTTGTCAAAACAGGCGTGGAGGCAATTGCATTTATGAAGTTAAATAAAGCGGAAGCCGAGAAAACCATGATTAAATGGTATGGCATGAAGACTCAGGAAGGGAGAGACCTTTTTTATACTGAACTTTTGAAAATGGACAGTAAGCCCTACCCTCCGTATAAAGGTACCAAGATGATCATGCAGTTCTATGGCGGCTGGGACGCTCGTACCAAGTTTAAGCCAGAAGATTTTTACGATGATACAATCATCAAGGAGCTGGATGAAAGTGGTTATATCGATAGCCTATATCCGGGCGGGGTAGCTCCCAGTCAGAAACCTAATTAGGGACGGTCTTAAAAAGGGGCCGGAGTGACTTAATTTAATCCACTCCGGCTTCATCATTCCCCTGCTTAAATCGAAGAACAGCTAATGGAGATGACAATGAAACGATTACTCTTACTTTGCACATTAACCACCTTAATGCTTTCCGCGCACGCTGAACATGAGCGGGCAGTAGAGAAACCAGTCGCGGGGATCCGCAACCTGAAAGTCATCGATAGTATGGTGGCCTGTGCCGGGGCAATTACGCCCGAAACAATCCCCAGCATCAAGAATATGGGATTCGTCTCCATCGTCAATCTGCGTCGGCCCGATGAAGAAGGCGCCAGGATTGAAGAGGAGGCCGCTGCGGCTCGGTCTGCAGGCCTGACCTACGTGCATATACCGTTTAGTAGTAGCGACCCGGATACGGCGGCAGTGGACGAGTTCCTGGCTGCGTTTACCAAACCCAATATGGAGCCATCGTTCATTCACTGCGCCGGGGGCAGTCGCGCTGCCGGCATGTGGTATGCGAAAAGGGCAATCGTCGATGGCCTGGACATTGACCATGCCATGGAGGAAGCAAAGTCATTGGGTCTAGGTAGCGAGACACTACAAGTTTTTATGACCGACTATATCGAATCCCGCCGCTAGAAAATTTAGGTGACGGTTAACTTAATTGCAAAAGTGTAGCTGAAGTATAAATATTTAAGTTAACTGTTACCTTATTGATGAAATGCTGGAATGTGATACCTGACACTGCACCTCTGTAATAAAAAATAATTCGGGTCAAGTCTTGAATCTTGACATCGCTAGTCACTCAGGTACAGAAAAATATCGAGTGCAATATTTAAACTCATTGCTATTGATTACTTCTACCTGAATTAAAAAAAACCCTGCAGAGCCTGAACCAGTTGAAGGTAAGTAACCCATGAGAACTTGCTTTATTACTTCCGCCCCCGTCTGAAGTAACGTGAGACTTTGGGAGACCGAGGCTTCAATACCTACCCAATTCAGTGTAATCCATTCGGTACTTTTGAGCCCTCCTATGAGCACGATGATGCTAAAGTTTGGGGAATAAGAAAAGTATGTATCGGATAATATAGGACCTTAGCTCCTAGGAGATAGACCACGGTTTTGTAATAAGATTAAAAGTATATTTATGGATGTTTCAAAAACATTGCTTTATAAAGGGGGGAAATGAAATGCGAGAACTTCCCATGATTCCGAATTACCGTGGCATCATTGCGGCTGTCACATGCGCTTTGTGTATCGCGCTGTTGGTCACTGCTCAGGCGCAGGCACAGAGTACTGTCAAACCAAAGTTATACGGTAAACACTGGATGGTATTGACCGGGAAGCCGTTGGCTGCTACGGCTGGAGCGTTGACATTTTCCCGCGGCGGTAACGCGGTAGATGCGGCCTGCGCCATGCTGGCGGCCACTTCCACCATGTGGGATACCCTGAGTTGGGGTGGTGAGACTCAGGCGCTAATTTACAATCCCAATACCGGGAAGGTGGTGGGCATCAACGCGTTGGGAGTAGCGCCCACTGGGGCTACTGCAGAGTTCTTCCGCGAACAGGACATGGTGTACCCGCCGGAGTACGGTCCGCTGGCCGCGGTGACGCCGGGCACGGCGGGAGGACTGATGGTGATGCTGGCCGAATACGGTAAGCTGAGTCTTGCTGAAGTGCTGGCCCCGGCCATGCAGATGGCGCAAGGCTACCCGGTGGAAGAATCAAAGGTTGAGTATATCGAGGAGCACCGTGAGATCATCTCCCAGTGGCCGGATTCGCGGCGAGTGTTCCTGCCCCACCTCGATGAGAACAACCCCAATAGATGGGCGGCACCCCGGCCGGGGGAGATATTTCGCCAGCCTGATCTGCTCGCTACCCTGCAGAAACTAGTCGATACGGAGGCGAATGCCCTGGCAGCGGGGAAAGACCGCAAGGCCGCAATTTATGCTGCCTATGACCGCTTCTATCGAGGTGATATCGCTGAGGAAATCGTGCGTAGTAACCGCGAGGGCGGTGGCCTGTTTACAATGGAAGACCTCGACAACTGGCAGGTGTACATCGAGGCGCCAGTGACCACCAACTACAAGGGTATAGACGTTTACAAGTTGAGCACCTGGGCGCAGGGGCCAGTGTTACTGCAGGCGCTCAATATCCTGGAAGAGATCGATCTCAAGGGCATGGGCTACAACAGCGTGCGTTACATCCACTGGGTGTACCAGGCTATGAACCTGGCGTTCGCCGACCGGGATTTTTACTACGGTGACACTTATATACCTCCGGAGGAACCCATCGAAGGGTTGCTGTCGAAGAAGTACGCGGCCAAGCGTCGGGCACTGATCGACGTGGAGAAGAACATGGTAGATCTGAAGCCAGGCGACCCATACCAATTCCAGCGTGGCAGGAATCCATTCGAGAACTTGCGAAAAGCCTGGACACCCATCCCACCTAAGCCGGTTGCGAAGGGTGTAGAAGGCACACAGCAAGCATCCCTGTTTGATCACGATGAGGCATTCCTTGCTGGCACCACCTCCATCCAGGCGGCGGACGCTGAGGGTTGGGTGGTATCAGTGACTCCCAGTGGTGGCTGGATACCCGCTTACCTCGCGGGGAACACGGGGATTGGTCTGAGCCAACGTATGCAGAGTTTCGTGTTGGACGAGCGGATCAACCCCTACAACGTAGTGCAACCGGGTCAGCGGCCGCGGGTGACCCTGACGCCCAGTATCGCCCTGAAAGACGGGGTGCCGCTGATGGCGTTCTCGGTGCAAGGGGGTGATATCCAGGAACAGAATCTGCTGCAATTTTTTCTTAACGTCGTCGAGTTCGGCATGGACGTGCAGCAGGCGGCGGAGGCAGCCAACTTCACCAGCTACCAAATGCAGACCTCATTCGGTGCCCACGAGGCCCAACCGGGTCGGCTTGAGGTGATGCCCTCGGTCGAGCCATACACCCGAGATCAACTCAAGAAGATGGGCTACTACGTCGAGGTGATTGAACGCACTTACAGCCCGATCACCGCCATTATTTTCAACCGGCAGGAAGGAATCATGGAAGGCGGCGCCGGAAATACTGGAGACGACTACGGTATCGCCTGGTAATCTCCGGACTATTGATAGGGCGTTGCGCCTAAATAAATAAGATGACAGTTAATTTAATTCAAAAATAAATAAGTTAACTGTCATCTTATTTATTAGGTTCAATTCTGAAATTGATATGGTGTTGAGAAGAATCTCTGGTCAGGATAAACGAGGACGCCCTCCTAATATGCACAAATTGGCTGGCTCCAGTGGAGAATAGTTCTCTATTGTCTCCGACCCTGAGGTATCCCCACAAAATAAACAAAAAAGTCGATCAAAAACAAACAGTTACAAAAAACGGTTAATGAAACAATGAACCTGCATGGTGATTTCCGATCAGATCGAGATGCGAACCTTGGTCAAATAGGAGAACACCACC
>JBLIML010000156.1:0-9486 GCA_047638675.1 Planctomycetota bacterium | reverse complement strand
TTTCGTCCATTTAAATAGCGTCTCTGCTTTATTGTTATACTTTTTAGTTAAGCACCGTATTTGCTCATTGTCAAAATTTTGTCACTCAAATAAGCCTGGATCAGTCTCAATAGAAAGAAATTGACGCATAATAGAGTGGATATTTTGAGCGCAAGTATCTGGATCTCAGCCGACTTTTATATCGTTAGCCGCGCGTGCGGCTTTCTTTTTGTTGATTATCGTTTGGGCTTCTCTTAGGGCTTCAAAGCCACTAATTAGTATGTTGGTATCTCCCAATCTCATGAAAACACCTGTGCTTGCCAATGGTAATATTTTTGTTGGTAGACCAAAAATTGACTGAGGAATTATGTGCTCTATATCCAGCGTAAGAATGCCTATTTACGCTATTTTTTAATGCTTTCCTTTATTGTTTGTGTGCAATTTTTCCTGAAGAAGGCCCTTTCCCCTTTTTGAGGGGAAAATTAAGCAGAGGATACGCGCTCAATTTTAGATAGTTTCATTGTTTCATGATTATTATCTACCCGATTACGGGATTCATCACTTATTCTGAGGCGCTTTTTTTCGTACATTAGACAATCTGCCTGACTCAATAATGTTTCAATTGAGTGATGTTGCTTATGATCGACAATGACAAGGCCATAGGAAAATGAAATGTCATAGCCACAATCGGCTTTTTTATTGTATGTTTCTAATGAATGACCATATCTTTCAATTATCTCTTCCACTGCCTCCCTTGAGGTATCCGTTAACAGCACGACGAACTCATCACCGCCAATTCGTGCAAACACATCTGAGTCCCTAAAGGTGTTTTTCATCAACTTAGCAAAAGCGATCAGCGCCTTGTCTCCTTCAGCGTGTCCAAAGCTGTCATTTATTGGTTTGAACTGGTTTAGATCGAGAAAAATAAGCGCTGCAGGAATATCCTGTCGAAGACAAATGCCCAGAAAATTTTGAGCCAAGGCTATAAATCCTCTTCTATTTGATATCCCGGTGAGCTCATCCATTGTTGCTAATTGCACTGCAGCCAATTCATGTTCTGCCAGTTCTGCGAGATCTTTTAAAGATTCAAGTTCTTCTTCACTAAAGGTCCTTGGCTTTGTATCGATAATACATAAGGTACCCAATTTTCTGCCATCCATATGGGCCAAAGGACAGCCAACATAAAAATGGACATATGGCGCATTCAAAACCAGGGGATTGTCTGCAAAACGAGGGTCTGAGTTGCATCAGGCACGAGAAATATGTCGTCTCCTAGAATGGCATGCCCACAAAATGAAATATCCCGCACCGTTTCACTGGCATCGAGGCCGACACAAGATTTAAACCACTGCCGATTTTCGTCGACAAGACTTACCAGCGCAATGGGTACACCAAACA
This sequence comes from Planctomycetota bacterium, assembly GCA_047638675.1. Lineage (GTDB taxonomy): Bacteria > Pseudomonadota > Gammaproteobacteria > Eutrophobiales > Eutrophobiaceae > WLWS01. The sequence continues at coordinate 8,109 of JBLIML010000156.1, read as the reverse complement.
TGCGTTTTGCCAGACGTGTCAGGCGATCGAAACGCTCCTCCGCCTGTGTGTCGAGAATATTGAGTGAACGAAGAGATTTAAGACGAATTTCCTCATTTTCTGGCTTAACTGGCTTTTTTATTTAGCTCTCCGTTGCACATAATTTATTATCTCTGGTGTGAATATCAAATTCACTTTCTACATATACCCAGGCTGACACTACCTGTGTCAAACATACACATAGCACGCAATTTTATTAATAAAAAGCAATATTCATACCAATTACATCTACAACTAAGGCTCATCTTTTTTAAATCGTTGTAGATCATCTATCGTTTTTTCGATTTCCTTGATTTCAACGAACACAATTCGAACCGGCGTTTTACCCACATTTTCTGCAAAATGTTTACCGACAGCGCCGAACCATCCTGCAGAATTTTCTTCTTCTTCAACGACAAAAGATTCGCCTGACTCCGTGGTAATCTTCAACGAACCACCTGTCAGCACATAAGATACTTTTGCTGGATGAGTATGCCAGTTATCTTTTTCACCCGGATTTATCTGATATTCAACGACACGAACATGCTCATTTTCCAACAACACTTTGTACAGACTTGACGACACAGAGACGGGATCGATTTCGACAGCCTGAACCTGCCCGAAGGATAACGTGAGTAAAAACAAGTTTACGGATAATATCGACCTATGCATTGTATTTCCTACTCTTATGTTTGGAACGCCTTGAGATTAAGAACGAAAGCCTGATCACATCTGCCTGTCAAATGATCGGGAATGTCATTTTTTCTGCTGCGAACCTGAGTTCAGCTTGCTAAGATAGCATATTTCGTTAATTAGCTTCGAGGAGAGACTATGCGCCTTCCGTTCAGTTTACTCATTTCACTATTTTTGATAAGCTCATTCACTCAGGTCAATGCTGCGAGAGAGTGGAAGAACCCCGATCAAAGTGAACCCCTTAATAGAATTACCAGCCCTGCTCCGATTCCTGATTTGGCTCCTTCCCCAGTCCCACAGACCAGTCCCATGGTCAAAGCTCCCGAATCCATTCAGAATCTTGAAGGGCAGCTCCGCCTGAAGCTTATACGCGTTTGTAATTATCAGTTAAGCTATGTTGATAAAGGTTCTGGTGGAAAAATTGATGGTTCGTTTTTTCTTCCAAACATTCCCAGCGGATTTGCCATGATCGGTGCTTACGCGCAGGGCAATTATCATGAGCCCTCAGATTGCATTTTGGCTGTGCAAGCTACAGATCAGCAAAGCACTTCTTTATTACAGTTACCTAAAAGATGGGAGCGCATTTGGACCGATAAAGGTAGTGGTGCCAATATGGATGGATCAATATGGCATCCGATAGCTGCAAGTGATGATTATGTCTGTCTCGGCAGCATTGCGCATAAAGGTTATGAGCAACCGGCAGTGACAAATTATGCCTGTCTTCATCGTTGTTTGATTGAAAACCTTCCTGTAGGAAACCCCATATGGTCAACGAGGGGCACAGGTGCAAAGCATGACGCAGAGATTTACAAACTGCACAATAGTAATAGTTTTGTCATTATTCCTGGCAATATACGCCCAACAGGTTTACAGGATTTAAAAGGAGATGCGAGTTGTTCGTTTTGAGAATCAACTATTAATGCATACAAAAGAGCTTAGTAGGGAATATGAATCTGGCGCGATATGTAATTACGCGGCATTATTTTTGTAGGTAGAATTTAAATTTCGGCCATTACGCAACTCAGTTAATTTTCTCGCCAAATGTCGTTTTTGATCGTTTATTTTTTTTATCGCCGTGTTCTGATCGTTTAATAATCGATAGAGTTTTTCCTGCTCGGACCTCGCTAGTGTTATTATTTCTTTTCCCTGTAAATAATTCATCAAATTCTGATTGTGCTGACTCACAATCTCTTCCATGTTTTCAAAGTCACCTGCTTCGATTTCTTTTAGGCAGGCAGCGCTGTTGGATAACAAACCATCCAGAACATCAGGCTGCGTCGATGTTGTTGTCACAGTATATTAATTACTATTAAATCGCCCGCTTTTGCATTATGTCAAGGTTTGCAGAACGCATCGGCGGACTCGATATAGGCGGCTGAGCAATCGCATCCCATGCTGCTTTTATTTCCGACAACAAATCATGTACTTCATCCAAAATAGAAATATCACTTTTAATATTGGCTTCTAACAATCTGCTGGACATATACTCATAAAGGTTATCCAAATTCAACGCTAAATCGGCGCCGGCTTTGTGATCAAGGCTATCCCGAAGACCGCCTATTATGGATATAGCCATGCTTATAAACTCGCCCTTCATCTGCACGTCATTATTTTTTATGTAAACTTTGGCTTTCATTATTCGCGACAGGGCGCCTTCCATAAGCATCTGAATCAAGCGGTGTTGCGATGCGTTTTCGACTTCCGTACGGATCCCCAATTGGGTGTATTGTTGTAAGGCTTTGACATTCAACGCTCTCATATTGTTCATTATTTATTCCTCATTTAAATATCCACTTAGCAAAATGGACTTTACTTTTTCTTAAAAAGATTACCTAGTATGTCGAATTGCTGAGTTAGGAAATTGCTGGTTGAATTCAGCTGGCTTAGAAGGACATCCAAACCCGAAAATTGTTTCAATAGTCTTTCTTCCAGTGCTTTCAGTTTGATATCAAGCGCTTCAAAGTCTTTTTCTATCCCATCTATCGTGGTATTCAAACCTTTTGTTTTACTATCAATAATGCCTTCTGACTTGGTGTATTCGGTCAACACACCATCGAGTCTTGAGGCGATTCCATTTGTGGAGGAAAATAAATTACCGACATCATCAAAATTTGTATTCAAAGCATCGCCAAGCTTACTGGAATCGATTATTAGCGAACCATTAACATCTGTAGTAATGCCGATATCAATAAGCATGGCAAATGGTCCACCAATGTCATCCACAGAATTAGTTATTTCTGAACGGATCTGATTCCGCAGTGTCCTTAAGGTAGAATCACCAAGGAAAATACCTGCACTACCTGAATCAACATCAAAAGACGTAAAGCTGTTTGTCAAGGATATAAACGAATTATAATTGGAGACAAATTGATTAATCGAGGCTGTGACACTAGCTATGTCTTCGGAAGTAGTTAAGGTGTAGTTTGTTCCCGCATCTTCAGCAACAAGGTTAAGGGTGACGCCCTGTATTGCATCAACGACAGTATTGGATTCGCTGAGTACTTTTTGACCATCTATATAAACTTCGGCGTCTGTGGCTGCATTTATTTGCGTCATTTGCTCCGGCGTTGTTACATCGTTTGTATCGTAATAAAGCGCCGACAGTCCACTGGCGTCTGTGTGTAGACCGTCCGCATCATTGACTGTGATAGTGAGAGCGTTAGTTGTTCCTGTTTTTTCTGAGGTCAACACTAACTTTGTCACAGTATCATTACCGGTACCATCATCGACGTTGATGATGCTTGCAGATACTCCTGTGTTATCTGTGGCATCGTTAATGGCGTCACGAATGCCTGTGACAGTACTGTTGGAACTGTCTATATTGATGTCAAAGCTTGATGCGCCAACACTGATTGTGATGACACCTTCACCAATCACAGAATCTATGTCGGTATAACCGGCAGATAAGAGCTTGTGCGCTTCTGCCAGATCCCGAACTTCAATATCAAACACACCGGGCGCCACGGAGCCCGTCGTAGAGGCTGTAAAAATCGTTGCATCAGATGATGTTGCCAGTGATGCATCAAAAGTGGCAGGTAATTTTAGTGCTGTTGTAGAATTCTGAAAAGTTGATAACAAGCTTTTCAACGATCCAAATGCGGTGATTTCTGCCTTAACACTTTCTTGCTGATTGGCGAGAAGAAGCGTCTTGGTATTTCCTTCTACCGCTACTAATTGGGATACTATGGAATTAACGTCAAGTCCTGAACCCACACCTGGTACTGAAATCATAATTACGTCTCAATATAGTTTCAGTAACTAATGCAGGTTTCGCACCAATTACACACTGGTATTGAACAACGCACCGGTATGACTTTCCAGACGTTGTGCAAGAAGGGATATATCTTCTGAGGGGATAGTTCTGATTGTTTCTCTGGTTTCGCTATCAATGACTCTGATAATGGTTCTACCACTATCTGTATCGACACTAAACTGTAAATCACGTTGAAAATTTTGCACCTGGGAATTTAGATTATTGACTTTCTTTTCTATAGTTATTTTCGCAGCGTCGTCGTCCTGCTCCTTATTGGAATAGGCTTCATTTTGAACGCTGGAAGGCAAATCTTGCCGCATGGATACAGACTCTGCCGTATTTACCTTTATCTGAGCTTGTACGGGGACGGACTTATATAAGCCAGCTATTTGCTGTACACCTTCTCTTGCGATTTCTATAGGCATGACTTCCACCGCTACCTGTTTTAACCTTAAAAATCGGTCGGACCCCAATGGTCCGACCGATGCTTAACTACTAACTTACGACTACTGTAATAGTGACAATGCTAACTGGGGTGATGCATTTGCCTGGGACAATACTGAAACACCAGCCTGTTGCAGAATCTGTGCACGGGTCAGAGCAGCCGTTTCAGCAGCAAAGTCGGCATCAAGGATTCGACTACGAGCAGCACTGAGGTTCTCAGCAGTGGTCGCCAGGTTGGAGACAACAGATCCAAACCGACTCTGTATAGCACCGAGGTCACCACGTGTTGAGTTGATGGTGTTCAACGCAGCATCAACAGAGGCAATAGCCGTGTTGGCACCCGCAACGCTTGAGATATCAACGTTGGATAACGCGGTTCCTGACAAAGCAGCAGCAGTTGTAGCTGCCGTAAAACCAGCATCAGTCGGGGTCGTACCCGCGATGGTGATACCACCACTACCTGCAGATGCCAGGGTTATGGTGCTACTGGTCGTGGCAGCAGCAGCCAGACCTGTAGTGACCGCAGTAAAGGTACCAGTCGTCTGAGTAAAGGAATGGGTAACGTTACGACCATCAGCCGATACTAGATCGATACCTGTACCATCATCTACTGCGGTAACACCGGTCGCTGCAGAGATGGCGTTAATCGCACCGGCGAGGGTTGTCCGGTTGGCTGCAGCGCTCGCACCGTTCAAGTCGATGCTGGCTGTTACCACGCTGTTTACGGTAATGGTACCAGTACTGGCTGCCGGAGCTGCTGTTGTGCCACCGGCGACAGTTAGTGAATTGGCTGTAGCAGTAACACCTGTACCCGACAAAGCGTTGATAGCGGTAGCAATTGTTTTCGCATCAGATGCAGTTGCGCCTAAAGCGACGCCATTGATGGTGAGGTCACCAGCACCAATAGGGTTGGCTGTAACTACACCACTCGTAACACTGGATGAGAAGCTGGCACCCAGATCGGCGCTTCGAGCGCTTGTTATCGAATTAACACTAATTGTTTCACCAGCGTCGGCGCCAACCTGAAACTGTTGGGCTGTAAAAGAACCATCCAACAATTTTACTCCGTTAAAGCTTGAAGTTGAGGCAATACGATCTATTTCCGCAATCAGCTGAGAGGCTTCAGCCTGTAGTGCTGCACGGTCAGAGGCACTGTTGGTTGCGTTAGCGGACTGTACAGACAGTTCACGAACACGTTGCAGGTTATTGGTAATCGTACCTAATCCACCTTCAGCCGTTTGTGCAAGTGAGATGCCATCGTTTGCATTACGAGAGGCTTGATTCAAACCACGAATCTGAGACGTCAAGCGAGTGGCAACAGCGATACCAGCAGCATCATCCTTGGCGCTGTTAATGCGTAAACCAGAAGATAAACGCTGCAAAGAAGTCGCCAGGTCGCTACCGGACGTATTCAGATTTCTTTGTGCATTCAGTGATAGTACGTTTGTATTAATGACTTGGGGCATTGTTTCTCTCCTCCATATCTCACCGGTTTTGCAACGGTGGACAGGTAAAGTTAATTTTTAGCGGATATATTCGTTTGCCTTCAAGCTGAATATTTACCGCTTCCGATAGGGGTTATCGGTTAGGAGCTTAGGAACTTTAGAGAAAATGATTAAATGGGGGTCAGAGTAACAATTCATTCGGGCTCAATTACATTCTATTAGATTGATTTCGAATTGTTACTCTGACCCCCATTTACGAATGAATTGTTACTCTGACCCCCATTTAACAGTTAGCTAATATAGTTAAATAGGCTCAAGCCCTGAATACGGATAAAAGCGGCTTGCGAAGCTTCCAGCGCTGCCAGGCGTTGCTGTAATTCAGAGGCGGCGCTTATTAAATCCAGATCCTGCACATCTGATAGCGTTGTGGTTATATCGAAAAGAAAAGATTCGTTAGTTAGGCTTCGATCTTCAACAAGTTTCAATCTGGCACCGATGTTACTTCTGATCTCGCTCATTTTATCCATTGCACGATCAAGATTAACGATGGATGCGGAAATCTGGTTCTGTACTTTTGCCCCCTGTTCCGAGCCTATCGCATCCGTTTCAAGTGCAGTGGCAAGCTCATCTATAGTCGTAAAAATATCCTGCTTGACGCTTGGTGTAATTGTGAAAATATCACCAATCGCGGGACTCGCCTCAATCTTTGTTTCGACACCGTTAAAGCGAATATTCGTGCCTGCAACATAATCGGGTGCGTTCAATGTCGGATCCTGAGGCAAAGGAGGAATTAGCTGACCACTAGCCGCGCCGACAACATTATAGCCAATATTGCCACTGGCATTGGTTACAAAGCTAATTGTGTAATCGTCGGCAACATAGGCGCTGGCGTCAAACACCTGTCCCGGATCAATAATACCGGCGCCTGTATTGGTCGGTGAATCTTGTACGGAAAACTTACCGTTGCCCTTGCTGATATCCATAAACACTGCCATTCCTGTATCACCATCGCTAATTTGCTGCCCGGAACTGATTTGAATTGCTCGTTGTCCCTGGTCGCCGTTATAGGCAACATTCCCTCCAGCCACTAATGAAAAGGGTCGTTGACCAACCTGATTTCCGGCAAATAGATAATCCTGATTGGCATCCTGTGAATTGGCAAGACCAATCAAACCTTGTAAATGCTGCCTTAGCTCGATGGCGATGGCTTTGCGATCCTGATTGCTCAAAATGGAATTACCTGACTGTATGGAAAGTTCACGCACACGAAGCAAGGTATCCTCAACACTCTTTATCGTGCTTTCTTCTAACTGCAAACGACTAAGCGCGCTGTCGCTATTACGAATATATTGCTCGGTAACAGACTTTGCCTCTGATAACTTGATAATCTGTATGCTACCGGAGGGATCATCCGACGGTGAGCTTATACGTTTACCTGTGGCGATCTTCGTTTGGATGTCCAATAGTGCTGACTGCTGATCAAGTATGGAGGCAAGACCACGCTGATTGAAAAGGGAAGTTGAAATTCGCATAAGCTGAATTAATTTAGTGCCTGCATGAGTGACTGAAATAAGGTATCGGCCGTGTTCACCATTTGCGCAGCCGCCTGGAAGGCCTGCTGATATTTGAGCATATTGCCCGCCTCCTCTTCTAGATTCACGCCCGAAACACTATCACGAGCCGTCAGCGCCTGATTCCGTAAAGCACTCAATGCCTGGCTGCTAATTTGGGTTTGTCGTGTCGTCGTTCCCACCTCGGCTACCAACTGACCATAACTATCCTGATAAGACGAGGTGCCACCTAAAAGTGTATTATCGGTTTGTAAGTTGGATAATTTGAGTCCATTTTGATTATCACCGCTGGCATTAGCATTGTTCTCAATAATAAATTGATCGCCATTGGCGGGATTACCGGAGAGACTAAAAGTCGCATTGCCAATTGAAGCCAGGGAAAATTGTTTTCCGTTACTGTCTGTTGCTGGATTGTATGCCAGTGTGCCGCCTGGCGGTGCGGATACATTAAATTGATTTAATGTGCTATCAAATGTCAATGTCACCGCTGCTGCCAGAGGCAGGCCCGTTGTTGAAGATATATCAACTTCACTGATGGCGGCGTTACCCGCATTAGTCGGCACCCCTGATGCATTGGTAGCAACACTGGAACGCAGCACGGCAGCAACCGCAATCTTACGTGGGTCCTTAATGTTCGTGCTGATGTCACTTGCCCCGTTAATCGTAGGACGGATTACGAACTTGT
>JBLIML010000155.1:0-9552 GCA_047638675.1 Planctomycetota bacterium | reverse complement strand
ACGTTAAAATCCCTTGATGAAGGTGGGGCGCGTAGTGTTAAAGGTGTTATTGATATTCTGCAACGTGAAGAATCAGTTTGTGTAGTTGCAAGTAATTATCCCGCAGCATTGAAAGCACGTAAGCTGCTCAAAGTTGAGTGGCATGAAATAGGCGACATAAATCATTTAGACAGTGAGCAAGCACTGGAACAACATAAGTTACTCGCACGAGATAAGTCCATCGAAGGATTTTCCTGGGATGTCGGTGGTGATATTTCAGCTAAGCCCGATGAAGGCACTCAGGTCTATGAACAGGAATACCAAAGCGATAATGTTTACCACGCGCAGATGGAGCCGCTCAATGCCGTAGTGTCAGTGACGGACGAAGGGAGGAAAGCCGAAGTCTGGGCCGGGACGCAGGCGCCGGCAAACACCGTTGATGCCGTTGCCCGAATTGTAGGTATTGATCCGGCCAATGTATTACTCCATCGAACATTCTTAGGTGGCGGCTTCGGCCGACGCACGGTAGTGAGTATGGATTTTGTTGTGGATGCCGCCTGGTTATCGAAAGAATTACAGCGCCCGGTAAAAGTCATCTGGAGTCGTGAAGATGATCTCAGCAACGGTCATCTCAAACCCATGTCAGCACACTATCTCCGTGCCGGTTTTGATGACGCAGGCAAAATTGCAAGCTGGCATCATCGGGTCGTCAGTGAGGAAGCAATCAAACGTCTTGATCCATCGGGTTACGAGGCCTTTGGCAAAGTCCCCATCACTTCCATGCTCGGCTCATCGCATCATGCTTTTGATCGCTCCCTTGGTGATGCCTATGACCTACCCAATCGTCTGGTTGAACATATCCCTTTCGATTCGGGACTTCGACTTTATCCCGTGCGCGGTGTCGGGGCGACGCCGAATAACCTGGCAATTGAATCTTTCCTCGATGAATTGGCAACACAGCAAAAACGCGATCCGCTTGAATTGCGATTACAACTGTTAGCAAAATCTGAACGGGGTCAGCGTGTTCTTCGTAAGGTGAGTGAAATGGCCAAGTGGAATGAAAAGCGAGAAGGTCATAAACTCGGAATTTCATATACACATTACGGTGATACGGTCGCCGCGGCCATCGCCGAAGTTTCCTACGATCACGAAAATGAAAAAATACAGGTACATAAAGTTTGGGTCGCATGCGACGTCGGGCTCGCTATCCAGCCTGAAAACGTCAAAGCACAATTGGAAGGTGGGATAGTCTATGGTATCGGCTATGCGCTTAAAGAGCAGATCACAATTAAAAATGGCCTGATTGAACAAAGTAATTTTCACGATTATTCGCTCATGCGTATGACAGACACGCCTGATGTTCAAGTCGAACTGGTGCATAGCGACAATGCACCCACCGGTGTTGGTGAAACAGGGACCATCCTGGCGCCAGCGGCGGTGGCCAACGCCTTTGCAGCATTAACAAACAAACGCCTACGTCATATGCCTTTCACCAGGCACAGGATCCGTAAGGTAATGACGAGCTAATTTCAACTTTCATCAATCAATATTGTCGAGATAATCATGACAGAAAAACAAGCCATAAAATTATCCATCAACGGCGAAGATCATGCGGTTTTGATCGATTCACGCCGCACGCTACTGGAGGTGCTAAGAGAACAACTCAGCCTCACCGGTACCAAATGCGGGTGTAACAATGGTGTGTGCGGAAGTTGTACGATCTTGATTGACAATCTACCCATGCGTGCCTGCCTGACGCTGGCTGTTGCGGCGACGGATCGTGAAATCATCACCATAGAAGGATTGGAAACAAACGGCGAATTACATCCCGTGCAAAAAGCTATCGTAGAAAAACAGGGATTGCAATGTGGCTTTTGTACCCCCGGTATGGTCATTGCGATCAAGGCCTTGCTCGATAGAAATCCCAGTCCATCAATCGATGAAATTCGTGATGAGTTGAGTGGGAATCTCTGCCGCTGCACAGGTTATGTGAAGATTGTGGATGCCGTCTTATCATTAACGCAAGGAGAAATGGCATGAGTGCGCAGATAAAAGACAAAAATGAAATTGATGGCATTATTGGCCAGTCGATACCACGGCTCGAAGGCGTAGAAAAGGCAAGCGGACGGGCAATTTATACCGATGATCTAAGCCGCCCCGGAATGTTGCATGGCGCGCTACTGGGGAGTCACTATGCACACGCCCGAATTCTTTCCATCGATACATCAAAGGCGAAGGCACTGCCGGGTGTAAAAGCCGTACTGGTTGGCACCGATCTTCCCTTCAACTACATCGGCATGTTTATCAAAGATCAACTGCCCCTGGCAAGGGACAAGGTACGTTATATCGGCGACCCCGTTGCGGCCGTCGCGGCCGTCGATCTGAAAACTGCGCGCGCAGCCTTACGTTTGATTGAAATTGAATACGAAGAGCTTGAACCGGTTCTGGATCTGGAAGCGGCCTTAAAACCGGAATCACCGGTGATTCATGAAAATCGTGCTGATTATCCCACGATGTTTGAACTACCGAAGGAGCCCAACGCTACCTGTTTTACTGTCTTCGGGGAAGGTGATCCTGCTGCGAACTGGGACCAATGTGATGTCATTGTCGAAAATGAATATCTCGTCCCGGCCCAATATCACATGTACATGGAACCTGTCTCCACTATCGCAGAATTTGATGGCAACGGTAAAGTCACCCTATGGACATCTACCCAGGGCATCGCCCGGGCACAGATGTACACATCACTCTCACTGGGCATCCCTATGTCGAAGGTGCGAGTCATCGCACCCAGGATAGGTGGTGGCTTCGGAGGGAAATGTGAGTTTACCAATCAACCGATTACCGCCCTGCTGGCCCAGGCCGCAGGCAAACCGGTGAAGCTAACTTTCTCCCGTGAAGATGACATGACCATGATGAAGTGTCGTCACGCCGGTATCATTCGTATGAAGACCGGTGCGAAAAAAGATGGCACCCTGGTTGCTCGTGATTGCTATATCATTCTTGACGGTGGAGCTTATGCGGACGAGAGCCCTGAGGTATCACCTGTCGCTGCACTATTCAGCCGGGGACCTTACCGTATTCCGAATATGCGAGTAGAAGCCTGGGCGGTTTACACCAATCGATCTCGCGCCAGTGCCTTCAGGGGCTTTGGCAATCCCCAAGCCACCTTCGCCAGTGAATCACAGTTAGATGAATTGGCTGACGCGCTCGGCATGGACCCCATTGAGCTGCGTCTTAAAAATGCGCTTGATCAGGGTGATGAGTTTTTTTGCTGCAAGACCGTTGAACAAGCCACCATCAAGGCCTGCCTGGAAAAAGTGCGCGACGCTTCTGATTGGGTTAACAAACGCAAGCAAAATAATCCAGTCACACCTGGAAAACGTCGTGGAATTGGTGTCGCGGGGCTTGCTCATATCTGTGGCCTGGCTGGTGCAGGTGCAAATGTATTGCTCAACGAGGACGGCAGTGTTTCTCTGAACACCGGTGCCGTGGATGTCGGACAGGGTTCCGATACTATTTTCACTCAGATTGTCGCCGCGACATTGGGACTGGATATGGAGCAGATCAATTTCGCCGCTCCTGATACCGATTCCTCACCATATCAATTTCAAACATCAGCGAGCCGTAATACTTACGTTGTCGGTAATGCAGTAAAAATGGCCAGCGAAGATGCCAGAGATCAAATTTTTCGACAGGCCAGTGAGATTTTTGAATGTAGTACCGAAGACCTCGAGCTCCGGCCTGGTGGCATAGTGGCTGTCAAAGGCGTACCAGATGCAGCGCTACCCTTTGTTGCTATTGCCGGACGTGCACTATGGCAGGAAGGCGGTCCGATAATGGGAACACACAACTGGCTTTATACACCGAAAGAAAGAATGGACCCAAAACGAATGCTTCTGGAAGGCTTTGCCTTGATGCCCGATGGCATTGGCATATTCACCTTCGGCGCGCAGGTGGCTGAAGTGGAAGTTGATGAAGTCACGGGACAGGTCGAGGTGCTCGAGTTTTGGGCCGCCCACGATGTCGGACGTGCTATCAACACCAGCTCAGTGGAAGGTCAGATACAGGGCGGCATTGTGCAAATGATCGGCTATGCCTTAACTGAAGAAATGTTGTGGGACAACGGTCGCTTGATTAATCCCACTCTGATGGATTACAAAATCCCAGGTATGGCGGATGTACCCTATAAAATTCATCCACTATTAATAGAGGTAGCGGAAGAGTCCGCGCCCTTCGGTGCCAAAGGCGTCGGCGAGATCTGCGCCATTGGGCCTGCACCTGCCATTGTAAACGCCATACAAAATGCGGTGGGTGCACGTCTGACACAAATCCCTGCTACTCCGGAACGGGTATTGAAGGCCATGCAAGAAGCGAAAAAATCCTTATGAGGGTTGAAAAAACGTTCACCGTGAATGCGCCACAACAAACGGTCTGGGATTTTGTCAAGGATCCGGTCAAAATGGGGCCGTGTATACCTGGCTGCAAAAACATAACTGCTTTAGACGCAAACAATTACAAGGCATTGATAGGCATCAAGGTTGGGCCTATCACGGCAAAGTTTAACCTTGTCGTAGAAATCATTGAAGAGACAGCACCCTCGGAAATCATTTCCAAAACCCGTGGTGAAGAAGGAACTCGCGCCAGTATGGTAACGGCAGATAATATTGTTCGGCTCAGTTCAAACGCTGACGGTTCGACTGAAGTCTACTGTGAATCGGAATCATCAATAACCGGACGACTGGGCAAGTACGGTGCAGGTATGATGATGAAAAAGGCGGATGCTATCTGGGAGAAACTTGCTGAGAATATCCGCAAAGAAATTGAAGAAGTGGCCGAATGAATTCGGCCCCCGGTATGTAGGGTCGAGAAGTGCTACATGGATGTACCGTTGTTTATCTTATGCACGGCACGTCGTACCGTTGTTTATCTTATGCACGGCACGTCGTACCGTTGTTTATCTTATGCACGGCACGTCGTACCGTTTACGGAGCTAAGGATGCAATTCATTCGACATTAAAAAATAAATACGAAAAAGAGAGTCAAACACTATGGCCAACGAATCCGAAAAATCCATAAGAGACCAGCAAGATAATATTGATGGGTCCACTAAACGCATCGAACCCTACCCCGAATATCTTAAAGCTGAATTAGGCCTACGTAATCATTGGTACGCCGCCTTGTTCGGTAATGAACTTGAAGAAGGCAAGTGCGCTGGTGAGATGGTCATGGGCGAACGCATTCTATTCAAACGGGTTGATGGCGATGTCTATGCCATTGCTGATCGTTGTCCTCACCGCGGCGCGGCTTTTTCCGCAAGACCGGAATGTTACACAAAGAATACGGTAACCTGCTGGTTCCACGGCTTCACTATCGATGTGCGTGATGGAAAACTGGTACAGGTCATCACTGATCCGGACAGTAAGCTCATCGGCAAACTAAAGCATAAAACTTATCCTGTAGAGGAGATAAACGGTGTCATTTTTGTCTTTATGGGAGACATGGATCCTCCTCCTCCCATCAAACAGGATCTGCAACCCAAATTTTTAACACCCAAACTTGTTTTTCACCCCGTTGCCAGAAATAAGTTTCGTGCGAACTGGCGCATTGCCGCCGAAAACGGATTTGATGCGGCGCATTTATATGCACATCGCAATGCCGGCGTGTTTGATTTCACCGATGCCAGTATGCCGCTATCGAGTTTTCCAAAATCACCTGATTCTTTAGAGATAATTGACAACGACGAGGGTCCGTGGGGAATTGTTAAACTGGATGATTTCACTGTCTGGTCAACAGAGATCGAGGGCGTCACGATCAATGCCGTCAACCTCGACCCGGATAACATCCCCTCTCCCGATGTCCCGCAGGAAACGATAGTAGGCTTGTTTCTTCCTTGCGGTCTCGAGGTTGACTGGTGGCCTGCCCCGGGTGTGATTCACTTTGAATGGTTTACGCCCATCGATGAAGACCATCACATGTATATGATCGCCCATGCCACTGTGGTTAATTCAGCGGAAGAAGAAGAGGCCTTCTATAAGAAATGTAGAGAAGAATACGTGCCGGTCACCTGGAAAGAGGCAACAGATCAGGTAGCACCGATGGGAGATGGCGTTGAATGGGGCTTTAATAATTTTGACGCCTTCGGTCGTGAGCAGATCCATCACGTTTATCAATACGAAGACTTCTGGCATCAGGAAAAACTGATCCGCCCGGACGTCACCGTGTCGAAATGGCGCTTACTCGTTAACAAACGTATGCGCGGTATACAAAAACGTGAAGGTTGGGCCAGGACACAAGGCTGGTCTCCTGATGGTAAAAACTACAATCCAAAACTCACCGGATAGATAAAATAATGAGCAAGAAAAAGGTTAGTCTTAACGAACAACAAAGTAAGTGGATAAAGTCGGCTCAATCGAAGATTAACCCAGCGCGATTGCAACAATTAACAGAGGACTTAACCGCCATTCATAGTCCGACAGGCGCGGAACGTGAGGCCAGTGAATTTATGGTGGACTATATGCGCAGTGTCGGCATGGAGGCAAGCTATCAGGCGGTGAACGAATTATCGGGAAACTGCATTGCTCGCATCAAAGGCAGCGGCGAAGGCCCGAGCTTAATGTTGTATGCCCCCATTGATACCTTCCTTGAGGGCGAAGCAGAAGTAGATATTCCCTGGGTGGGACCGGAGCTCCGTGATGACATGGTGCCAAAGGCCTATAGCAAAGACGGAATGGTGTACGGTCTGGGTTCATCCAATCCGAAATCCATGTTATGCAGCATTGTTGAAGCCGCCACTGCCGTCATCGAATCCGGCGCCGAACTAAAAGGTGATTTAATCGTTGCCTCCTGTGGTGGTGGTATGCCGTGGATCGTGAAAGAACGACATAACCAGGGCATGAGCAGCGGTGTTATGTATATGTTATCCCACGGTATCGCCCCGGATTATTGTTTGATTTTCAAACCAGGCGATGAGGTCTACTGGGAACATCCGGGTTTATGCTGGTTTAAAGTCACCGTACGCGGCACCATGGGTTATGCCGGTTTGCCCAGAGGTATACCCGGTTTCAGGAGCTCCATTGTGCCGGCTGCTGATGTCATCAAAGAACTGGAAAACTGGCTAATCACTTATCCCGATAATCATTTATCGACCCAGATACGGCCGGAAGGCTGGCTAGCCGCCATACGTTCAGGTTGGCCAGAAAAACCCGCCTTCCCTTCCGCCGCCACTGAAATTTACCTGGATGTTCGTACCAACCCGAATCAAAGCAATGCCAGCCTTAAAATGGAATTTGATGAGGTCATGCAAAGCATCGTCGACAAATATGAGGATGTTGAAGCAGATTGGGAAATGTATGCCACCTGCCAGGCGGCCGCTACCGATCCTGACAACTGGATAGTGCAATCAGCGCTTCGCGGCTGGGAAGACCGACATGGCAAACCTTATCCCGGCGCCCCGCTAACCAGTGGTCAAACCGACGCTGCCACTATTAATCAATTGGGGATTCCCATCGTACGTATCGGTTATCCCTTTGCGGTCGACATGCCTGAAGAATATAACGAAGGTCTCGGTGGCATGGGTGTGGCTCGAATTTCAGATCTGATTGGTCCCTGCGAATCCGTTGTCTATTCAGCAATTGATACCTGTACCAGAGATCGAGATGAAATAAGTAAATCGAAATAACCTCCACTATATAAAGAAAGGAAAAGCTGATGAGCAATAAGACAGAATTACCAGCAAAGAATTTATTCGGTTTGCAATACTGGCCTGCTCTGCCCGCGTTTTTGATTTCAAGCATCGATGAGGAGGGCAAACCGCATCTGGCGCCTTACAGTTTGGTTTTTTTTCCTTCTTACGCCAATGTTGCTGAGGATAATGACACACCGAAGATCATTTCTTTTGTCATCGGCGATTACGATACGTATGCAGGGGCAAAAGAATCGCGAAGCTACAAGAATATCAGCGCAACAAAACAATTCGTCGTCAACGTACCCTCAGCAGACATCGTCAACCAATTAAATACAACGGTATTTCCTGCACCGGACAAATTTGTATCTTCCGGCTTGACAGCAGAACCTTCAAGCAAAATAGATGCCCCTTCTGTCGCAGAATGTAAGGTGAACTATGAGTGTGAACTTCTCAGAATAGAAAATCATCAGTGGCTAGGGGAAATTATTTATGGGAAAGTCCTTGCCGTTCGTGTTGATTCAGATTTACATAGCATAACCGACAAAGAGCGAATGAGATCGCTAGCCCCCGTCTATCACTACGCCTATGACCATTTCAATGGTACCTACTTTGGTCTTGGCGATGTATTGATTGAGGAAATCGACGAGGAATAATCCTTACTCAATAACTGGCAGATAAAAAGATACCGTCATTCAGGACATCTACCGCAAGGACACAAGTAAACCATGACGATTGACGACAAGAAAATAAAGCTTTCACTCGCCATCATCGCGGCTTGTCTTGCGTGTAATCTCATCGGCAACGCCACCACCTCTGTCATGCCCTTGATTATTTCGGCATACATTGATCACTTCTCGCTTAGAGAAAGCATTGCTGGCTTATTGACGACATCAGAATCCGTTATTTCAGTGATAATAACCTTTGTTGTTGCACAGAAATTAGCACAATGGAGAACAATCAAGACGGCTCTCATAGGCGCCCTCATTGCGGTAGTTGGTCTTTGCGGCACAGCGCTGGTAATGAATCTCGGTTTACTGGTCGGCTTTCGGATCCTTGTCGCTATCGGTACTGGCCTTTGCCTGGCCATTGGAAGTGCATTAGCGGCATCAACAAATAATCCTGATCGTGTATACGGAATCATGTGGGCCACCTCCGCTGTCGGTGATTCGACTTTATTTATCGTCGCGCCCTATGCGACCGAAGCATTTGGTTACGCCGGTCTTTTCTGGATGATGGCTATTTTTGTTGTAATCAACGCCCCTTTTTTATTTCTGCTAGTACAACTCGGAACATCTGCTAGTGAAGATGCAACAAGTCTATTTATAAAACCTTCAGAGAATAAAGCGGGCTTTTATTGTTTGTTCGGTATTTTTATCTACTTTGTCGGCGCAGGCAGTTTCTGGGCCTTTAGTGAACAGATCGCACTGGATCTGGTGGGAATCGATCCCGTTGTCGCTGGTGAAATTTTCGCAGCCGCCATCATCTCAGGATTTATCGCCTCACTCCTCGCCGCCCTCATTGGCTCGAAAATTCGTAGAAGTATTCCAATATTCTTCTCCGTCATCCTGACATTGATCGCCTGTATATGGTCAATCCAGACCAGAGACCAGACCATATTTTCAGTTCTTTTTTTACTTTACCTGTTTGCCGTCTATTTCTTTGCACCTTATTCACTAGCGATTGCCGCAAGTCTTGATAATACCGGTGCACTCGCCGCAAAGTCAGCCGGTCTTATCGTCTTAGGCACGGCGCTCGGACCCCTATTCAGTGGTGTGTTGATTGATTTCTTTGGCTATATCGCCCTTTGCTGGTTCATGGTCTTGACGTCAGTACTTACGCTATTGGCCATGTCAAAAACAGGCGAAAAGCAGCAAATTGCTGAGAGC
>JBLIML010000154.1:0-9559 GCA_047638675.1 Planctomycetota bacterium | reverse complement strand
TTCATGCTTAAGGTGATTTATATTTATTATAGATGCGCTGCATCTCTGCATCGCTAACAAATCGTCCTTCGTCAGCGGCTTTGATGCCTTGTTTGATCTGCAGGATTTGCCAGGCATTGATATCGAGGTACTGTTCGATAGCCTGATTCACCAGATAATTTCGTGAACGGTCGAGTTTGTTAGCCAATTGATCGAGCTTCTTGACCTTGGTGCTATCAGAGCGAATAGTGAATGCTTCTGTGCTCATCGGTTCTCCATGGTGCATTGTGGTTCAGATGTAACCCTAGCAATTAAAATTCGTTTTGTCATTGCCGAATTCACTTAAATCATCTCTTGAACCAGGAGTCGTGTCCGCGCATAAAAACCAACTTATTGATTAACATAGGTATTTATTTTTCATTAGGGTATGATAATTCCAGAAATGCCTGATTTATTAGTTCACTTATCATTATCGGTTTTATATCTAAACTTTTTACAATTATCCAATCTACTCTGCGACAAAGTTTGAACTGATAAGAAGCCATTAAATGAAATTTCTGATTCTTTCTTTTGTGCTACAACACGCCATTATATTATGACGAAAAATTACGAGAAAGTTGTGGCCACGCGATATCATATTTATAACAGCCTGTTTCTTAATCTACCTTTTCACAACGTCTATCAAACAGGCACATTACTTCCCTTGCTACAACAGGCCTGTGAACAAGGCTATAAAAACAAGCAAACTCCCGTTTCCATTTTGGAAAGATTCTTTTCGGAATATATTCCGGATGCTGACAATGACAGACAATTCGATCTCTTGTTTAATTTTATCCAATACATTGAGCGCCAAATTGTACTGTTTGACTCAATAGAAGATGCCGCTTTTTCCGAGGTCAATGATATTGAAGGGCCTGGCACTGTTAGCGCTCTTTTTGTCAGGGCAAAAACAGAAGACAAACTCGAAGCCCTGAAAAGCAGACTGGATGATTTTCATGTCCGGGTCGTGTTGACGGCTCATCCAACGCAGTTTTATCCTGGGAACGTACTGGGGATCATTAATGACTTGAGTCTCAATATTGAGTCAGATCAACTTGATGATATCAACCTCTTGCTCAATCAACTCGGAAAGACGCCCATCATTTACAGGGAAAGCCCTACGCCTTATGAGGAAGCTGTGGGTCTGTGTTGGTACCTGGAGAATGTCTTCTATCATGTTATCCCTCAACTTGTTATGGATCTGATCCAGGGCCTGGCGCTTTCAATTGATGATTGGAATAACGACAAACTATTGAACCTGGGTTTTTGGCCGGGTGGCGACAGAGATGGCAACCCCTTCGTGACCAGTGCAACGACATTGGAGGTTGCTGCTCATTTGAAAAAGACAATCCTGAAATGTTACCACAATGACCTACGTGTTCTTCGACGACGACTAACATTTCCCGGGGTGGAGAAAATTATTACGGAGGCTGAACAAAGCATTTATCAAATGGCCTATGGTAATGACACCGATCGTGGTTACAAAAATGCGGAAGAATTTCTGCAAGAATTAAATAGCGCTAAATCTGTTCTGTTAGAGAGACATGACGGCCTGTTCGTCGATTTACTGGATGTTTTCATTCTCAAGGTTCGGGTTTTTGGTTTTTATTTCGCCAGTATGGATATCCGTCAGGATAGTCGCAAACACGAACTTGTTTGGGCTTCAATTGCGAAACTAAAAGACAAGGAAAACCGGCTACCCGCAAATTACGCCGAGCTCGACGAATCAAAAAAAGTAAATCATCTGTTAA
Source organism: Planctomycetota bacterium (assembly GCA_047638675.1). Classification (GTDB taxonomy): domain Bacteria; phylum Pseudomonadota; class Gammaproteobacteria; order Eutrophobiales; family Eutrophobiaceae; genus WLWS01. The sequence continues at coordinate 7,790 of JBLIML010000154.1, read as the reverse complement.
ATCTTGAACTCGATCTTGACATTGATCAGTTTGAGGATCCCTTTGAACAGGAATTACTCAGGAGTTTTAGTGTAATAGGACAAATTCAGGCAAGCAATGGCCCGGAAGGCTGCCATCGCTATGTCATCAGTAATACGCGATCAGTTCTGGACATCATTCATGTTTTTGTTCTTGCAAGACAGTTATTGAATGATCAGACTTACCCTGCTCTCGACATTGTCCCGCTATTTGAAACGATTGAAGATCTGGCAGCCGCCCCGAAGATCATGAGTACGCTATACGCCTTACCGGAATATCGAAAACAACTAGACTCTCGTGGAAACAAACAGACAATCATGCTCGGGTTCTCCGACGGCACCAAAGATGGGGGTTACCTACAGGCAAATTGGTCTATCTATCGTGCCAAAGAGAGTCTAACGAATGTCGCCCGCGAACAAGGTATAAAGGTTGTATTCTTTGATGGTCGAGGAGGGCCTCCCGGGCGTGGTGGCGGTAATACGCACGACTTTTATGCCTCGCATGGAAAATCCATTGCCCGCGAAGAGGTACAGATAACGGTTCAGGGACAGACAGTGAGTTCAAACTTTGGTCGCTACGCTTCCTGTAAATACAATCTGGAACAATTACTTTGTGCCGGCATAGATGGCGATGTTTTTAAAAGCCGAGGTGATCTGGAAAAAACGGAGATTGCCTTACTCGCAAATCTCGCAGCGGAAGGTTATAAAGCCTATCTGGAATTGAAGGAACATCCAAAGTTCGTTCCCTATCTACAGTACGTCACACCTTTGTCTTTTTTTGCCGAAACCAAAATCAGCTCCCGGCCGGTAAAACGTGGACAATCTAACGAAATGCGGTTTGAAGACTTGCGTGCCATTCCCTTTGTTGGGTCCTGGGCACAGATGAAGCAGAACGTCCCGGGATTCTATGGTGTTGGCTCAGCCTTACTTGCGCTTAAACAAGCCGGACGGCTCGATGAATTGAAATCCATGTATCGGCTTTCTTTATTTTTCAGAACCTTGTTAAGCAATAGCATGATGTCACTCACAAAATGTTTTTATCCGGCAACCGCCTACTTATTGGATGACGAGGAGTATTCACAATTCTGGCAGTTATTATATAACGAATATGAGTTATCAAAAGCGATGATATTGGAAGTGTCTGGATTACCCGAATTAATGAGTAGTACTCCTGCTAATCGGGATTCCGTGAAGCTACGGGAGAAAATTGTGCTACCCCTTATTACCATTCAGCAATTTGCCCTGCAACATCTACGCAAAATGGATAAGGATGAGATTAAACAAGAGGCTATATACAAAAAAGTGGTGCTTCGCTGTATGTTCGGGATAGTCAATGCAGGAAGGAATGCAGCCTGATCTTTGTCTTGAACTAAATCTCTTGTATTGAGAAATTAAACACTGAGTTTTGACAGCACGAATGTATGAATACGACTTGAAGAAACATAAGGGCAGACTAAGAATTAGATAGATGTTTATTGAAAATAAGTCAGCCTCCTCGACCAGCTATCCTCTGCAGCATCCTCGTGATAACCGACGTTCAAAGGGCTTATTGTTCCGACTTTTCTCAGTCAGTCATCATCATGCTGACTCATGCAACTGTGGCCTGCATTCTCATAGACGCAAAGGTCGCGAGACATTTAATGAATCGCGATGCAATTGATAGCGCAGGCCGTGTCCTGAACCGCATGGGTGATGACACCAAACTGCGCTAAACGCGCATATCCTTGGGTACTATGGTGCCCTCATCCACTATCAGTTCATCATCCAGCATAAGTGTACAATTTTGCATGGGCAGATCGAGGTGACAGGGGGTATCGTTGTTACCTCCGAATTCTGTATTTGGTCCCATAGAAAATAACACGTTGCCATAGCAGGCACGCCCATCCATACCTATACCCGGTAATTCAGCGTCCCACTTGCAGGCCTCATTGAGACCCCAACCAATATGTGAAATGGCATAGGCCCGCGGATCATGATATCCCTCAATAAACTGCTGTAACTGTTCCGCATCGGAGCCACCGTTGATTTAAATAACCTTGCCGTTACGGATCACAAACTCGATCGGCGAGCCAACAAAACGCTTGAGTGGATAAATGATATCGTCAACATCCATTACTACGCGACCATTGACTCCCTCGTCGTTCGCCATGGTCGCGAGGAATCCCCCGGGCCAATGATCCCAGCGCCCCGGGGTACAGGTATAGCCATATTCTGTGAGTATCGATTTGTCGCCCAGTTGATAGGTCACATCAGTACCCGCCGCATTAGTAAATCGCATGGATTTGGCGCCCCTGAGTCGGCGTTCACCGGCTTCCACCCGGGTTCGCAATTCGGGACTCGGAAATAAGCGTTCGAGAATTTCAGGTGGCTCCACTACCATCAGCACGCGCTTACCTGCTTCCTGCATAACAATTTGTTCCTTCGAGAACAAAAGCAACATATGGTCAATTACCATATCCGCATCACAGCATTGCTGCAGCACCTCTGGATAATCGCTAAGTGGATTCTTGCCGATGTTCGCGATTCACTCACTTGCGTCCACGGCCTTCTCGACCTTTAGATTTGCATCAATGACATTGGCACCGAGTGCGCCGCACTGAGAGAGTACTCAGCGTAGTCTCTCAGTAAATCCCCTTCCGACAACACGGCGATAGTTTGCCCAGGGCCGACCTCGCATAGTTTGAGTTCTTCGTGAAATATGTCTTTAAGTGTGCTTTGCATTTTGAATATCCTCGGACTAAAGCTGGCTGAACCGAAGGCAATTGAAGAACCAACATCAACGGCCTCGGAGTTATTCACTCTACCTTCCGCCAGGCTTGCCACTTGATTCCATTATCCTGATTTTAACGTCAAATAGATGCATCACGAAATCATAAAGATTCAAGAGCTTGTTTCGCCTTAGAAATGGTATTTGCATCAGGCATGCCTGAGCGAGCACCGGCGCTGCCGACAGATAGTGACGCTGCAATAAGCGCCGTCTTTACAGCATCCCTGATTTCGCACCCGGTCGCCAGACTCGCCGCAAGCACACCGTTGAAAGTGTCACCTGCGCCGGTCGTGTCAACTACTTCAGTAGTCAGGAGGCCAGGGAAAAATTCTACTTCCATTCCTGGCAACAGTAAGGCGCAACCAGCACTACCCAGTGTCGCTACTACTGGCGCACGAGAAAGCACGGAAAGAACTTGAAGATTATTCGAGGTCGCTTCATCGCCGTCATCCTTTGCCGATGCAGCTGAAATTATCCGGGCCAGCTCACTTAGTTCAATTTCATTTGGTGTAAGAAAGACACCCTTTGATATTAAATCGACCAGACCAGATACGACTGGAGCCGGATTTAAAATGCAAAGTACATCCGCCGCAGCTGATGCCACAACAGCTGCGAAAACCGCATCATAGTTAATTTCTGTACTAACCAGGACAACATTAGCAGAGGGTAGTAAATCTGATAATGCGGCATTTATGTGTTCTGTTGACACTGCCCCGTTGGCCCCAGGTCCCAGGGCAATTTGATTCTCACCTTTCTCATCAACCACGATAAGCGCCGCACCAGTGGGTTCATTTGTAAGTAAGTCAATTCTGCTGGTATCAACACCATCTCGCTGCAATGACGCGAGTGCCTGCTTACCGGTTTCATCTGCACCAACCGCGCCTATAAGTGATACCTGAGCGCCAGCGCGGGACGCAGCTACAGCTGCATTAGCGGCTTTTCCACCTCCAAATATTTCCAGTCCTTTGCCAATCACAGTCTCACCTGGTGCAGGAAGATGTGGAGAGGAAATGACAAAATCGGTGTTTATCGCTCCAACGACTATTACTCGGCCAGACATTTCAGAACACCTCGTATTTAATATTCGACAAACAGGATGATAATTCAAAATTATGCCGCCTTGCCTAATTATCTTCAGAATAAATGGGGATTTCTAGAATGCCTGGAATTCTCTACCACTTTATGTCTGATTTAATTTGTTAAGATTGCGGAGTAGACCCTATACTATAAAAAACATCTCCACAGCCTGCCGAATTCAATATGCGAAAAATAGTAGTACATATAGCGATAACACTTTGCCTGTTTGCACTGACTTCTTGTGGTAATTCTGAAATGTCAGGCCAGGGCAATGCAGATAATGGTCGTCCAACAATTGCTCTTATAATGAAGTCCCTCGCAAACGAATTCTTCGTTACTATGGCTGAGGGCGCCAAAGCACATCAGGCATTGAACGAGGCTCAATATAAATTAATCGTTAATGGCATCAAAAATGAAGTTGACCTTGCTCAGCAGGTTGCACTGATTGACCAGATGATATCAAGCAATGTTGACGCAATTGTTATCGCGCCGGCCGATTCAAAAGCAATTGTGCCCGCTCTGGCAAGGGCACATGCTGCAGGCATTGCCATTGTTAATATTGACAATCGTTTGGATAAAGAGGTTCTTCGTGATTACGACTTAAACATTCCCTTTGTTGGGCCAAATAATTTTCTCGGTGCAGAACTTGTTGGCCAACACCTTGCTTTGCATTTACGTCGTGGAGAAAAAGTAGCCATCCTTGAAGGCGTATCGACTACCTTTAATTCACAGCAACGTAGCGCTGGTTTTAAAAAGGCTATGAGCGACGCGGGAATGGATGTCGTTGCACAACAAAGTGCACAATGGGATCAAACTTTGGCAGTTACCATCACAGCAGCTATATTGGTACAGCATCCTGATTTGTCGGCCATTTTATGCGCAAATGACAACATGGCCCTGGGCGCGGCTGCTGCGGTCACTCAGGCTGGGATGAAAGAGCAGATCAAGATAGTTGGCTTTGACAACATATCTGCGATTCATCATCTTATTAGAGAAGAAAGTGTACTGGCCACCATAGACCAACATGCGGATTTATTGGCGGTTTATGGTATCGAGTATGCACTTGAAGCCATCTCATCCAGTCAAATTATAGCGGATAAATCGACCGCGGTTGATTTAGTAACCAAAGACTCTATTAAATAGACATGAGATGTTATCAAGCCTTTTAAGTATTACAAACCTCAATAAGTCATTCTCGACACCTGTTCTTAGCAATATCAATCTGTCGATAGCACGCGGGGAAATACACGCGATTGTCGGGGAAAATGGTGCAGGCAAAACCACTCTGATAAATATTCTTGCAGGTTTTCTGAAAAAAGATGATGGTAAGATTGTTCTTGATGAGCTTAACTACGAACCCTTAAATCCAAAAGATGCATTCAATGCGGGCATATCATGTGCCACACAAGAACTCAGTTTGATCAGCACATTAAGTGTTGCTGAGAACATCGCGCTAAGAAAACTACCTCATCGCAATTCCATCATTCAAAAAACGACACTAGAAAGGAAAGCAAGAGAATTACTTCAATTAGTCGGTCTTGATCATATTCACCCGAATACCAAAATTGAATCACTGAGCATTGCCGAGCGTCAATTGGTGGAATTGGCAAAAGCGCTCTCGATAGAATGCAAATTATTGATTCTGGACGAGCCTACGGCAGCTTTTACGGGATCGCAGGCGGCTCATCTACACAAGATCATTAGAGAAATGTCGCTTGCAGGTACATCGATAATTTATATTAGTCATAGATTAAAGGACGTACTTGAGATTTCCGATACTGTCACCGTTCTAAGAGACGGACGAATTGTAAAAACCACATCCGCAAGTGTGTTAAAAGTGTCGGATCTTCTGGAACAGATGAGTGGTCATATTCATCCAGAAAATAGAAGTCCTCCCAACAATGCATTTAAGAATTCAATCGTTCTGGAAGCTAGAAGGATAACGAGTAAAGATTTACCTCATGAAATTAATTTTACCTGTTACGCGGGAGAGATCATTGGGCTTGCCGGTTTGTCAGGTTCTGGAAGATCTGAATTACTGAATGCCTTATTTGGATTAAGCGCACTGACTGGCGGACGAATTTGTCGTCACACTGTCGGTGGGCTGGTAGATATAAAAAATCCAGTGACAGCGAAAGAATTGGGCATGGCCTACCTGGGTGAAGATCGACAATCCATGGGCCTATACTCGGGACATTCCATCCTGATGAATATGATGACGCCGGGTCCCTCGCACGCCTTTGGACCCTTGACTTTATTGGACAGCAAAAAGGAAAAGTCAAGCGGCGCTGATTTAGTCAATAGCTTGAGTATCAAATGTACCGGTCTACATCAGGATATTGACCAGCTCAGTGGCGGGAATCAGCAAAAGGCACTTATAGCGCGATGGCTTCATTGCGATTCGGACATATTTTTGTTTGATGAACCGACACGGGGCGTTGACGTCAGTACAAAAACTGCAATTTATAATCTCATGTTTCAATTGCGTGAGAAGGGAAAGACGATTTTAATTGCATCGAGCGAAATTGAAGAACTAATAATGGTGAGCAGTCGAATTTTCGTTTTATCAAACCGCAAGCTTGTAAAAGAATTCAAGCCGGACAACTGGTCTGAATCCGCTATTCTGGAAGCTTGTTTTAGCGAATTCGCTGCACAAGCCGCAAATACGAAATCAGCTTATATCCATCCTGATGTTTAAGGGAAATGCATCATGAATATGATTAGTTTTGTTAAAACTCACTCAAGAGAAAACTTTATTATTGCTTCATTGATTCTACTGGTCATTTTTTTTGGTCTTGTATCCGATAATTTTCTATCATTGGCAACCCTTACTACTATTCTTAATCAACTTCCTGCATTAACGATTGTTACGGTCGGCATGACGCTTATTCTGATTGTCGGCGGAATTGATCTCTCTGTGGGTTCAGTACTCGGCTTGAGCGCCGCCGTTGTCGGCGTGGCTATGCTACATTGGGGACTTCCTCTCTATGTTGCAGTCTTGCTTGGAATTGGAACAGGGATGCTCTGTGGTTCAGTGAATGGCTTACTGGTCGCGTACCTTTCTCTTCCATCATTTATTGTCACGCTCGGTATGCTGGAAATTGCCCGTGGTCTCGCCTACATCACGACCAATTCACAAACCGTCTATATTGGTGCTTCAATTCAAAAACTGGCACTTCCAATGTCAGGTACTGGCATATCGCCGGCATTGGTCTTCGCCCTCTTAACCGTGTTCACTGGACAGTTCTTATTGACAAAAACAGTATTGGGGCGCTATATAATTGCGATCGGCACGAATGAACAAGCAGCAAGAATGTCCGGCATTAATACAGGACCCCATCGACTTCTTGTGTTCTGCGCGTCAGGCGCTTTAGCTGGTCTCGGAGGTGTTTTCAGCGCGGCTTATTTGGGAGCTGCCGACCCGAATGCAGGCGGAGGTCTGGAACTAGCCGCAATTGCCGCAGCTGTTATTGGTGGGACAAGTTTAATGGGGGGACGTGGGACCATCATTGGCGCTTTCGCGGGTGTTCTTATCATTGCTGTATTACAAAATGGACTTGCACAGATGGGTGTGTCTGAACCAGCAAAACGATTAGTAACAGGAGGCGTGATTATCATCGCTGTATTTCTTGATAGCTGGCGTCTTCGACAACACACGTAGATAAACTAAACTACTGTTTAAGAATTGTTTGTATCAATCGTTTTTAACTTAACGCTTCAAGAACGTTACTATGAGCATGCTAATCAAAGCAGGAAGGTAATTTTGTAACATAATTATTGTGAACATAAGGAGGTTTGCCGTGAGTTTTTATGAGAATTATTGTTTGCCGCATATTCTAAATTTCGCCTGTGGAATGAAAGACATTCGCTCACAACGTGAAAAGGTTGTCCATCTTGCTGAAGGAAGAGTACTGGAGATAGGCATGGGC
>JBLIML010000153.1:0-9562 GCA_047638675.1 Planctomycetota bacterium | reverse complement strand
ATGTCATGCTCGCCCACCAGAGTCGATAATTCGAATTTCCTTTCCTGATTAACCTTCCGCTTATCCTGCTCAATCCTGACCCCAGGTTCTTTGCCCATCCGAGGGGAGCTTGACCTACATTTGTTACTGACATAGCGAAAAATGCAGCCAGTTGCCGCAGTACATGACGTCGTCTTTGATCATAAAATTGCATCATGCTGAATCATGTCCTAACAAAACGAAGCAAAAATTGACTAGAATCAAAAAAAAGTGCTTTTTCAAAAATCGAGATGGTCGTTTGATAGCATTTGTTTATAATAAGTCCTGCTATCGACAATGAATATCATGTCAATCCCCGTCTTTGAGCGTCGCTTTTAAAAATGAATTTAAAAATAACTGATTTGCATAAGACAGAAACTCACAAGGAAGTCGCAATGAAATTTGTATTGCTGCTGAGTGTATTGCTAGGCTATTTCGCCTATTTAAGTTATGAATTCGGCCTGGTAACGGGTGGCCTGGTCGCAGCGATTACCTGGAGCTTTTTTGTTATGTGTACTCCCGTTGCCGATGCTGGGTTTCTGCTTGATTTTCCTATTCGTTTATTGTTCGGCATCCGAATGTTAACTAGTGAAATTATCGTATGGGGAGTAGCTATTGGCATAAACCTTTATGCCTTGTTGTTTGAAGCGGAGAAGTATGAACTTACGTTTCTTGCAGGACTTTTAAAGAAAATTATATTAACCCCAAACCCCTATTGGAGCATTATTGTGCTAAGTGGTCTGGGTACCTTTTTGTCGGTCTATTTTGGCGACGAAATGCTTGATGTCATCAAACATCGCGATCGCGTTAAATATCATCAACATGCCTTTAAACTAAAGGTAATAGTAATCATCACTCTCTTTTTACTGATCTTTTTTGCCTACTATTATCTTCTAGATTCCCTGAATATTAAGATCCCGGATAATGGATAGATTTCAAACGGTATTGACAAGTTAACGGAAAAGTCACCGTTTTGGTTAAGAGTCATGTTCGCGCATAAAAATCAATCTTGTTGATTATCATAGCTATTTATTTTCAATAGAGTATGAAAAATCAAGAAATACCTGATTTTTTAATTAACTAGTCGATAAGGTATGAGTTCTTATCAAAATAGTTTTGTTAATTTCAACCCTGAGGGGCGAATAAGACCCGCAAAAATTAATTTTCCTTTATTCCACCCCTGGAATAAGAAAGAATCGAAAGATCAGGATTTAATATCAATCTTTCGAGCTTGAATATTTGGAGTTTTCGGCACTGTCAATTCCAAAACACCATTCTTTGATTCCGCCTTGATATTTTCAATATCCCCTGTATCAGGCAAACTGAAGCGCCTGTAGAAGCTGCCGGAGGATCTTTCTATACGCTTGTATCCTTCACGATCTTCTTTCGTTTCGGACTTACGTTCCCCCTTAATTGTCAATATTCCATTTTCTGCAGTTACTTCTATATCTTTAGGATCGACACCGGGTATATCTGCCAGGAACACATAACGATCTTCTTCTTCCTTGATATCGACAGAAGGTTTCCAACTGCTCGTTGCCACGTTCGTATGCTCTTCATCGAATGGAAGATTATTCGTTTCAGCCAATTGATTTAATTGATTGCGCAGAACATCCAATGTGTTTCAGGGTTGGTATTGTATTAATGACATTTAATTGACCTCCAATAATGCTAAATAATAAATCTGTTAATACCGATTCAAAACACAACGAGGTGCTGAATCGGTTTATCTTCGTTGGGTATTATCCGGGTAAATCGTCCATGGTGATTTGATCCAGATCAGAAAAGACTGTTGTGATAGCCGATGCCAAGGGTCATCAAATTAGCACTCTTTGCTCTTTTTCACTCCCGTATTACTTTGGATCCTGCTCAGTTGGAGAGCCTGATTGTGGCGTATTTTTTGGATCAAGGATGGATATTTCCAAAGGACCTGAATCGAAATGGATGTCGCGTTGTGGGAAGGATATTTCTATACTATTTTCACGGAATTTAGCTTCAATCGCTTTGTGTAAATCGTGCCGAGTAGGAACCACGTCCTGGATGCCGTACACAAAAACCCTTAAATTAAATCCCAGACTATTGTCACCAAAATCATTGAAGAGCACAGACGACTCTGGCTCCCTAAGTACTCGAGAACAGTTATGAGCCACTTCGAGCAACACTTGTTCCACCAGTTCAACATTCGATCCATAGGCAACGCCGACCGGAACAGTCAGGCGCATGATTGGATCCGTCAGCGTCCAGTTGATTAATCTTTCGGTAATGAAAGCCTTGTTAGGAATCAGTACCTCCTTTCGATCCCAATCCATAATCGTCGTTGCACGGATTCGAATACGCGTCACAATTCCTGTTTGATCCCCGAGCGTAACCGTGTCACCAAGGCGAATGGGTCGCTCGAACAGGATCATGACACCAGAAACAATATTTGCGACTATTTCCTGCAGTCCGAAACCCAGTCCTACACCTAGTGCGGCGATTAGCCACTGTAGCTTCGACCACTGAGCGCCAATCAGTTGCAGAGCAATAATTATCCCGGTTAGTACAATCACATAGGTTACCGTGCTGGTAATAGCGTAACTCATCCCCGGCGCGAGAGACATACGGCTGAGTATTAGCACTTCGAGTGTCCCTGGAATGTTCTTTACACCGAGATAGGTGATGAGCAATACACTCACCGTTGCAAGCAGGTTCCATAAAGTAATGTATTGTATTGATGTGACACCGTCGACTTCCGATTTTATCTGCCAGAGTGTAAATGATTGAAGCGGTTGAAACGCAAGTGACAAATCTGACCAGACGAACCATACGCTGACCGCTGCTAAAATAGATATGATGAGTTTGATCAAGGTATTTGACTGAGCACTGATCGTCTGTAAATCAATTTCGTCCGTCTTTATCGGAACGGCTCCCGCTTCAGATTCCGTATCAGATTTAGCCGCCGCGCGAAGCGCTCGAGCCCGCTTCAGAGCCAATTGTCGTTCGAATACTGCCACGGCCCTTATTGCAAAATCAAAAATCAGAAGAAATCCAATAAGAATGCCAATACTCATGAGCAAGCTGGCACCAAGTACCTCGGCAGCGTACTGGTAACCAAGAAACGCGAGCAGCGCGAACACGGCGGGCAGTAAGATGCCCAACAGGAAGATACTGTATCGAAAAAACAGCAGATGAAGTCGTGTGCCTGACGACTGTGCGATAACCGAAGTACGAATGATACTAAAGGAAAGACTTGCGAAGATAAGTGCAGCCGTTATATAGGCTATGCGACCAATACTGGCGTTAGCTTCGGACGTGCCAAGATAATGAAGCACGATGGTGATGATTGCGGGAAAAAGAAACAATGGCATATAACGTCGCATTTTGCGGCGCATCAGCTTCGTCTGGTCTGCTTGCCAATGAAAGTGTGCTTCAGCAAGCCCATCTTCGCGTAACGATTGTCGAAAGAACTCGAAGCCGAAGCAGAGAAGAGCTGGAAACATAAAGGCGGGTAATAGTTGAGGGTCAGTGTCAGGAATAGTCAGCGACAATATACCAGGCATAGCGAGCAATAACGGCAGTGGCAAGCTTAAAAGTAAAGTCAACCAGAGAGCATGTAGTGTCAGCCTCACTCGATCATGCCGTACGTGGCCAATCCAAACCAGCATTTCCTTGAGTTTCAGAACGTGTCGGCGTTTGAGGACTAATATCAACGCAATCGAAAACACTATAGTAAGTGATAACAAGGGACGATGAGCATAGAACCGTATTATTGAAGATACAGATTTCAGAACATATTCCATCTCAATTACTTTCGAAGCCGAAAGGAATGCCGCTGACAACGTAGTTATGCCAAACGATTCAATACTCACATTCCATAGCATATGCTGATCAACCCGTTTTCGAAAGGCGTCGCCTAGTCCCTTGAGCCGCTGTGTCTTGCCGTCGATTAAGGACAACTGCGCATCATATTGGGCGTATTCTGTAATGAGCTGATTCATCAATTTGCGTCGCTGTACACTGATTGTTTCTGCCAACTGCTGCGCTGCCGAATCCGCAGATTCGCTTACCGGTTCATCATGCTCATAGATATACCAGGGTGCTTGAGATTTCTCGAACAGTTCGAATTGTCGAAGCCGAAGCTCCGACAGTTCCTGATCGAGTTCGGCCTCTTCCCGTGCGGTCAACACTTTGCTGTTTAATAAGGTTCGTTGGCGGAGCAGTGCAGCACCAAATTCAGGTGATCGTGGAATCCTTGGTCTCTTGAGCTGTTCGGACAATCCCGTGAATAGATCGCTCAAGCGATCAACTCGCTTTCTTATCTCACTACTGCGTCGCGCCAGGGTTTCGCGTTTCTCAACAAGCTGTCGTAGTTCCTTTGCAAGTGCCACGTTAAGATTGGCATGAGCGACGAGCTCGCCTCCCACTGTTTCCGTTTTATTTGCTGTACTTTCAGTCTTCTCGATATCTTCATCGACTTGTTCGCGCGTTTTTGAGAATTCTGAGGTATTGAGTTTGGTAATCTGCTCCTCAGCTACTGCAATTTTTTGCTCCAGCATGTCAAGTTGTTTACCAAGAATGTCTAATCTTGGACGCCGACTTAGCAGTCGTTGGTCGAGCATGTCTATGCGCGCGCGCAACATTGCCTGTTCAGCGGCCAGTGCTTCTGTGGCCGCTGTTTGCGCCTGTAGAGATTGCTCGTTGGGTGTGGCTTGTACTGATTTTTCTTCGTACTGTTGTCTTGTATCCGCTAAAAGCCTGGACAGGTCGATATTGAGTTCCTCTCGTATCTCCGCTTTTATACTTTCCTCCCGATTTTTCCATTCCCTGAGCATCTGCCTTATTTCGGCGTGCACAGACTGCAACGCATCGGCAGATAATTGAGCGGGATCTGGCAAAGGCGGATGCGTAAACTCTTTGAGCTCAACATCGAGTGCCGTTGTCAGTTCGGCAGCAGTAAGCTGAGCCTCGGCGTAGAAACGTGCTTGTTTTTGATACTCAAGTAGACTGCGCAGAGCTTGTCGCGTCGTTTCAAGATACTTCGTGATAATGTTCTTTTGATCTTCGGATAATGCCGATGTGGTTTGCACAATCTTTAGACGATTGTCGAGGTCTTCGAGTGCTGGCTGGGTCGTTACAGCATCGTTCTGTGCAAATGCAGTAACAGCAGCGCATAGCGCCAAAGCGAAGCCGATCACGACTAATGTTGGTTGCGACGTTAAACTGACCAGCTTAATTCTAGCCAAAACTTCCTCTTCGATGTCTGTGTTGCTTCATTACATTAGTATCAAAATATAGTCTATCTGACTGGGATAAATTCTGTCGATTGATTGCAATATTTGAGTCATCGTACAAAATCCCGCGGCTCAATATAATCATTAAGTCCAAAGCCGAAACCGATGCGCCTGGTGTGATGATTATAATCGAGTAGATTTTCACCGTAGCCATCGAAATAGGTTAAATACAAACGCAGTTGCTGCCAGATCGGACGCGACCAGGTAAGTTCGAAAGCGCCCTTTTTTGTTCCACGCCTGAACATGGCAGTGAATACCTGATCCCAACGACTATACAGGACTCTTACATCACCGTAGCCAAGATAAAGGTACAAATCAGGGTTATCATCGTCTTTAGAATTTTCCGGTATTCGATACCAGATACGTAAGCCTACCACCAGGTTTCCCGTTTCCAGAGCCACGTTGGCGTTGATACGGTTCCAGCCACGCGAAAGTGATCCGGATTTCCCATTCGATTGATGCGCCATCCCGACATCCCATCCGGCAATTTTTATAGCCCCTAGTTTTGGGCCGCCGTAGTGTCTGACGAACAATTCTGGTTCGTAATCGGTTTCTCGAAACGGCGAAGAGATATCATTATTATAGGCCTGCCACCACGCGCGGGTCGTGAAAGCAAAGAACACATCGTTCCGCGTATCAAGGATGTTCTGTGCTATCGGAATTTTAAAGCTCACCTGAAATTGTGCTTCACCTGAATCACTCGGTTGATATGGATTGGTACGCCGGAAGGCTTCTTTGTTCGGACTGCTATTGTGGGTCTACGGCAAAAAACAATTAGGACGATGAGCGGTCATGGCAAATGGGCGATCAAGTATCTCCACCTCTGCAGCGATGCGTCTCTCTACAGGCCTGATCATCTCATCACCTTTGCGCTCAGTTTCAACAGTATCTTCATGACGTTGGTAGCGTGCTCGAATCTCGCCCACCATGGTAGCCTCACCCGCTGAATCTAGCGCGTCAAGTAAACACTTTTCTCGGTCACTCAGCCCATTCGCATCCACTACGGCACAATCAGGCCGCACAGTTCACCTGGCTATCGTTCACTTGTTCCACAAACCTTATGGTGAAACACATCACAACACGATTTGTCATGCCGACTCATCAGGGAATACAATAGTCAATTGAAAATAAACTCAAACTTATACATTGATTTCGTTATTGGGGGCAGGTCAATTTATCCTTACAAGCATTGATGGCGGCTAAGGTATCAACATTGACTGTCATCACCGGACCGCCTTCGTCTTCCATTGCTAATTGCTGACGAATATCCTGTTCCCATGCCTGTAGAATCCTTAAGCGGAATGGTATGCTGATTTCCTTGGCATCCAATACAGCGTGTGGTGTATTAAATGTTTCTTCAGGGTTGATGATCGCTTTTTCCAAGTCATATACTGATGCGCCACGTGTCGCACCTTCTATCGCGGCGGGCTCATTTATCCCCTCATCTTGTTTAATAAACAATACATCACATGGGGAATCGCTTAAAACGGGTTCTGCGGAAACTGAACCGGACAGCGAACCTACAAGTCGCTCCCACCTGTTTAGATTTCTTGCCGCCATGACAATCAAATCTGCATGTAATGAACCTGCTAACTCCTGTAAGACCTCGTCAGGATTTCCCTGGCAAATCTGTACCAATTCAGGATTGATATGAAAGAACTCAGCAAATGCACGAATTGATGCGCCATGAATTTGGGCAATGTCTTGCCATCGTTCGTCCAGGGTAGTCTCTGCTTCGGGTATGGGGGCACTGAATCCGCCTAGAAATGGAGCATAAGTGCCATATGCTGCGATATTTTGCGGGACCTGGTAGGCATGGACGGGGACATTCTCAGCGTCGAAATAGCTCGCGATCGCGTTCGCAACACGGAATACGTCATAATCCGCTGGTGAGAAAATATCATCATCACTCAGTGTTCCTACAGAGGTAATTAAGCGGTGAATCTCAGTTTCAGATTTATTTATTTTTTCATGGTTTTCTTTCACAAACCAGATATGGCAAGGCGATTGCCTGATAAGCTCCCAGTCAGTACCGAGCATTCCCAGTACATAACTCTGCTCATTAAACCGCTTCATGACTAAATCCGGCTGAGATTCGTTTATCTTTCGTAAGATGGCTTCTGCCCTTGGGTGATCCCAGCGTGCTTCATGCCGTGCCACCACTCCCTCAGTTTTTAGAATCAACGCCAGCTCTGCCAGTTTAGTCGCATGTAAGTCAGCTAGATTTTCGCGTTTTTTCACAACCTCTTCATCAGACTGAAATAATGGTTGTTGAAGCGCAGCATCATGACAAACATGAAATAATTCTAGTTCACAGCCAGTAGCATGGGATAACGCGATAGCGCGATCTATTAACGTGGCTTGCCGTGGATCATCAAGCCCTAATATCTCCTCATTAAGGAGGACTAAGACGCGTTTGATATCAACATCAATTTTTTCTGGGACGATATTCATAGATTCACCTTATTCAATAATCATGCTGCTTAACTTCTTTCATAAACCCAATCAATTATATGGAAGGTTTCCGCGGATAGTTCCAGAGTGCAATTCAGAATAATGACTTTCAGATCACTAAAATCGAATTCATTTCCCTGACACTGTGCCTGTCGTTTATCATTTACTATCATTGTCGTTACGCCTGTTTAAGTGATTTGTCGTTACTTCTCTTTAAAATAGTGGCTACGACTCCATGCTAACGATGGGTCGGATCTTGCGTTTATTCAGGCAGCCTCTGCCTTAATACGCGTTTTTAGAGAAAACGTGAAACGGCCGACTTGACAGACTCGCTTAAAATATCAAAAGATTCCTGTGCACCGATCTTCAGATCCTCCCAGGCTTCGTCACTGGTCCGGCGTATCTCATCCAGTTTGTCCTGGGCCTGCTGTTGATTCTCTTTTAATTTATTCAATTGTTCATTAAAGTTAATCTTAATATCAGCATTGGTCGATTCGGCCTGGGCCTTTAATTTTTCGATCTCTGCCTGTAGCCTGTGCATTTCAGCCTGTAGTTTTTGTTCATAACTCTCTTTCATGCTCATCATATTTTCCTTGTTAAAGTTAGTCAGGGAAATTTAACTTCGTTTAAACACCTATCCCTATTTATTTTTTCCGCTTGAAACGTTTAATCTTTACTACTACGCTCAGCGAATTCAGCACTAGAACAAGCATATAACAGCGAGAAATGGATTTCGTTAACATAGGTTAACGAATTCACAGACGAAAACCGGTTTAATCAGCAGTTACCCAAGTGGACTACACTTGTGATATCGCTGCATTAACGGACTGGCCGATATCGATAACCTGAATCCGTGCGTAACGAAGGAATACTAAGGAATTATTTTCAGGATAAGGGACAACAGTATTGGTGTACTGAAAATTATAATTTTTTCTGATAAATGCACTTTGTTGTCTGCCGTAATAATTGAGATCATAATTCAATCATTCCAGACTTGCTCATTTTCCACTGGAGACAGGAATTATATGACTCCGGTCAAAAACTATTGCATTCAATTCTAGATTTGCTATTCATTACCTTCAGACATATCCGTCTGCGCCAGGTAGGTGGGGTCAAATCCGGTCAGTTCGCGTAACCTCGATGGGTTTTCTATGATGATACGTTTGCCATCATAACTGATCATGCCGTCTTTCTTCAGTGCTCGTAGCGTGCGGTTAATATGCACGGGTGTCAGCCCAAGTGTGTCAGCGAGTAGATGCTGGGTAACGGGGAATTCGTAAGACGTCGACTCGGTAAGGTCGACAGCCTCCAGACGCTGCAATAATTCCAGCAACAGATGCCCGGTGCGTTCGTAGGCGGTACGTCGCCCTATCCCTGTCATATGTTCAGCCAGAATCACACTTTCCCGTGCTACAGACCAACAAACAGCGGCTGCCAAACGTGGTGTGTTACTGAATAACTCGATAATACGTTCGGGTACAATCGTGTATACAGTGAGCTCGGTTAAGGTCCTGACCGAATATTCCGCCCGTTTGAATACCGCTGTATAAAGCCCGATAAAATCACCACGCAATAAAAAACTCAGGATTTGCTGGCGACCGTCAGCTAATAACACATAACCGTAGGCCCATCCATTCTGAATGAGAAAGGTATTAGAATATTCTTCATTGATATGAACTAGTTCAGTATCGGCCGGGATAATTTCGCACCGGTCCTGCAAGGCCATCAATACCGCACGTTCTTCATCAGTAAGCTCCAGTAAAAGGGAGAATTTTTTCAGTAGTGGATTTGATGGATCATTCAAGACAGACACTCCAATA
>JBLIML010000152.1:0-9689 GCA_047638675.1 Planctomycetota bacterium | reverse complement strand
CCTATCCATAAACTTAAGCCTAGAACTAATAACACCATCGCATGTTTCTCTCTGCTTCTATAATAGTTACTTAATGATAAGTACGGATCAATGCCGCCACCAATCCAATTAATCCACCAAAAACCCCACCCCACACTACCAGCCAGCCCAGATGTTCCTTGATCATTTTTTGGATTATTTCCTTTACCAATTGAGGGGTAAGTTCTTCCAGACGTTGTTCGATTATACTCTGAATCTTGACACGCATCTCTGCCAAAACATCCGGTTGTTCAATTTGCTCGCGTATAAGGCTATCGAATTCTTCGCTTTGTGAAATATCATTCAGGGATAATTTCATTTTATCAATAAATGGCTCTTTCAGAGGCGTAAGCGCATCAGTGCCGCCCACCATCGCCAGCATACCGCCGAAAGAGGACTCTTGAATAACGCTGATCAGGGAGTCGAAGGCAGGAGACATATCAATTTTATTTATCACCGATCCAAAGTCAAAATGCCTGGCCTTGCCGTCACGATCTGACAAAAAGCGGTCGATATTTTCCTCCGTAAAAAACTGAAGCATCATCAGCTCACGAATACCAATCTTGAAATCCTCAAAGCGAGCCGGAATGACGCCGGACCCGTAAAGACCTGGCACCTTCTCGAAAAGCATGTGCACCGCCAGCCAGTTTGTCAACGCTCCAGACAGAGCGAATAATCCGATGGTCAGTGTTATTTCATTGGATAAAAAACCGCCAGCCAACATCAATAATGCGGCCAGGGCATTGGTCACAAAACTCTTGTTCAACTTATTACTCCCAACTTTGTCATTAAAATTCAGCTCTTCTATTGAAATCCATTTTGCAGACTGCGGCATATTACAACATTCCCCTTCGCCATACAGTCTCTCTCGCTTAAACGCTGTTTCAGAATTGCCCCCTCATCCCAACTGTGCTTCAATCAAGCTTATAGGTAGTATTCTATAATTTCCTATTAGAAGGTAAAGACGATGGCTGACGATGGACCCTTCAGTGCGTAAAATTCAGAATTTGTAATAAAGAATCCTATGGACAGTTTTCAGTATTACCTATGAATCAAAACGCGGTGATTCGTCAGTAAAAGACATGCCTCGGCTACCACATCGTGATTTCTTCAGCATTATCGGCTCGCTAACGGGCATCACCCTACTCGCCTGGTATTACCTGATTATCATGGCTACTGATATGAATGCCATGGCGTCCATGCCAAACATGCCACTGCCTCTCTGGGATTTTCGCTATTTCCTCTTAATGTTTTTTATGTGGGCCATCATGATGATCGGCATGATGCTCCCCTCGGTCGTACCCACGGTATTGATTTATGCATCCATCGCGAGAAAAGCAAGGAAAGACGGTGCCAGTATCGCGTCTACAGGATTTTTTGTAGCGGGTTATCTAGCCATGTGGATTGTCTTTAGTTTATTCGCCACTTGTCTTCAATGGGCTTTTGACGAACTTGGTCTGCTTTCTCCCATGATGATGGCGAACAATGCCTTGTTTGGCGCCACTCTTTTAATTCTGACAGGAATATATCAATGTTTACCCATTAAAGATGCCTGCCTTCATCAATGCCGTTCACCGATTGAGTTTTTCAGGGACCATTGGCGTAAAGGTAATCAAGGTACTTTTCTAATGGGTATGCATCATGGTCTGTTTTGCGTGGGCTGTTGTTGGGTCTTGATGGGATTATTATTTTTCGGCGGGGTTATGAGCCTGCTGTGGATAGCTGCGATCACTATTTTTGTGCTGCTCGAAAAAGTGCTGCCGTTTGGCGCTATTGGCGGCAAAATTATGGGGCTATTAATGATCTTCTCGGGTTTGGGAACGCTTTATTTTCTGTAATTCTATAAATTATTGAAAATACGCTTTTCTATTTAAATGAGAATTGTTATCATTTAGCTAATTTCACTACTATCAGCCGGCGGAGTAAGTCATGCGCTATATCAAGATTATATTTGTTCAAGTATTTATGCTTATTATATTTATTAATCAACATGTTAATGCCAGTAGTACCCTGACGTATGAGCAACTAATAGGTGTAAAAAAGACAATTGTAGATAGTGATGAGGTGCGTGAGCTTTTACAAAAATCTGCCGTCCTTCTGGCAAATTACGAGATCCTGGCAAAGAAACTCGTGCGTATGACCGAGAACGGAGGCGATAGTAGCAGCATCAATATTCAGGCTAATCAGTTACTGGATTTATCTGAAACGGTTATAGATAGCGCCCGATTCAGGCTGCCGCAATGTGATGAATATTTAAACAAGTCTATGGCGCTTCGAGAAAATTTGAAGGACATTTCCCACAAAAATCTGGAAAAAGACTACCACCACGATGGTGCGCTGCCAAAAGCCCCCGCTGAGTGTTATCACGCTAAAGACCTGTTTGTTCACCCGGCAACGGTGCTGGTGTTAACACGTGATGATCCCTCTTTGGGAGAGGACACCAGGAACGCCATCAAAATGGAAATCACAGAAGTACTGGGCCATACAGAGCTTGTCAGGCAACTGGTTCTCTTCTAGCACTACACCTTCCCTTCGATCCTGAAAGGCCAGTTTATTGCCAGGCCTGTCGATAATCGGTGTAATGAGGCACCCAGCCCGTTCGCGTCCGCGTCACCGTGTTATCGCATTGACGATTGCCACCTCGGTTTGATTCGTTTTCCCTAAAAAGGGGCGCTTTGCAGCCGAGAAACTTCGCCAGATCTGAATAATATCGACCTCGGCTAATCGGCACACCATCACTACCCAGTTCAACAGCCATTGCGCTAGCGCTCGACATGATAGTCATCAATAAGGCAGCAGCATCATCGACATGAATCAGATTCAAGTGATTATCAGCATTACCCTCAATAGCCTGACTATTCAACACTGACTGTCTACCAATTATTCTATCCGGTCCGTAAAGGCCAGCCAGTCGGACTATCCTGACATCACCACCATAGTTAGCGACGGCCTGCTCAATCCCATATTGTCGTTTCGCTCGATCATTATCGATGTCCACCTTCGAATCCGCATCGACCACTCTCGCTCGCCCGCCATAGACCACCGTCGATGAAGTCATTACCAGCCGGCCCACCTGCCATGTGTGTATTAGGGCTAGAAATAGATTCAGAGTATCTAGTTCAATCTGACCTGGCGGAAGCAAAAAGTAGATATCGACTGCAGACTTTTTCGCAAAATTCAAATTTTTCCATGAGACAGGATCATTAAGGTCAAACAGAACATCGACGGCGCCAGCATCCCGTATTCGACTGATTTTTTCTTCTTTACGGCTTGTTGCCCACACTTGCATTCCTTTTTTTGTAATCTGGCTCGCCAACCTCATGCCAAGATAACCACAGCCAATAATAAGGATCGGGTTTTGCTTAGATGCAGTCATTCATTTTGTGTCGCCCGAAAGAATATGGAGGAAACTTGCTCGTTTTTGTACTGTCTATTTAACAATACCATTGAGTATATTAGATTAATAAAGTTTATTTTCCAGTTATCTCTTACTATACTTATATATGAATTCTCAGAGATCGCCCCAGATTAGCTAAATGAACAAAGCTTTCAAAATCATCTTTATCATAACTATATGCTGCTTTACCTTTGTGAGCTCAGCGAGTAATGCAATGCTTTGTTGCTGGAACATGGTTGATACTGATGAGGTGCCCTTGAATGATTCGAATGACCAGCATCACGACTGCCACTCTGTTGAGGACTCGCAAAGCAAAAACGACACCTCGTTAGCTTGCGATATGGATATGGGTTTATGTCACGCCTTTACTATGCATGCGATTAATATCCCCATTGATTTCTTTCCATCCAATGCTCAAAATGATTTTTTATCGTATAAAGTTCATGAGCTGATTGCTTTTAACACGCACCCTGCCAGGCCTCCCAGGCCACTTCTATAAACCTTAACTATCTACACTAGCTAAGATGCCTCGCGCATTTCGCTAGTGGTTCTACTTTTTAATTATTAAAAGTTGAGAGGTTTATCATGAGTAACAAACTCACTTTAGTTGTAGTTATGCTTTTTTCCTTACAAGTACCTGTTCTATCTATTGCTGATCATGACGGAACAAATGGCCACGATCATCAATCCAAACCCAGGGTCGATAGACTTATCCCGGCTTCTGAGGTTTCTGTGGCAGCGGGAGAAACCGTCATCATCGTACACGGGATTGTTTGTTCATTTTGCTCTCAGGGAGTAAGGCGAAAGCTATCTAAATTGTCCTTTATCGATCATTCTAAATACACAAAAGGTGTAAAGGTTGAGATCGAGCAACAGAAAGTAACGATTGCGAACAAACCAGGTGTGGATTTCGATTTAAAGCAGGTGTTCAAGGCTATCACCTCGGGTGGTTATGAGCCGATCGAAGCTTATGTCAGAGATGTAGATGGCAAGGTGAGTGTGCATAAGCCGGAGTAAAAAAATGACCTGCAAAATTCGACAGCTCCTTTTTATCATGTCGTTGATATCCGCGCCGGCGCGTGCCCATCAGCCTGTCATGGACATGGCCCCACGTTGGGAGGAAGGTTACGGCTTCCAGACACGTTTTGAAAGTTATGGCTCCAGTACCTTGATGAAGGGCGATTCAGAAATTGCAAACCCTCTTGGTTTAAAGCGTTATGTACGAAAGACCTGGTTGGAGGGTGTGTATACTTTTGACCGTGCAAAACGTGTCACTTTTAAATTACCTTATATAGAACAAACCCGCTGGAAAAATTTCGCGGGGAAAAGCATGCGGCAAAGTAACAAAGGCTTCGGTGATCTGGTTGTTGGTGTCCCGCTTAAGTATTACAGGAACAACAAAGCCTTTACTGATAACTTTAGTTTTACGCCTTCAATCCGATTACCAAGTGGTAGTGCTTCTGGCAATTTTCCCCTCAGCGATGGCAGTGTCGATTTAGGTCTGAGTTTGTCCTACAGTAGTGAAAGCCCCAAATATTATTCATTGGTGGACTTAAGCTACTGGATAAATCGTCAAGGCAGGCATGGGATGAATGAAGGCAACGAGTTGGGCCTGGACATAAATCTGGGTTATCACCCTGTGCATAGCGATGAATACAATTCAGGTGTGTTTGTGATGTGGGATGTTACTGCTCGTCATAGTGAAAACCCAAACGCCGCAACGCTCACCACGGCTTCCGGTGGTCAACGTCTCCAAACTGGCCCCGTGCTGGTTTTGTACAAAGACAACATTATGTTTCGCGCTGAATATAAACACCTTGCCTATGAAAAGAAAACGGCTATTTCCAATTCGCGTGGATCCGAGTTTTCGATTGGTATTGGCATAACGTTTTAAGGAATTTTATTATGAATTCTAAAAACATGAAGCCGCATAAATGGGGCTGGTTAATTCTACTAACTTCAACCGGCACCCTTCTCTGCTGTGCATTGCCCATCATGCTTGTCAGCCTGGGTATGGGTGCGGTGGTTGCCAGTATGGCCAGTAACCTGCCCTTCCTCATTGGCCTGAGCATGCACAAGGCATGGGTATTCCTCGGTTCTGGAATATTGCTGCTTGCAGGCGCATGGGCCTTATATCGACCCGGACGTGCCTGCCCGACGGATCCCGAACTTGCCCGTTTATGTAATACGACGCACAAGTGGAATTGTCGTGTGCACGGCTTGTCTTCAATTATCTGGTGTACAGGCTTCTTTTTCGCCTATATTGCTGAAAGGATATTCTACGCATAAACCAGGTAAACAACTTTGCTGATGGGGGAACCCATAGCCCGATTCACTGTCTGAACGTTATCCCTTACGCACAGATTGACGAGATACAAGCATGAAAAAGTGGAACTACATATTAATAACAGGAAGTATTTTGTTGGGCACAAGCCTATATAGTTACGTCTCCAGCGATACCGGAAATAGCGAAGATACATCCGCCATGAATGACAGCAGCCTGGTAAATTGGAAAGAAGCCCGGGAAAATTTTGTTAAACCTTCCAAAGAGGAACTCAAACGACGCCTGAGTAAAATACAATACAATGTGACACAAAAGGATGGCACTGAACGGCCCTTTGCTAATGAATATTGGGATAATAAAAAGGAAGGTATTTATGTTGATGTAGTGTCCGGTGAGCCACTTTTCAGTTCGAAGGATAAATTTAAATCTGGTACAGGCTGGCCCAGTTTTATTCGCCCCATCAAAGCCGATGCGCTCGAGACAAAGGCTGACAAATCGTTATTTTTCACACGCACAGAATTACGTAGTCGCCTTGCAGATTCCCACATCGGTCATGTGTTCGACGACGGACCAAAGCCAACCGGTTTACGTTATTGCATCAATTCTGCCTCCTTGCGTTTTGTGCCAAAGGAGAAGCTTGTTTCCCTGGGTTACGAAGAATTTGCATCCGATTTCGAAAAATAAATCGATCCTCTCATTTATTTCAATGCCTGTGATCTTGTCTAAGCGAATAGACAGCTAGTCCCCTCTCCACAGTTTCGGGCCGCAAACCTGAATTGCTGCTTCGTTTGCCTCACTATGTTATATTTTCGATTCTCGCAACAATCGAATCGATGACATGATAAAAATTCCTGCTTCATTTTTAATTTATATATTTACCTTACCTTTAATAGCGAGTGCCGCTGATGGGCAAATCAGCTATAAACAGCATTGTGCAAGTTGCCATGAAAGCAGTAATAGCCAGATCCCTTCGTTTTCACAACTACAGAAACTGAGCCCCGCTTCCATTCACAAGACATTAAGCACAGGCACCATGCGGCAAATTGGCGCAGGTCTGTCTGAATCAGAGCGTGTCGCGGTGTCTGAATTCATAACTGGCGGGACCTATAGTGCGGATTCAGCGAAAGATA
This sequence comes from Planctomycetota bacterium, assembly GCA_047638675.1. Classification (GTDB taxonomy): domain Bacteria; phylum Pseudomonadota; class Gammaproteobacteria; order Eutrophobiales; family Eutrophobiaceae; genus WLWS01. The sequence goes on along the minus strand of JBLIML010000152.1, from coordinate 2,860 downwards.
TACCACTAAAGTACTGCGATACCCGACCGGATTTGCAGAATGACTTTCTGCAACAATCTCAATGGAATGGCTGGGGTGTTGATAGTGAAAACACCCGTTTTCAACCCGCCAGGGCCGCAGCTTTGATGTCGAAAGACGTTCCCAGGCTCAAATTAAAATGGGTCTTTGCCTATCCTGGAGAAGTTCTGGCCCTCGGTCAAACCAATGTGATTGGCGGACGCCTTTTTGTACCGAGCAATAGTGGCAATGTGTATTCACTCGACGCTGAAACCGGTTGCGCCTACTGGCTTTTCCAGGCCGACAGTTCGGTCCGTACCGCCGTCAGCGCGGGTCAACTATCGACGGATTCGAAAGACGATTTTCTTGTCTATTTTACTGATACCACCGCCAACGCATACGCCGTCAACGCCGCGGATGGCACACTCGTCTGGAAAACAAAAATCGAAAGCCATCCTGCGGTTCGAGTAACGGGTGCCTCACAATTGTACAAAGGCAAACTTTACGTCCCGATCTCCACGCTGGAATCGGTTACTGCAATGAATCCTGATTATCAATGCTGTACCCATAGAGGGAGTGTCGTTGCCCTTGATGCCTACACAGGAAAAATTGAGTGGCAGTCTTACACCATAATTGAAGAGCCGAAACAGGTCAGCCAGAGCAATGCCAGTGGCACTTCTTTTCACGGACCCTCTGGTGCGGGCGTATGGTCAGCGCCGACCATAGATGCCAAATTGAATGTGCTATATATAGGCACGGGTGAAAATAGTTCTGAGCCTACCTCCGGTACAAGTGATTCCATTATGGCAATGAACTTGAGCGACGGAAAAATTCTATGGACTTATCAGGCAAGATCCAACGACGCGTGGAATTCCGCGTGCATTTCAGATGATCGTAGTAATTGTCCGGGAGCGGAAGGTCCAGATTATGATTTCGGTGCCTCGCCAATATTGGTTTCTCTCAATGAAAAACAACGTGTATTGATAGCCGTGCAAAAATCCGGCGAAATTCATGCGCTCGATCCTGATAACAAGGGCGCATTATTATGGAAGCAGCAGGCATCTCCCGGTGGTTTTCAGGGCGGCGTGATGTGGGGCGCTGCCAGCGACGGCGAGAATGTCTATGTCGCACTATCGGATAGAGAAGGCGATCTATTCATCAACGCCAAGGGCTCTCCTGACTGGAAAATAAAATCAAACAAGGGTGGTGGGGTGCATGCCTATCGATTAAGAGATGGTAAGCCAGTCTGGCGTGCACCCGCCCCAGTTTGCGATACAAGAAAACAATGTAGTCCGGCACAATCAGGTGCCGTCTCCGCCATTCCCGGAGTGATTTTTGCCGGTGCCTACGATGGGCATATTCGCGCCTACTCAAGTGTGGATGGAAAGGTGATCTGGGATTACGACACGGTGAAGGAGTACGATGCAGTCAATGGTATAAAAGCACAGGGTGGCGCCTTAGATGGTCCTGGCCCCACCATTGTCAATGGTTTCGTTTATGTTAATTCCGGATATGCACGTTGGGGTGGATTAGCGGGAAACGCATTACTGGCGTTCAGTGTTAAATAATAATTGCGTCTTTAGCTATAAGTTAATATTGCATTTATCTGTCGATTTTATCTAAGACCGAATCATCCAGAACCCGGACACGCATTTCTATACGTTCCCGAGGAAGATCATTCTTGTCACGTTTCTGGGCCGCGATCTTGTCTACCACGTTCATACCTTTGGTCACCCTGCCAAATACCGTATATTTTTTATCGAGAAATCGTGAAGTTTTGGTCACAATAAAAAATTGTGACCCGGCAGTGTTATCGCCATCTCCTCTTGCCATGGATACGGTACCGCGAATGTGTGGCTGATTATTAAATTCAGCATTGATGGTGTAGCCAGGACCACCCTGTCCATAAAGTGATGTATCACTTTTAAGTGTGTTGGGGTCGCCACCTTGAATCATGAAACCTGGAATAATACGATGGAAAATCGTACCGTCGTAAAATCCAAGTTTGATCAGATGGATAATTCTGGTTACATGATTTGGCGCAACATAGGGTAATAGTCGTATTTCAATGGTCCCAAACTTTGTATCAATCGCAATATTAGCATCACGACCGGCCGCGCTTGCATCCGAAGTCGTGATTAACAGGAATACTGACAGCTGGCAAAAAGCGATAACATAATTCTTTAAACTTCTTTTTAACATACTCAAATTACCCTTAATTATTACGCGGATGCGTTCTTAATATAGATCTGTAAAAAATACAACAGCAATGGACTGGTAATCATACCAATCAATACGGAAAAAGACACCGCACTGGCGGCAAGCTCCATATCCAGTTTTGCTAGTGAGGCATAGGTCACCGCATTAAAGCCGATGGGTGCGGCTGAACATAATATGACAATTATAAAGGTAGACCCTTGAAGGTCAAAAACGTTCGCGAATACGAGTCCGAAGAAAAAGCCCGCAAGCATCCGCACAAGAATTGTAATTGTCACCAGGCGAATTTTTTTGATTCTCGGCGTGAAATATATGCCTAATGCGACGAGAATCAACGGAGTGGTCAACAAACCCACGGGGTCAAGTACGTCCATGGCTAATTTCGGCAGGTGGATTGAATTTAAATTCAGTGTGATGGCGACTATCAAAGCCCACACGGCCGGTAATTTCAGTGCATTTATGCCGATATTTCGCAAGCTTGTGTGCTCGGGGCCATGACTGAAGGCCACAATGTAGGTCAGCGTAATGGTCATAAAAGCATTACCAATATCAAATATCACCAATTCTGTAAAAGCCTGATCCCCCATCACCGTCAGCACGAAAGGAAAAATAAATATATTATTTATTATCATGCTGCTGACTAGCA
>JBLIML010000151.1:0-9735 GCA_047638675.1 Planctomycetota bacterium | reverse complement strand
ATATAAATTCAACTTGTTTAAGAAAGGCCTGATTCGCTGCCAATAAAGCAAAAGCGTTCTCTATGACCCACCTGTCCACCTGTGTAATCAGGTTATAGCGTTCTGCTGCCGGTAAAAAAGCACCCGGCAAGATGTGATTGCCTTCTTCATCTACCATGCGTAGCAATAACTCATAATGCTGTGCCCGTGTTCCCTTTTTTTTCGCCAATGAAACAATCGGCTGAGCATAAAGGCAAAATCGATCTTCTTTAAGTGCCTGATGAATACGCGTGACCCACTGCATCTCGCCATGACGTTTGGCCATATCCTCGTCTTCAGGATGGTAGACATGTACACGGTTACGACCCTGATCCTTGGCCATGTAACAGGCTGCATCTGCCAACTTTAATATTTCCGTCGCTTTCGGCGTCTCACGGCTTATGGCCACTAAACCTATACTCACGCCTACCCGAAAAGTACGCCCCTCCCAAATGAACTGATAGTTTTGCACCGCCTGTTGAAACGCGCCTGCAGCCCGCTCCGCCTGAGCCAGCGAACAATGCTCCATCAGGACACCAAACTCATCCCCTCCCAGTCTCGCCAGAGTATCTCGCTTACGGACCTCTTTTTTCAACACAGTGCTAATTTGGCGCAGCATTTCATCGCCGGCAACGTGCCCACAGGTATCATTCACCACCTTGAATTGATCGAGGTCCATATAACACAGGGCATGTTCGGACTCTTCCAGAATAATGGTATCTAAAACGCGTTCAAGGCGCCGTTCAAATTCCCGACGATTAACCAGCTCTGTCAGCACATCATGGCTGGCCTGATGAGTGAGCTGTTCGGAGAGTTGACGATTCTTTGTTATATCCTCGCAGACAATCAGGGCGGTTGGCATACCATCAATATCGTCCACCACCCGCGCGGTCTCTCTGACCCATAGAATTGATTTGTCCAGACGTACTTTTCTTAACTCCCAACTATATACGGTATCTCGCTCAACAAAACACTGTTTCAGATTCTCCTGCGCCAAAAAACGATCTTCTTTATAGAATAAATTTATCACCGGCTTTCCAACGAGTTTATCTTTTGAATAGCCCAGTTGATCGATCCCATACTGGTTGACAGAAAGAATCCTGCCATATTCATCAATGGTGAATAGCATGATCGGATTATTGTCATAAAGAGCACGAAAACGCTCTTCGCTACGTCGCAGTTTTTCCTTAGCCTGTTTACTTTCAGTTATGTCTCTTACAATGCAGATCATTCGATCCTGCTGTCCTTCACTGTCTTTAATCAACCATGCTTTAACTTCAATGGGAAAAACAGTTCCATCCTTTCGGATATATTCTTTTTCGTATACGCCGGAATAACCTTCTTTCAATATCTTGTCTTTATCGATTATTTTATTCACCGCATGCCATTTTTTTGGTGTTATTTGCTGAATAGTTAATTTTTGTGCTTCTTCCAGGCTATAGCCAATCATGTCGAGAAAGGTTTTGTTGGCCAACTCTATGTAGCCCTCCATATCCCGAAATACGATACCGTCCTGACTAGTTTCAAAAAGGGTACGGTAGTCTTTCTGGTTTTTAGCCAACGCCTTCTCGGCCTGATTTCGGTCAGTCAAATCGCGCGCGTTGATTACCATCTTTGTGACCGATCCATCTTTGTATTCAATTGGGAGGTAACGGGCGGAAACATAACGCGCTCTCTGGTCTGGGGATTCTATCCAGTATTCACCTTTCACCTCTTCCCCTTGCAAACAACGATCAATCAGGGGCTTAATCTTCTCATCAAACTCATTCTGTCCAACAACTTCTCCAATGGTACTGCCGATGAAAAACTTTTTTGGCTTGCGGAATATATCCAGATGCCTTTGATTCACCACATGATAGACATAGTTCGCATCGACCACTGCAATCAAATCCAGCGAGATATCTGCAATCGCCTGATATAATCGTTGCATCTTTTGTTTCCCCTTTTTCTTTGAAGTGACTGTCATGATCTTTTATAACCGCAGGATAGTACCGAAGGAAAAATATTTGCTGCTGCGGAAATGCCTGAAGAATACCGCTCCGCTGCATAATTTTTCTGCTTTAGTTATCCGCAAACCCATTTGGTCAAAAAGAAACAAATTAAAAATTCCTGGCATTAATTTGTAGTAAAGCTTGCAAAATCAGTGCCAAATATGTGTTTCCATTGATTTATTTAAGATTCATCGTCCCGTGCTCATTACGGGCATGGGACATCGTCCCGTAGTGATTACGGGAAGGGGAAAATGTCCTTGTAGGCGTCCACGTAAATCGAGATGACATTTTTTGTTAGTCAGTCACCGGAATTTAACGCTTAGGGATTAAGGCGGTATTCTGGAAGCGACCTCGGGGCTGTTTAACAATATGTTCTCTGTAGCAGGCGGCCGGAACTGGCTAATTACCCAGCTTAAAATCGATTGGTTGGAATTTTCCGAAATTGGTTGGCATATTGCCTGGAATTTTACTAAACGGAATAGAGAACAATCTTTTTTAACAGCAAAGGATATGGCGTGATCGGAAGGCCCCTTACTGGTGGTCACATAACTCACCCCGGACAAAGCCCAGGACGCTTGTGATAACATAGGTGGTATTGCCGCGCAGCCAGAGACACAGACTACGAATAGCGTAACGATCATGAGCTTCCAACGCTGACGAATTCGCGGATTATTGCTTCGCATTATTATGTGGGCCCTCCCGACGGCAATTGCCTGATAGAGTTCTGGCAAAGACCGTACGCCCTTTAATCAGTGTAGCCTATTCTCTGGAAGTTGCTTGAGGAAGGAAGGGCATAGGGTGAACGGACCATATTGTTTCAATCTCAAGGAAAGATGGAGACGCGATGAGCTACAGGAATTTGGGTCTCTGGGTGCTGGTCCTTGGGATAACGCTCAAAAATAACTTTTTAAAGAACAAACTGGAATTCTAATAGCAGGACGAAGGGTATTCAGACCTTTTCCCTCCTCACTCACATAAGTCAAGATCTGCCTTTGGTCGCTCACACGTCGATTCTACCGCGCATTAGATTGCCTATATACTGCTCGCGAAGACCCGCTAATCCAGCCACATAACAAGACAACTACTATTTTCATGAAGCACATGGCTTACAGTCTGCCGGCCAACTGGCCTTTTGCGGTAAAGAATTTTCCATTTTTCTATGGCTGGGTGATCTGGTTTATCTCCACATTAGGGATCCTAATGTCGATTCCAGGGCAGACCATGGGTATGTCCGTGTTCACGGAGCACTTCATTGAGGCTTTTGGCTTATCCCGAACTCAACTTTCCACCGCCTATCTGTTCGGCACTCTCGGCAGTTCCTTGTTCCTGACACGAGCGGGTCGCTTTTATGACCGAACTGGTGCCCGTGTTAGCATCGTTGGAGCAAGCATTGGACTCGGACTGTGTGTCTTTTTTATCTCAAAAATTGATTCCATGGCGAGTGTCTTGCTAAGTTTCATCCCTGTATCGATTTCCTGGATTACTTTTCCCTTGATACTGATCGGCTATTTCGGTGTGCGCTTTAGCGGCCAAGGTGTCCTCACCAGCTCATCAATCAATGTACTGCTGGTGTGGTTCGAAAAGCGTCGTGGATTGGTATCTGGTGCTCGTTCAGCTTTTGCAAATCTGGGGTTTTCACTAGCACCTCCTTTTCTTGCCTTCTTGATCCTCGGTTTTGGCTGGCATCACGCGCTGAACATATTAGCGATTATTGTCGGTATCGGGTTCAGTTTATTGGCGCTGGTGTTTGTCAGAAATTCTCCGGAATCTTGTGGCTTGCGCGCGGACGGTGCCCATAGTGATCACAGTGATGAATCAGTATTGTCGATTCCTCATAAAACGCCGCAAGAGGCAAAACGCAGCCCGGTATTCTGGATATACGCCTCAGCGCTGGGACTCTATTCCCTGTTTGGCACAGCACTGGTATTTCATGTCGTTTCCATATTCAGTGAAGCAGGTAGAACATCGGAAGAAGCTTTTACCTATTTTTTCCCGGCAGCCATCGCCTCTGTCAGCATCAACTTTCTCGCCAGTTGGTTATCAGATCACTGGCCTCTAAAGCGCTTTCTTCTCATAAAACTGTTCAGTTTCATGATCGGTTCCTGGGGAATGTTACATCTCCAATACGACTGGGGTTACTGGTTGTTGGTAGCTGGATTCGGCACCACCAGCGGCTTGTGGGGTGTGCTATCGAATCTCGCCTTTATTCGCTTTTTTGGTCGCCGTTTCCTCGGCGAGATAAGTGGCCTGAACATGACCCTAACAGTAATTGGTAGCGCCATCGGCCCGGTAATGTTCAGCGTTGGCCTTGACACTTTTGGCTCCTATCACGCTGCCATTTGGGCAATCATGGTGATGGTAGGCGCCTTGTTCATCGCTGCGCTTATTATCAAGCAGGCTGAGCCCCGCGCTGTTATCCAAACGGATCGATAATAAAACGCGACTTGCACCGCATATTTTTGCAAGTCCTTCTATAATCAACATTAAGCGGAATCTCTTTGTGTTAAGCTTGTCTAAATCTGTGACGACCTCTTTAGAGGAGAACAATGATGACTATCTGTAATTACTGGCGATCACTTTTTACCACGCTCTGCTTCTGCGCCAGCGTCTGCGTATTATCTACACCTGCCTTCGCCGATGGCGGGATTCGGATCCACAGGGCAAATCAATTCAATCATCACAGCTACAAAAATAATGAGAAACACACCATTGATAACCAAAGAGATCAACTGCGATTACTTTATCTTCTGAACAAACAACATTCACGTCGTCGATCTTCATCTCAATCTCAGCAAGCCTCAGTACCCGATTCACGTTTCCCTAATACCTATCAAGCGCTTAGTTATCAGCAGAAATTAGCAGCTCAACCACACAAAAAACGATGAAGTCGTTTCGTTAAGTTGCCTTTATTCAAGTCTTAATTTTATCAATGCGGTAGAAACCGGTCTTTAAATTACTCAGCTCTCATGCCCAAGATAAGTATGAAATAAGCCTTTTGGATCGTATTTATTTTTTACTTTCTTAATACGTTCCCAGTTTTCCTTGTCATAAGAACGCTCCGAGCGACTGGGATCGGCGGAAAGATCGGCTTCATTGACATAATGACCCACGGATAGTGGTGCTAGAATTTCCTGAGTCTTTTCCATCCATTCAATATTTTCCTTATCATCTTTTTCGTCCAACCAGAAAGAATAAGGGGATAGATAGCTTAGACGACGCATGGAGTAGGCTGTATCAGGAATAACAATCGGTTTAGGTTTAACTTCGCACAGGACATTTGATAAATGTGATGGTGCCGCGGCAAAGTGATCGACATATTTCTCCATCACTTCTTCCATCGTCAAATCAAACCAGAAGGTGTCCACCGCTGCACGGCAAGGTGGATAGGTTCGATCCACAAGGTCCAGTAATGAATTAATCGTCATGGGTTTTATTTCATCAACCGATATCGGTGTTGAAATAGCTTTTGCCGTAGACATCGGTGCAAGCAGGGTTTTTGCTTCATCTTCTGTTTCTGCATAGGCGACCCCGGTAATAACCACCACTTTGTCCACACCATTTATCGGTTCTGCCAGGCCAAGCAAAAACATAAATAGCTCAACCTTGTCTGATAAAACAGCGCCGATTTCTGTCTGCCACTTCGATACCGCCAGGGTATCTGCCAAAGGCCATACATAATTATTCATATGAATCGCTTTTGGTAATGGATACAACTTCAAATGATAATTAGTCACCACTGCAGGAAAGCCGGGGCCAGCGCCCCGTGCTGCCCACATCAAATCGCTGTGATTATTCTCGTCAATGTGAAGTATCTCGCCTTTCGCATTGACAATATCGAGTGCCTTCACACTATTGCACGCGGCGCCACCCCAGCTTCCCCAATTCCAGGCCTGACCCCCACCCAATAAATAGCCACCCATGGCCACGGTGCTGCAATGAGCGACGGGAAAGCCAAGGCCCACCTCTTCCAGTTTCGACGCCAACTCTCTAGCGGTTATGGCTGGGCCGACGATGGCCGTCATGTTTTCGGCGTCGATTTCAAGATCTCTAAAATTTCGAAGATCGAGCAACATGCTATTGTCGCGAATGGAGGAATAAACCCAGCTGTGCCCACCAGAACGAATACCAACCTTTATTTTATTTTCCGCCGCAAACAGGACAGCGTTGACCACATCATTCACGGTCTTCGCCTGCACCATCACTTCCGGGCGTCTGTCTGTTTTGCGTTGTTGCCAGGACATGCCCAAACGCCAGGCGTCATAATATTTATGGTCAGGTGAAATAACCTCACCACTGATTTTTTTCTTTAAAGCCGCAATTGAGTCTTCTGACAGGGTGATTTTTGCCAGGGCCTGAGCTGGCATAGACAAAATAGCCATGAAACCTGCAAACAATTTACCCGTTACTAAAGTAAATCGTCGTCTTGATAAACCTTTGTCATTAAACATGTCTCACCCCCCCTTCTTGTTGTTATTCATATTTAAGGCGTAGCGCTTTGCAAAACTAATCCTCCAATTGTCTGTGATTTTGTCTTATCCATTCAATCAAATCCACTTCACTCATTTCACCTGCTGCCAGTTGAATTATTGCTGCGACAGCTTCAACTTCACTAGCCACTAATTCAAATCCATTCAATATTAAGAAGTTATCAATGGAAGATAGCGCAACTCGTTTATTTCCATCGGTGAAACAATGATTTTTCGCAAACTCGTATGCATATGCCGCCGCCAAAGAAAAAATATCCGGGGTAAGCCCTGGGTAAGATAAAAATTGTTGCGGTCTCGCTAAGGTTGATTCCAGGCTTGCATGATTAATTGCCCCCTGAAGACCACTGTGCTCCTCAATTAAGGCCGCATGAATCGCAATGACAGCCTTGCTTGAGAGCCATTTTATTGTCACTTACCCAGCTCTTTTAGCGCATTCCGGTACTTACGTCGTGTTCGTTCAAAAGCCTTCATTGATTCCGCAAAATCAGGATCATAGGGACTTAATTCAATACTGTCTTTGGTCACGTTCGTATAAAGCGTATCACCATCGGACACTCTTAACGCTTCTTGTACATCGCGAGGCAGTATCACTCCAACTGAGTTACCAATCTTTCGTACTTTTAGTGCTCGCGTAACCATCTCATTTACTCACTCTGTAATGACGGGATCGTCTTTGATATCAGTGAGTTTAACTAATGTTATAACATTTGGCGAGTTAATTTATTGCGCCTTATCGGGCTTGTTTTTGTAAACAGGATCGTCCCCTCCCCTACAACCGCGGAGTTGCAAATCTTTCATCATGCCCTCCTCCAATATGGTGTTTGCCGGCCGGTTCTCATTCCAGTCCATCACCACTTCACGCCGGACAATACGCCATTCCTTGTTACGTTTTTCAAGTTTATCCAGATAGCGTCCACCCATCAGAAAACCCTGTTTCTTATTTTCACCTGTATTCCCACCAAGTTTGGAAAGGTAAGTTGGACCATAGACCGCACTCACCTTTTCATCGGTGCCGGCCACCTGGCAATAAGAAATAAGATAGGATTCCGACCACATAATATCGCCGTGGTAGTCCATGTGAACATTGGAGATATTATGTGTGGCGATGTCGAACCAGGTCTGAATTTCGGGAATAATAAATTCAGAGAACTCGTGAGCGTTACCCTCGAACACGCCATGGATATCAATGGCGTCCTCCCAATAAACTGATTTCATCATGTCAAGATCGGCGCGATCCAGTGCCCGGCAATAACGCGTCAGTACGTCATAACATTTCTGCCGTGCGAGCAGTTCCTGAAGTTCGGTATCCGCTATCATGTGGAATAGCCTAAGGTTTGTTCTGGTAGACTGGATCTTCGAGCCCGTGACAACCGCGCCGGGTGAGGTTAGCGAACATGCCTTCATCAAGGATGGTATTTCCGGCATAGTTTTCATTCCAGTCCATACAAACCTTTCGGAGGGCAATGCGCCATTCGCCATCTCTTTTTTCCAGGCGATCAATATAACGCCCGCCGAAAATATACACGTGGTGTTTCGCTTCAGCATCCACGCCTTTCAGGCCTTCCCAATAAGAGGGTCCTTGCACCGCCAATACTCTTTCTTTCTCAGCTTTCACTTTGTGATAGGCGAACAAATACGATTCCGTGCACATAGTATCGCCATAATATTCCATATGGACATTAGAGATTGAATGCATCGTGACCTCAAACCAAACCTTAATTTCCCTGACGATAAAATCCGCAAAATCATGGGCGTTGCCCACAAACACGCCATGATCATCTATGCCATCCTCCCAATAAACTGAACGCATGAGGTCAACATCGGATCGATCCAGTGCTCGACAATATCGGGTTAACACGTCATAACATTTTTGCCGATCTAAAAGTTCCTGAATATCTGCATCGCTTACTTTTGGCATGAAGACTCTCCTCGCTATTCATTATTATTTATTTTAATCGTTATCCAGTGAAATCAGCGTACCTCCCATCTACTATTCGATATCGAGTTTGCTCTTATGGCGACCAGGTAGCTCAAGCAGGACTGCATCCCTTACCATCAGTGTAAACCTCAGGGTTTGTTTTGATAGACGGGATCCTCTAGTCCATGACAACCACGCCGGGTCAGCGTTGCAAACATACCTTCATCGAGTATGGTGTTCCCGGCAAAGTTCTCATTCCAATCCATGCAGACCTGACGCAAGGCAATGCGCCATTCGCCATCTCTTTTTTCCAGGCGATCGATATAACGTCCACCGTAAAGAAACACGTGGTGTTTCGCTTCAGCGTCCACGCCTTTCAGGCCTTCCCAATAAGAGGGGCCCTGCACCGCCAGTACTTTTTCTTTCTCAGCTCTCACTTTGTGATAAGCGATTAAATATGATTCCGTACACATGGTGTCGCCATAATATTCCATGTGGACGTTAGAGATTGAATGCATCGTGACCTCAAACCAAACCTTAATTTCCCTGACGATGAAATCCGCAAATTCATGTGCGTTGCCGTCGAACACGCCATGATCATCCATGCCATCCTCCCAGTAAACTGAGCGCATGAGTCCTGCATCGGATCGATCCAGTGCCCGGCAATACCGGGTTAACACGTCATAACATTTTTGCCGATCTAAAAGTTCCTGAATATCTGCATCGCTTACTTTTGACATGGAGTCTCTCCTCTTTATTTATTGTTATTGGTTTTAATCGTTAATCACTGGAATCAATATAAGCACCCCCTATATTATCCGACACTGAGTTTGCTCTTATGGGCGGTAAAAAACAATGAAACTGACCTGATTATCCACAGAAACCTGAGGGACGGCCTTCCTGCCTTACCAATTCAATATCTAACAAAATAAGGCAAGCCAATAAGCACTATACCAACAGCGACCAGGACGACTGGATTGTCAAAAAAATACGGGTAGACCATTAAACTTGAGCCACAGATGAGCGGAATAATCCTGCCCTGGCGCTTTCCATAGATGAAATAACCCATCCCAATTGCACCGAAGAGGATGTAGACAATTAATGAGAGCGTGTCGTCCATTGGTTTATTGTATAACACGGAATAGTACGATCTGTTTGAAAAATTATTCTGTGCTGGCAGGACTTGTACTTACCCATCACTCTCGTCCATCCCGTCATTCCCGTATATGGACTCCTCCTGTTTTGCAAGTAGGGCTGCTAATTAAAATATGTAAGATGCGTGCGTATATACGGACTCTCGTTAGGGAGCGACCCCTGGCCC
>JBLIML010000150.1:0-9755 GCA_047638675.1 Planctomycetota bacterium | reverse complement strand
GCCAGTCCGCGGGCTTCGTTAGCTTTAATGAAAGCGGCGCAGGCATTAGCATTATTTGATGGATTGGCTTATGTCACCCCGGATCACATACAGGAAATCGTTGTGCCTGTTATTGCTCACCGCTTAATGTTGAATTCACAAGCACGTTTCTCTGGAAGAAGTGCGAAGGAAATCGTAAATGAGATAGTAAAGATTATTGCTGTTCCGACTTAATATTATACGAATATGATTCGACGACTACTCTATAAAATTATCAAGTTCGTTTACAGAATCAGTCAGTGGAATAAACATAGATTGACCCCGGCGGGTTTTCTTATAGCAGGAGGCATGATTGCGTCTGCTATCTTTGGTGTAGACGTAAGGCAGTCCATGGCATTCCAGATCTTTGCAATTACGGCATCCTTGTTGTTCATATCTACACTTGGCATCTTGTCATTTCATGGTCGTTTCAAAATAAGACGCTCCTTACCTCAATTCGGCACCGCCTATCTGCCTATGCGGTATCAAATACAAATTGAGAATCTCGGTAAATTCAATCAGTCTGAGCTAATAATCATTGATGAATTAGAAACTCGTTTGCCGGATTACCAGGAATTCAAAGAGAGTCGTGATCCCCAGGACATTAATCGCAACCGTTTTGATCGTATCGTTGGATACCCGCGTCTCATGGCGCTTATTCGGAAAAAACGAGGAGGCATAGTTAAACCATCAGTTATTGCGAATATGGCCGCAGCAGAAAATCTTGAAGTAAATATTGAATTGCTCCCTCTGAGACGCGGTTATATACATTTCTCATCGGCTCGCCTCGTCCGTCCAGATCCTTTAGGTCTTCTAAGAGCGATTAAAAAGTACAGTCAGAAAGACAAATTATTGATTTTACCTAAAACTTACCGAACCCCAAATATCGAACTTAAGGGATTACGAAAATATCAACAAGGTGGCATGAATAAAGCCAGCGCTGTTGGAGATTCTCAGGAATTCATGTCGCTGCGCGATTATCGGCCTGGTGATCCCTTGCGGGCAATACATTGGCGTAGCTATGCAAAAACAGGAAGTCCTGTTGTAAAAGAGTTTCATGATGAGTTTTTCGTCCGCCAGGGCTTGATGCTAGACACCTTTCAGGAAAATAAATCCACGAAAGTCTTTGAAGAAGCTATTTCTGTTGCGGCATCTTTCTGTCTCACCCTGCCGAGACAAGACGCGCTTCTGGATCTTATATTTATTGGCGACAAACCCTATCGCTTTACCAGCGGACGAGGTCTTGGGCAGGCAGAAGGTCTATTGGAAACTCTTGCTTGTACGGAGGTATGTCACGAAGATTCATTTAATAAACTGCGAGACATAATTCCAGAGTACAGCACCGAAACCAGCGGTATGATATGCATCCTCCTGGATTGGGATAACAAACGAAAGGATTTAGTCGAATCGATTAGCCGCATGGGCATACCATTATTGGTATTTGTAGTAGTGGAAAGTAATGTCAATCTTGAATTCGATCCCGGTCCCCTGGCGGCACACCCGGAGCGTTTAATTACGCTGTCATGCGAGGATATTCAGAGTGGACTGGACAGCGTCAATACTTCCAGGCTTGCGGAGGAATGAACAATTCAAACTTGCAGTTGAGAGCTGCACCTGCCTTCTCCATTGGCGCTACGTTGTTAGTATGGGGTTGGCAATGTCAATTCCTGCCCTTTGCACTACTCATGGCGGTGTTACTGGAAATGGCTCAATTCATGTCATGGCGCTGGTCGATAACAGACAAAGAATTTAACACCTTGTCAGATTTTAGTGGCGTCGTTTTCTTTATTGTTGTTATTTATATTTTTACAGACGAGGGAGCAAGAGGGATCTTCGTTATCCTTTCTGTTATGCCCTTCGTTCTGTTCCCCTTGCTGATCACACAAAAATATAGTGAACGGGGAATGATGAACTTAAGCGCACTCCTGCCTGGCCTTCGAAAACTGGAGCCCGCGCTTTCACCTCAAGCGGGCACGATTACAGACATTAGTCTGCCCTATTTCATTGTCTGCCTGGTGTCCGCTAGTGCCGGGAATCAGCGTACTATTGGTTTTTTCATTGTGATTAGTTTGCTCATTGCCTTGATGCTTTGGTCAGTACGTCCCAAACGTTATTCCATCAGATTATGGTTCGTAGCCATCGTTTTATCTCTTTCGATGGCATACGCGGTGCAAATAGGTTTGCGACAATTACAAGCTTCGCTCGAGGCGAGTTTTATTGGTATTTTCGATCAATTTATGTGGCGATATCGTGATCCTAATCGTGCAACGACGGCTATAGGTTCTCTTGGTCGTTTAAAACTTTCTGACCGTATCGTGTTAAGAGTAAAGGCAGAAGACATGCCCGAGATCCCTTTGTTGTTGAAAGAAGCCAGTTACAGTAATTTCGGTCATGGTGTATGGAGTAGTCAAGAATCTGATTTTTCGGTTATTGACCAAAATAGCGATGGCAGTTGGACATTAACAAACGAGATTCAAAGCGACCTTGAACTCACAATCGCCACCTATATGGTTAGGGATAAAGGCGTAATTCCTCTACCTCATGGCACTAGTAAAATAAAAAATGTTACTGCCATTGAAATACAAAAAAATCCCCTCGGCACGGTGATCATGGATATCAGAGAAGGATGGATTCAATACGACGTTGCGTATGAAAATATTATCCATGATGAGTTGCCACCTAACGAAAATGATCTGCTTCTGCTTAATTATTACCGGGAAGATTTTGAGCGATTGGCTAATGAACTGCAATTATCCTCAATGACGACGGAACAAGTCGTCGATACAGTTTCCCGTTTTTTTCAGGAAAATTTCACCTACACCTTAAACCAGAGTCAACGCTATCCCAAGGGTAAGTATCTTGCCAACTTTCTTTTTAATAATCGGCAGGGGCATTGTGAATATTTCGCAACCGCTACCGCTTTACTTTTACGTAGCGTCGGAATTCCCACTCGTTATGCCGTCGGCTATTCAGTCGATGAATATAGTGCTCTGGAAGGCCAATATATTGCTCGTGCCAGAGATGCACATTCGTGGACGCAGGTTTACATCAATGACCACTGGGAAGTGTTAGATACCACCCCTGCGATTTGGAGTTCTTATGAAGAACAAAATGCCTCCGCTGTTGAGCCTTTTATGGATATCTGGTTTTGGGCTTCCTATACCTGGTCTCGTTGGCAATCGGACGATTTGACCGAAGAAGAACAAAATACCGATGTGTTAATGTGGCTTTTGATCCCATTAATCGCCATGTTAGCCTGGCGGATTTATTTCAAAGAACGTATTCAAAACAAGCCTGAGCGTGCAGGGATAGATGAGCAAGGTGCTTATCCCGGGGACGATTCCAGCTTTTATGAGTTAGTCTCTGTCATGGAGAGCTCATGTTCCCCCAGATTTCCCGGCGAGACGTTACCCGCATGGTTCAACAGAATTGACAGCAGAATTCATGCGCAGTATTTGCATGCGGCTTTAGAGATGCATTATCAGTACAGATTTGACCCTGCAGGAATATCTTTGCTTGAACAGAAAAAATTGAATCAACTCGTCGCAGATTTGCTCACTACTGAAAAGGAGTGGTTGACGAGCCCAGATTAGTTTATCGCCGTCTTGAGTACTATTTAAATAAACAATTCAAGGTGAATTCTTTTGCCTCTGTTGCAGTCCATTCTCCTTTCGCTTTTTCCTTCATATTTTCGCACCATGCCTTACTACCAACTTCCGGCGCGCAGGCGTTTAACGATAAAAGAAAAAAACATTAAGGATAATGATTACTTTTTTCATTCATTGATCCGATAATTATTATGGAAATGAGATTTGCGGGCAACAGATCACCAAAATGCAAGTAGCCTACCATTCTCAATTTTACTATTAAAAACTGATAAAGGCTTATCTCCCTTGTCAACACAAGCACCTGTTTTCAAGTCGAAACGCCACTCATGCAGGGGGCATGTCAATTTCAGGCCGCGCAATCCTGATTCAGGAATTGCGGTAGCCTGATGAGGGCAGCGACTATCGTAGACGCTAATATTTACCTTATCTTTATACACATATAAATCTCTACCATCACAATTTTCTATGAAATTGGCACCACGTTTCAATTCACTTTCTTCCATCACATTATGCCAGTCAGCTGAGTCCTGTATGTTCTCTAGTTGAAATTCTGGCACATCCATGTCCAGTAAAATATCAACGGCCCATATGATTTTACTCAGGCCCAGAGTCGGGAAAGCCACGAACATGGCATCAATAATTTCGTTTGCTGTGACACCAACATGCAAGGCACGTTTAAGATATTGTCGGAAGCCCCTGTCTGTTTGTTTGTCGACCTTGGTAATAACAGAGATTATCGCCCTGGTTTTTTCGTCCAGGTGTTCACCAGATTTTTTTAAGAAGGAAAAGTAATTTTCCATCGCTTCTGGTCTTACCTGCATTAAATATTTCAATGCATCGCTCATGGTATAAATTGTTTCCTAGTCACCAGTAGATCTATCCGAGTCTCGAGCTTCCATTTTCACTTTAATAATCTTTCCCGGATTTTCGAATAATTCGTTCACCTCAATACTTATCACCTCATTCATATAATCGAAGTTTATTAACATGATATTGATTTTCGGATCTCGGCTGCTTGTGTAACGATACTGCTGTTCAAACAACAGGCTATGGGTGCTGATCCTGCTACCGGGTATCAAGGCGGAGACAATACCCAGTTTACCGCTTTCGCGTTGAGTACAGGCATTTATATTTCCCCGTTGAAAACACTTTACCCTGGTTCCTACTATTGGCGAATTATCTTGATTATCAACCGGGCGAATTACGACCTCGTGTAAAACATAGTCAGATTTCTCTGTGGTGCCAAATACCGCAAAATAGTCTGCTACGATAAAAATTATCGTAACGATAAAAAGTAGAGCGCCAGCCATCCAGGTTTTTTTGTTCATGATCCTCGACGCTATATGTCTTTAGATTGTCGAATGGTTTCGAAACAGGCTGAATAGGAACTGGATAATTTACCTCATCGAACCTTTTAATCGCGCTCTAAATATAACAACAATATCAGCCCCATGCGAAAGTAATGAGGAGCTTTCAAAGCCCGGGACATTAAAACAGAGAAACGCTGACGATTTCTGTGCTGGTTCCGCTCACCTGTCCAATCTTGGCTGATTTAACAATTTCGTATATTCATGCTTGTTGGTAACTTCCACCCATCAACTCTGACAGACTTGATGCTTGGGACCTTACGGTCTTTGATTTCCCTCAATAATCAATAATTTATTTTGTAAAATATAGAGAGACTGGTAGGATGACTAGGTCTGAAACAGGCATAAATGATGTCTAATCGCATTCAGACACTATTTAATAAAACCGAGTACGATCAATAATTTGTAGCCAATAAGCGCGCTACGTCCACGAGGAAGCATATGGCACTTCAATATGAACTGGCCGGATCCCAGATAGATGGTACCCGTGGTTATCAGGAAGATGCTTTCCTGGTTACCCAACTCACCGATAAGGAGGGCAATCCGGCCGCCCTGGTTATCGTCGCCGATGGTATGGGTGGACATGCTGCCGGAAATGTTGCCAGTAACATGGCAGTTCAAGCGTTTAATAAGCACGTCTCATCTTGTTATCCTGTCGATAATATTGCAGAAGTACTTCGTGAAAGTGTCCATAAAGCCAATAATTCCATCAAAGAGACAGTAGCAGAGACACCGGCGTTGTCTGGTATGGGCTGCACAATGGTAGTGGCGTTACTGCAGGGAAATAAAATGTACTGGGCCAGCGTCGGAGACAGTCATATTTATCTGATTCGAAACAAGGAGTTGATTAAAAAGAACGATGACCATAGCTACGGTGGCTTCCTGGATCGTATGGCCGCGGCCGGTACGCCAGTTGATCAAGAAGAAGGACTGTCCCGTAATATGTTGATGAGCGCCATCATGGGTGAAGACATCAACGAAATAGATGTACCTGAGGAAGGCTTTGAAGTACAAGCTGGGGACCGTCTGCTCGTTTGCAGTGACGGTATGGATACCCTTAGTGCTGGCAAGATTATTCAGTATTCTGAATGGTCAGCGTCGACGAAAGAATGCGCAGACGCCTTGATGCAAGCCGTCGAAGATGTTGGCATGCCGAAACAAGATAACACCACGGCCGTTGTGATCAATATCACTGAAAAAGACGTGGCGACTGTCACCGCGGCACCGCCACCTGTTGAAGCTGAGCCTGCAGCTAGTGATGATTTGGATGATACCGCGGAGATAGTGCTTGATTCGGCGGGATCTGAACCTGAGTTTAATTCCGCAGGCGAAGAAAGTTTTGTCGAAGAAGAAGAAGCTGAGAAAAGTAACACCGGTATGATCATCGGCATAGCGGCTGGCGTAATCATTGCCATCGCTGCGGGTGCATTTTTCATGTTTGGCGGAAAAGAGCCTGCCACAAACACGCCTTCCGTTGCAGTCTCTGGGTCTGAAGACACGGGTGATGGTGTTGACATTGATGAAGAAGGCGATGAAGAAGACGAGACCGATGAAGTTATTGACGCGGTTGTAGAAGATGTTACGACGCCAGCACCTGGAGTGCTTACAACCGCGCCGGTTGCCACACCACCTCCCGGCAACAAGGAATTTCATGATACCTTAAAAGACGGTAGCCCAGGTCCGACGATGGTTCGAATTCCTGCAGGTACCTTTGATATGGGGAGTCCAGGTTCATCTCGTCATGCTGATGAGCGTCCTCGTCATGCAGTAAAAGCAGATGAGTTTGCTATTGGCAAGTATGAAATCACCTTTGCAGACTATGACAAGTTTGCTAAATCAACAGGCAAGACACCGCCTGAAGATTTATATATGGATCGAAATACCCATCCGGTAATTTTCGTTACCTGGGATGATGCCTACTATTACATCAAGTGGTTAACTGAACAAACCGGCCACAAATATCGTTTACCCTCAGAAGCCCAATGGGAGTACGCCGCCGGTACAGGTAAACGTTCCATTTACTGGTGGGGCTTTAATGAAGAACCTAAAAGGGCTCATTGCTTTGGTTGTGGTTCAGGTCTTGATCCACGTAAGCCAACAAAGATTGGTAGCTTTGGCGCCAATGGATTTGGACTTCATGATACCTCAGGTAACGTTGCAGAATGGGTCCACGATTGCTGGCATGACAGCTACAAAGATGCACCAACGAGTGACGAGGTATGGGAAGGCGGTGATTGTGCTTACCGTGTTGCCAGGGGTGGTGCCTATTCTAGTCCACCACCATCAATTCGACACGCCAAACGGGATAAACTCAAATCAGATGCTGCCTACGACCATGTTGGCATTCGTGTGGTGAGGGAGATTAACTAATTAAAGAAAATCGAGTGCATCATTCACTGTTTAGAATAGAGTGATACGACTCGATAGACTTACGTAAATATATTAGCAGTGCCAGACCCGGTAGAGCCACTACAAATGTAATCAGAAAGAAGCTGGTCCAACCAAGCGAATCAACAAGCAAGCCTGCAGGTGGACCGATGAATACCCGTCCGACAGCGGAGAGTGCAGAGAACAAAGCAAACTGTGTTGCTGTAAATCGGTGGTCGCACAATGTTATTAATAAGGCTACAAAAGTAGCGGTGCCCATTCCTCCCGCAATTTGCTCCATCGCGATCACTATCACCATGCCTATGTAATTTTTAGCCATTAGGGCTAAAATCATAAAGCCAAGGTTAGTTAAGGCTTGCAGTATCCCGAACCATAATAAACATCGATACAATCCGTATTTGAACATCAAGCCTCCACCGACTAAACCTCCGGCAATGGATGCGAATAAGCCCATCCCTTTATTCACCACACCAACTTCAGTTAACGAAAACTCCAGACCGCGAAGTAGAAATGTCGTCGTTAATGTTCCTGCAAAGGCATCACCCAATTTATATAAAATAATAAGAACTAATATCCATAAAAAGTTTGGCCGTGACATAAATTCCTTAAACGGCTCCACAATAGCATCCTGCAAGCTCTTTGGTGCTTCAACCTGCCATGTCAGCTCTGGCCCGAATATTGTGGTGGCCATGCCAATAAGAATTAGTCCTCCCATAATGTAATAGGTTAACTGCCATCCCAAATAATCAGCAAATACCAATGCTAAACTACCCGAAACTAACATCGCTATACGGTAACCGGCAACGGACAATGCTGATCCGAAACCCCGTTCTTCAGGTTTCAAGACATCCGCACGATAAGCATCTATCGCTATATCCTGTGAAGCCGAGCAAAAAGCCACTGCTACTGCGATGAAGCCGACCATGAAGATGGCGTCTTCTGGATGGGAGGATGCCATAGCTAAAATCAACCCAAACAACAAACCTTGGGTTAGCAATATCCATCCTCGTCGACGTCCAAAAAAAGGTGGCACGAACCTGTCCATAATTGGAGCCCATAAGAATTTCAATGTGTATGGCAATCCAACGAGTGAAAAAATACCTATAGTCTTAATATCTATAGTGGTTGTCGCTAACCATGCTTGTAATGTGCCACCGCTTAAAGCTAAAGGAAGACCAGAAGAAAAACCGAGCATCAGCATGACCCCCATGCGTCGGTTGCTTAATGCCTTAAGTGTTTCTGATATATTAATCATTAGTACTAAGTAGGAAGTCTCTTGTCTCTCAATTCAGAGCAGATTAGTATCGCAGACATAACGACAGAAATAGAGAGAAAGTTTTTATTGCTTAATGATGATTGGCGGGAAAATGTCTATGACACACTGAGGTATTTCACAGAGTAGACTGGGTAGCTCAGATGACGAACATTATTACAATGTATCGCTAGTTAATAAGCACCACTGCAAGTGGTGATAATACAATTCAATCATATTGCACTTCTGCTGGACGCATGGCGAACCAGACGACATAACCCAGAGGCCAAAGCGCCAGGGCAAGGTACTCTCCTTTGATCAATGCCAGTGTGCCCACGATTATGAATAGTAATGGTAGCAACACGCCTTTCCATCCAGCATTCCTGGTCGCAGCATCGCCGTACATCCACAAGACACTGCATACGTAAACCGAGCAAAAGATGATAAACATAAATACGTCCAGGGAACTATTAAGTGGCAGGGACATTGTTTTTCTCCGTAAATAATATTATTTCATGTGGTGTTTGCTATCGACGGCACGCATGCTGGCATTGGCAATTAGGGCAATCAATAGAATTACCGCCATTAGATACATCGTTGTGTTGTACAAGCCGGAAGTGGGATCGATGGTGCCTGGTGGTGCTATCTCCATCAATTTTGTAATCGTTACCGTCTTGGCGTCAATGAGTTGATTTGCATTTTCCATGCTTGCACCAAATTTGGCCTGGAAGGCCGCAGGATCAATTTTACTGAGCAAATCGGTAATGGCATTGGTAACGGATATTTCACGCAAGGAGGTAATCGCCACCGGACCAAACACCCCTGCACTACTCCAGGCCGTTAGTAATCTGCCATGGATACCGCCCACATATTTTGTGCCGAATATGTCCGCCAGATAAGCCGGAATGGTGGCGAAGCCACCTCCATACATCGTGAAAATAACCATGGTCGCTGCATAGAAATACACCAGCCATAGTACAGAAGGATTTACACTGACCTGATAGGCGGTATAGGGAATCGAACAATAAAGCGCTATGCCCAGGGTAAAAAATACCCAATAAGTGTTTCGTCTTCCCATGAAATCGGAAGCGCTGGCCCAGAAAAACCGGCCAAGCATATTAA
>JBLIML010000149.1:0-9782 GCA_047638675.1 Planctomycetota bacterium | reverse complement strand
AAACATAACAAGGCAAATTCACGCGGACGGCAAAAAGCGCCGCTCCTCGTACCTAGTCGCTCTGCTTTTTACCGCCGGTAATTTGCGACGTTATGTGAAAAACGAAACACGGAAAATATCAGAGTAATGTCTATTGATAGCAAGTTGATCGCTTACTTCGCCTATAGTTCGCCAACGGAGGTGATATGTGATGGTGACACTTGCGTAATATCTGGATCAGAAGAAGTCATGCGCAACTACATAAAATCGGTAGCACCTACGCCTTCAAAGAGTCATACAATAAAGAAAACGAAATTTGGTGAAATAATTCAAGGCATAACAATGTGAGGATCATATGCTTTCGATGAGCAATCGTATAATCGATTTTTTCCGTTAGCTAATAAAATTGGTTATAGATGGAAAAAACTTATAAGAAGACGCACAGCCTGACTCCAGAAAACATTGTGGCGCTTCGCAGTTATTCTCCTGGCGAGCCGGGTTAGCTTAACCGATTGGTATCAGAGAGGTTCAATGATTAGACAAGTCCAGGATAGTGATTCCGAAAAGATCTCGGAGATTTACAATTACTATACACGCGAATCGATCGCTACATTTGAAGAAGAAGTTTCTTCTACAGATATGCGAAGTAGAATTCGTGAAACAGCATCGGCAAATCTTCCCTGGATCGTGGCGGAATCTGGAACCGTGTTGTTGGCTATGCTCATGCCAGCAAGTGGAAGGGCCGTTGTGCCTACCGATTTTCAGTTGAAGTAACAGTTTATCTGTCACCCGAGGCAAGCGGTCAAGGCCTCGGGTCAAAATTGTACGAAAAGTTGTTTATTGAATTACGTAGTCGGTCATATCGCGTAGCCATTGCTGGCATATCACTACCCAACCCAGTCAGTGTTGCCTTACATGAAAAGTTCGGCATGGAGAAAGTAGGGCACTTCAAAGAAGTTGGTTTCGAATTTAACAAGTGGATTGATGTGGGTTATTGGCAGGGTTGGTTAGATACCTAAGCTGTCACTGCAACAGACGCATTTACCAATCGCAAGTTTTCTGACGTGCCATGCCCGCGCTGTCAAACCTCAGTGTTACATGACTAGTGATTTTGTCCAGGTGACGAAAGAGGAGCATGCCTTGTTACTGTATTTGCCAATTACACGTCTTACTGGTTTTATTCAAAAAGTTGCTTCTAAATAAAGAGACTTAGCCATGAAACCTCTGGTCAAGTCTCAATAAGCATAAAGTCGTCTTTCTGCTGCTTACCAGAATACTGTTAATACGATAGTTTACTGGATGCTGGTTTTCACCAGCACGACGATGGAGATACTTAATCAGAGCTTCCCTGGATAGGCGACTTCTCCGTTAACCAGTCAATACCATCCAACACGCCATTTTATCTTGCAGCAGCCAACAGTGATCGGTAGCATCACAGGCATGCATACTGAAGTTCTCGACGCCAGCCCAGTCACTGTTCGCGATGATATCAGATCAACTTTGTCATTAACCTGGTCAGAAATAGCACAAGTCGGCGCCTGGCTTAGCGGCGAGGAGCGTCTTGCAATAGCAAATGAAGCCCGTCATGCTTGGGGCTGCAAACTCTGCCAACGTCGAAAGGAAGCTTTGTCGCCTTACAATGTAGTCGGTGCTCACGATCACCTTGGTACACTCCCTGACAGCTGGATCGAAGCCCTACATCGTATCGTCACAGACTCCGGGCGTATTACCGAAAGCTGGTATGACTCGATGATTGCCGCTGGGATCCTTGAAGATGAATTTATCGAACTTCTAAGTCTTACGACGATCATCACCTGTGCGGATACTTTTACACGTGGCATCGGAGTGCCGTCGATACCGCTTCCAACAACTGCTGGTCAGGGAAAGCCGCATCGAACACGACCGAGTGGTGCAAAAACGGGACCGGGATGGGCAATGACGATTGGGCCTGAGGATGCAGGTCCTGAACTCGGCAACTTTTACGATAATGGACATTACTTCATTCAACGCTCCCTCACCCTGGTTCCCGATGAGTTACGTCGGTTTTGGCGCTTCATGGAACCGCTATATATGAAGAATCCTGGCGTGACCGAACTGGAGGGTGTCGAACGTGCGATTTCTCGGGCGCAAATGGAATTTATCGCGACGCGCGTCTCAAAGTATCTCGACTGTTTTTACTGAACTACCAGTCATGCAATGCGGCTCAGTTTGAGCGGCAAACACACCGGCGACGAGTACGCACTGGAAGCGGCTATCGGTCACGATGCTAATGACGGCGGCCTGCCTCATGGCGATCTCTTGAACGAATATGTCGAAGCGGTTTGTTCACACGACGACGAACGAACAATCCTGGCGCGGCAACAACTCGTCCTGGAGTTAGGCGAGGCCGCGATGGTTGATGCGGCAGCCGTCATTGCCGCGTTTAACGGCTACCCTCGTGCCGCCGATGCTACCGGTATCCCTCTGGAAGAATTCAAGGAAGTTGCATCCGAAGAAATGCGCGCCGCACTCGGACTGGATTTGCTCAATCACTCTAAAACTGCATAGGTACCACTTACACGCGCACCCTTGTTAGACATATAGTCACAACATCTCCATAGCTTCATTTCACCTGGCATTTTCGTCGTTGTGAAACACTTCCTACAGGTGTATATTTTTCCGTGAGATTTTTCTGTCAATGATAAGGACTTATTTTAATAAGTAACCGGGGCCCGCTATGAAAAAAATCGATTGCATACTTAAGCTCATCGCTACAATTTTTTTATTAACCCTCATTTCACAGCCTGTCACAGCACAAATAGAAGAGATAATTGTCACCGCTCAAAAGCGGGCTGAATCAGCTCAGGATGTTGGTATAACAATCACCGCTTTGGACGAAAGGGATTACAGAGAGTTAACCGGCGGGACTATAGACGGACTCGCGAGTCAAATTTCCAATGTCGAAGCCTATTCAACTAATTCTTTTTTGCAAAGCATCCACGTACGTGGCATCGGCCTGAATGAATTCCAGGGACAATTTGACTCTCCAGTAGCAACACATAATGATGAGGTCTACATGGCCAAACCCTGGATGGTCGCCCGACCACTTTATGACATCGCCCGGGTAGAAGTGCTAAAAGGCCCCCAGGGAACGCTGTTCGGACGTAATACAACCGGTGGCTCTATCAACTATTATACAAACAAACCAACAGATAAATTTGGCGCCAATCTGGAAGTCGGTTTCGATGAACATGAGCGATATTCAGCTCAAGGCATGATTAACACCCCTCTATCGGAAAATCTTAATGGTCGAGTCTCTTTCCGCACGGAAATTGGATCTGGTGGTCCGCAAAAAAATCTGTTTACTGGTGAAGAGCATGGCAAACCCAACCTGTTTGATTTGCGCGGTCAATTACTCTGGGAAGGTGAGAATCTGACCATGCGCGCTATGGTGCATGGCGGTATAGATAAAGGCGATAAGATTGCGTGGAAGGGACCGGGAATTTTCAATTTGGGTGCGCCCGGACTTTGTCCTGAAGTGTTTACGGGCGAAGTCACCAGGAGTCCGTCTACTTGCCCAAAAACAGCAGGCTTTGCGGCTCTAAACGGCTTCCCGGAAGGTGAATTTGAACCTGAAGACAAACACACAATAAACCAGAATACGCCACCCACAGTAGACGATACTTTTTATGGCGGTTACCTGCGGTTTGATTACGAAATGGGGTGGGCTACGCTTACATCGGTAACTGCCTACGAATACTACGAACGCATTCATCGGGAAGACTCTCAGTCCGATATTTTCGATTCAACCAGCACACACTACTACAACAAGATGAACCAGATCAGTCAGGAACTGCGACTGACCGGTGAGGTCACCGAGAGATGGCGTTATGTACTGGGTTTATTCTACGAGAACGACGATCTGGATCAGGTTGATGGCTCCGATCTTAGCGGTCAACAACTACCTGGAGTCGCACCGCCCTTTGCAGATCAGTTTTTTGCTCAGTTCAATATTAAAACCGAATCCTTTGCACTTTTCGCACACAATGAATTTGATTTCACCGACAATCTAAGCATCAATGTGGGAATGCGTTACACCGTGGACGACGTCTCTGCCAACGATGCCATCCTGGGTATTGGTTTAAAGCCAATTACGGGTAAAGAAAAATTTGTCACGCCCTGCCTGGTGACAACTTTTTTTGCAGGACCCGTAGGTTCGACGGCCTGTCCTTTTCTAGGACCCGCGGCACCAGACTTTAACGCCAGCCGCACTGACAATGATTTTTCTTTCAGAGCAGGCGCCGAATGGAAAGCGACAGATGATTTTCTGGTTTATTCCAACGTGACTACGGGCTACCGAAGTGGCGGGTATAGCTTGCCTTTTGCGGGCGCCGCAACTGAATTCGAACCGGAAGAAATGTTGGCACTGGAACTTGGTTTCAAAAGCCAGTTACTTGACAACACATTGCAAATCAATGCTTCCGTATTCCGCTACGTTTATGACAAGGTGCAGGTTAATGTTGATGATCCGGTCTCACCTCTGGTACCTATCACTCGCAATATAGGTGAACAATTGACCACGGGTGCTGAAGCAGATCTAACCTGGCAACCAACCGATAGATGGACTGTACGACAGTCACTTGGCTATCTCGATGCTGAATTTAATGACACCTCTCGCATTATTAGCACATATGCGGGCCCGATTGCGCTTGAAGGCAAGCGTCCTGTTAATTCTCCGAAAGTAACCTATAACGGCGTCGTACGTTATGAACAACCCATATTCGACGGCTGGAATGGTATTCTCATGACTGATTATCGCTGGATCGATGACCGATTTCTTGAAGCAACCAATCAATTATTTGATAAAGCAGATGCTTATTGGGTAGTGAATATGCGTGCAGCCATCGCGTCGCAGGATGGCAAGTGGGAAGTCGCAGTATGGGGCAAGAACCTCTTCGATGAAGAATATCTCACCTATATCAACAATATTGGTTTCTTCAAACTTGATATCTTTGGCGAGCAACGAACCTTTGGTGCGAATGTTCGTTATAACTTCGAGTAATTCAAAACACCAGGTCAATCATAAGGCAGTGACACGGTCGTGTTCACTGCCTTTTTATTTTAAGTGGGCGTAACTATGCAATTAAGCGAGTATATAAAATATGATGGCCTGGGTATTGCAGACCTGATTCGTAGCAAGGAAATTAAACGTGACGAGGCGATAGCCTGCGCATTTGAAGCTGCCGATTTACTCAATCCAAAAATCAATACCATTATAGAATTATTTCCTGAGCCACTCGCCGGAAATAATTCCACTGACGCCCCCTTTTACGGTGTGCCCTTTCTTATCAAAGATCTGGGTCTACATGCGACAGGGGTATTGAATGAAATGGGTAGCCGACTGACGAAAGGACTGCGGACGCCCCACGACACTGATCTGATGAAGAAATTTCGCGAGAGCGGCTTGCGCACCATTGGTCGCGCGTCGACTCCGGAATTTGGTTACTGCGCCACTACAGAACCCATCGTTAATGGACCCTCTTGTAATCCCTGGGATTTGACGCGTATGCCCGGTGGTTCTAGTGGTGCAACGGCGGCATCAGTAGCGGCCGGAATCGTACCGCTCGCGCACGCCAATGACGGTGGCGGATCGATCCGTATCCCGGCTTCATGCTGTGGACTGCTTGGACTCAAACCGACTCGTGGCAGAGTGCCTAATGGTCCGGACGCCGCGGAACCTCTCAGTGGTCTCGCCGTAGAATTTGCTGTGACAAAAACAGTCAGGGATGCCGCTGCATTGCTGGATGCTGTACATGGTGCTGGAGTAGGCGATCCATTCGAGATAGCCGCACCTTCTGAATCTTATAGCAGCAGCATTGAAAAGGAACCGGGGCAGTTGAAGATTGCCTTTATGACAGAACCCTGGTCTGGCGCTGAACAGGACGAACAAGTTAAACAGGCATGTATTAACACAGCGGCGCAGTGCGCTTACCTGGGGCACGTGGTAACACAAGCCAGACCTGCTTTGGATTGGCAGGCATTTCTTGATGCGACCATAATTTTATGGACTGCAAACATTACGGTTATCGTTGACTACGCTGCCATAATGACCGGTAGAAAAATCGATGAGAGTACACTCGAATCCACCACTTTGGCCTGTTATCGCCATGGCAAGGAATTAAAAGCTGATCAATTTTTACAGGCGCAGGCTGTCGCTAATAACATTTGCCGAACGGTCGGACATTTTTTCCAGGAGTACGATCTCTTGTTAACCCCGACAACAACTCGGGCACCATTGCTATTAGGTGAAATAAATGCCAATGACCCGACGCTTGATGCCGTAGCGTGGTCGAAACATTTATTTGATTATTGTCCCTATACACCTGTGTTTAATACAACGGGACAGCCGGCTATATCAATACCTCTTCACCGAACATCAGACAACTTGCCTCTCGGCATGCAATTCGCTGGACGTTACGGAGATGAAAAAACATTGTTGCAATTGGCCAGGCAGTTTGAACAGGCCTATCCATGGCCACACACGGCACCACTAATCAATGAGCTTATAGGCGGGGGAGAAAACTAATGGCTACCGGTTTTATTTATCATGAACTTTATATGTGGCATAACACGGGTAATTTCGCAGCGGTTGTGCCTTACGGTAATCCTGTGCAACCTTATGAGCATGCGGAGAACCCTGAGACGAAAAGACGTTTTCGTAATCTGCTGGATGTTAGTGGCTTACTCAAACAACTTACGATTGTTGAAGCGCGTGAAGCCACAGAAGAAGAGATACTTCGTTTTCATACCAGAGACTATCTGGAAAAAATCCGCTCGCAAAACGATCTTTATGCATCCGAAACCGGTATGTACACGCCCATGGGTCGTGGCAGTTTTGAAATTGCCAAACTCGCCGCTGGTGGCGTTATCGAAGCGGTTGATGCAGTATTAGATAATAAAATTAATAACGCTTACGCTTTGGTTCGCCCGCCTGGACATCATGCAATAGCGGATATGGGTATGGG
The DNA here is from genome assembly GCA_047638675.1 of Planctomycetota bacterium. Taxonomy (GTDB): domain Bacteria; phylum Pseudomonadota; class Gammaproteobacteria; order Eutrophobiales; family Eutrophobiaceae; genus WLWS01. The sequence goes on along the minus strand of JBLIML010000149.1, from coordinate 2,799 downwards.
GTTTTGTATTTTCGGTAACGCGGCGATTGCTGGCATGCATGCCCTGGAAGTTCGCAAGCTAGGCAAAATTGCGACGGTTGACTGGGATGTACACCATGGCAACGGCACGCAGTCAGCCTTTTGGGAGAACCCGCAAGCGCTGACAATTTCTATACATCAGGACAATAACTTTCCGCCGAATTCAGGTTTCATGAGCGAAACAGGCGAAGGCGCGGGAGAAGGTTTTAATATTAATATTCCCCTACCACCCGGCTCTGGTGTGGGCGCGTATGAAGCTGCTTTTGATCGTGTCGTTATTCCTGCTCTGCAAGCTTACAAACCAGATTTAATAATTGTGCCCTCAGGATTTGATGCTGGTGCCTGGGATCCCCTCGGCAGACAGATGATGACAGGAAATGGTTATCGTAACTTAACGAAAAAGCTAATGGCTGTGGCGGATGAAGTATGTGATGGACGCATAGTCATGTGTCATGAAGGTGGCTATAACGGCGCAACGGTTCCGTTTTTTGGTTTAGCGGTGATGGAAACTTTGTCGGGTATTGCTACCGGGACTGAGGATCCATTCGAGCCGATGCTTGCTGGCTTGGGCGGACAGGCACTTCAGCCGCATCAGGATGCGCTTATTAAGGAAGCAGAAGGACTGCTTGGAAAACTTTAGGATTAGTTCTCGTTCCTATGCTCCGCGTGTGGTCGTATATTGGTATGCATTCCCACGCGGAGCGTGGGAACGAGAAAGGAAGCAGAAGGACTGCTTGGTAAACTTTAGGATTGATCCTTGTTCTCCATGCTTCTCGTGGGGACGTATATGGATATGCATTCCCACGTGGAGTGTGGGAACGAGAAAGGAAGTAGAAGGACTGCTCGGTAAACTTTAGGATTGATCCTTGTTCTCCATGCTTCTCGTGGGGACGTATATGGGTATGCATTCCCACGCGGAGTGTGGGAACGAGAAAGGAAGTAGAAGGACTGCTCGGTAAACTTTAGGATTGATCCTTGTTCTCCATGCTTCTCGTGGGGACGTATATGGGTATGCATTCCCACGCGGAGCGTGGGAACGAGATGGAGTAAGGTTTAAAAGGCCCAGAAAATGGGAATTAAAATGGAGCCCATTATTATTATCAAAACACTTAAGGGAACGCCGAGCATCAGGTAATCTTTAAAGCGATAACCTCCGGCACCATAAACCATAAGGTTGGTCGGGTAGCTAATAGGTGTAGCTAATGATGTTGCGGAGGCAAACATCACGGCGATAATAAAAGGAGCGTGTGACACGCCAAGTTCGCTGGCAATGGACACAACAATGGGTAACATCAAAACTGCACCCGCTTTTGCTGTAATCATATTGCCAAGCAACATAGTCACTGCTAGTACAGCAATGAGCATAAGTGTCGGGTTTGCGCCAACCAGGCCTAGCATTAATTCGCCAATCGCCGTTGCCAGACCACTCAACTGCATGGCCTTACCCAGTCCAATGGCGGCCGCAATGACCAGAAGGGTCTGCATATCAATCGCGCGTCTGGCAACACTCGCACTGCAGCACTTACTTAGCACCATAATGCCGGCAATCAACAAGGCCCCTTGCAACATACTCATCAGACCAAAAGTAACGAGAGCAATCAATGCCAGTAGAAGTGACAGTGCGAGACCCGCTTTTTCATGATTCAGGGGTCGACTAGCTTCTACCTGACTGACGAGATAAAAATCACGATTGTTACGTTGTTGTTCAACAAAGCTTTGTCGTGTTTCAAGTAATAACGTATCGCCAGGCTGCAAAACAATATCACCAATTTTTTTGTTAATACGTTCACCATTTCGGGCAACGGCAATGACGGCGGCGTTGTAGATAGTCCTGAAATGTCCATCACGAATGGACTTGCCAATCAAGGGGCAGGTGTTACTGACAACAGCTTCTATAAGTATGCGATTACTGCGTGGGTCGTTCATCTTATAGACCTGGTCAGTGGCTAAACCTAGACCGCTGATACCCTGCAAATCAACGACCGATTCCACTACCCCTGCAAAAATAAGACGATCCTCTGCCAACAAAGTTATGTTAGAAGAAACTGCCGGTAATATTTCTCCGCCGCGGTCTATCTCGATAAGGTACAAACCAGGAAGACCACGTAAACCGGCTTCCTGAATGGTTTTGCCAACGAGTCGGCCCGCCTTCTCCACCATCATCTCGACCGTGTACTCGCGCGCATCGTCGCTATGACTAATGGCTGGCTTCCTGTCTTTCAATAACCAACGTTGCGCAATCAGGATATAAACAATACCGACTATCGCTACCGGTATGCCGATGATACTAATCTCGAACATGCCTAATCCAGGATGGTCGAGCTCTTCGATGATCCAGCCATTGACGACCAGATTAGTACTGGTACCAATTAAAGTACAAGTGCCACCCAGTATGGAAGCAAAAGACAAGGGCATTAATAATTTCGATGCGGACAAGCGATGTTTTTTTGACCACTCATCAATCATAGGTAATAACATCGCCACTAAGGGCGTGTTATTCATGAAGGCACTGAGCATTGCCGTAGGCCACATTATGCGATTTTGCGCTGAGCTCAATGATTTTGGCGTACCCATAAAATAATCACTGAGCCAACGTAGCGCACCTGTTTCCCTTAAACCCGCAGCGACAGCAAACATGGCCGCAATGGTGACCACGCCTTCATTTGCCAGACCCGACAGCGCATCACTTGCGGACAGTATCCCAAGTTCCCACGCGCCATTTTTGTTGACAGGGAACATCATTAATACGGCGAGACCACACCAGAGGATCGCATCGGGTGC
>JBLIML010000148.1:0-9795 GCA_047638675.1 Planctomycetota bacterium | reverse complement strand
GTCAATATTTATACGGATAACCCAGACAAACCAGTGGCTCACGTAACCAGCACCTATATGCTGTTGTAAAAAAAAGGGGTCAGAATTTTAAATGGGGGTCAGAGTAACAATTCACTCAGATTTTCGCGTGAATACGATTTGTCGAATTGTTACTCTGACCCCCATTTAAAATTCTGACCCCTTTTTTTTCTACGCTAACATTCGATTCATTCGGTCGAGGTCAGATTTTAATATTGCCTCAGCACCATCAGCAAGCTGACGAAGTACGTCCGCGGCGGGTTCACATGCTTTGATGGCACTCACACCTTGACCTGCATATTGTGCCATGGCGTTAATGTTTCCAGTGCTTGTTACCATGGGGCCAAAAACACTGTTGCGCGGGACTGCTATTTGTTGGCCGCCAAAACTCACCTCGCCAATTATATCGTTTTCCAGTGCATCTACTGCAGTTATACATTGGGATAGGACGCGATGGGGCGCTTCCCAGCCGACAGAGAACTGCTCAGTATAAACAGCGTCTTCACCGTCCGAGGCAATTAAGGCATTGATGTAGTCAGGGTGATAACCGGATTCCGGCGTTGCTACAAAGCGCGTACCTATCCGCACTGCTGAGGCGCCTGCAGCCAAAGCCATGGCAACAGCTCTTGGTGTGGCAATACCACCAGCGGCAACGATGGGACAATCAACCGCATCAAGAACGTCAGCCATCATGGTTAAGAGGCCGCGTGTTCCGCGAACGTGTCCTCCCGCCTCGGTACCCTGGAGGATAACGAAATCGCAGCCGACATCGACTGCGGCAAGCGCTTCTTTGACAGAACCCACCTGCCAGCCTGCTAAAGCGCCACCGTCATGGACGCGGTTTATTAATTTTGTATCAGGATCGCCAAAGAAAAAATCCACAACATGGGAGTTCTGTGCAGCGACATCGACAAGTGCCTCATCTTCCAGAAAAGGAATAATAAAATTCACGCCAATCTTACCAACGACATTTTCCTGCATGTCCAGAAGTATCTTTTCGAGTTCCTCTGCAGGCATCATTACTCCGCTCATCATGCCAAGCCCGCCAGCTCGTGCGACCTCTGCCGCCAGTTTCGGTGAGGCCATGCCCATACCAGCGCATTGGATGGGTACCATGCAGCCGACTAAATCTGTAAATTTTGTTTTTATTTACAAAGGTCTTCTCCTATCTTTTGTGCGGCATGATTACACAAACCGGTTTTCAATCCAATCAGCAGCAGCATCACTTCCCAGTTTGAGCTTACGCGTATAACATGTACAAGCTTTCAATCATTCTCAATCAATCACCACGGAGTCAGCGCATGGAAAATGGCGAAGCTACGACAGTCGCGGATGAAAATACACAATCTCAAGTCTATGCGTGGTATATGGTATCCCTTTGCACAATTGCCTACATATTTTCATTCATCGACCGAACGATTATAAATTTATTGGTAGAACCGATTCGTGCTGATTTGGATCTATCTGATACCCAATTTAGTCTAATTCAAGGGCTGGCGTTCGCACTTTGTTATGCATCCATGGGAATTCCCATTGCCCGTTTAGCCGATTCAAAATCGCGACCGCTTATCATTTCAGTAGGTATTCTCATCTGGAGTATCGCTACGGCGACATGTGGGGCGACAAAAACCTTCTGGCAACTTTTTGTTGCACGCATGGGCGTGGGCGTAGGTGAGGCTGCCCTGTCTCCCGCTGCATATTCCATGATTGCCGATTCATTTCCTAAGTCAAAATTAGGTCTGGCTTTAGGCGTATATTCCACGGGTGTTTTTATTGGTGCAGGCCTTGCTTTCATTATTGGCGGTACTGTCGTTGGCTATATCAGCGATTTTGGAATAGTGGATTTGCCTATAATCGGCATTGTGAAGCCCTGGCAAATGACATTCTTTATTGTTGGATTGCCGGGCGTCGTGATTGCAGCGTTGTTTGCCTTAACGATACGGGATCCTAAACGTAAGGGAGTTAAGGATTCAGCAGGTTTCCCCATTCGCGACATTGCTGCATATATCATCTTGCACAAGAAGACCTTTGCCAGCCACTATCTTGGATTTGGCTTTCTATCTTTGGCTTTATTTGCCGTTTTATCCTGGGCCGCAGCCTTTTTAATTCGAAAATTTGGACTTGAAATTAAGGAAGTCGGTTTCTATCTAGGTGTCATTGCATTACTTGGTAATAGTGCGGGTGTGCTTTGTAGCGGACTATTGACTGATTTTTTCACGCGGCGGGGCTATCACGATGCGCCTCTGCGTTCAGCAATGATAGGTGGCATTGGTGGTATCCTGCCTTCAGCGTTGATTGGATTTATGCCTGATTTACATGGCGCATTAATTCTAATGGCACTGTCCATGTTTTTCACCAGTTTCCCACTGGCAACATCTGCAGCGGCATTGCAGTTAATGGCGCCCAATCAAATGCGCGCACAGGTTACCTCACTGTTCTTTATTTCATTGAATATCATTGGCATCACTGGCGGTTCAACCCTGGTGGCTTTGTGCACCGATTATGTGTTTAGAGAACCAACTATGGTGGGCTATTCTATGGCCGTTATAAGCGCCTCGGCAGCCGCACTAGGCGCTATGATTTTGTGTTGGGGACTTAAACATTTTTCCGCTACCGCGCAGTCGATATCCTCGAATCAATAATATTTCAAACGGTGTTTATTTTTGATTTCGATTCCCCAAGCTCACTGATCTGGAATAAAATATTTTTTATCTCCTTCCTGAGCTCCTGCGTAGGAATGCATACGGTGTTGAGGGATGGGTAATAATTAGATCAAGTACGGATTCCCACGGAGACCGTGGGAACCAGAGATAATGGTTTTAGGTGCTGATGCTTAGTTACCAAGCTCTGCCAATGCCCACGCAACATGCTCGCGAACGATTACTGAGTTATGCTGTTCTTTGCTTCGAAGTGCATCAATAGTTTTTTCACTAGCACTTGAATTACCCAAAGCAACCGCGATATTTCGTAACCAGCTGACATAGCCGATGCGACGAATGGCACTACCCTCCATGCGATTGAGGAACTCTTCTTCTGTCCACATAAATAATTCTATGAGTTTCGGTGCGTCCAGACCATGTCGTGTACGGAAATCTTCTTCTTCCGAATTTTGTGCAAACTTGTTCCAGGGACAGACAAGCTGGCAATCATCGCAACCATAAATTCGATTACCAATCATGGAACGAAATTCCAGCGGGATGGATCCTTGTAATTCTATAGTCAGGTAAGAGATGCAGCGTCGTGCATCGACTTTATAGGGGCCGATGATTGCCTGGGTTGGACAGATATCGATACAGGCTGTGCATGTGCCGCAGTGATTTTCAGTGAAACTATCATCAGTAGGCAAAGGTAGGTCGGTATACAACTCACCCAGGAAAAACCATGAGCCAGCTCTGGGATTAATCAGATTACTGTGCTTACCAATCCAGCCGAGTCCGGCATTGCGGGCCAGGGCTTTCTCCAGTATAGGTGCGCTGTCAACGAAGGCGCGATAGCCGAATGGACCGGTGAGGTCTTCAATCCTGGTAGCGAGTTTCTGTAGTCGATTGCGAATGATTTTGTGGTAATCACGGCCCATAGCATAACGGGAAACGAAGGCGAGGTCCGGGTTAGTTAACACCTGCTTCGGATGCGATGAGTCTGGTGGCAGGTAATCCAGGCGTACGGAAATCACGCGTATCGTACCGGAGAGTAAGTCCGCTGGCCGACTACGCTTTGTGCCGTGTTTCGACATGTAATGCATTTCGCCGTGCATATCGTTACCAAGCCAGTTTAATAAATGGGTCTCATCCTCTGATAAGTCGACATCGCAAATGCCAACTTGCTGGAAGCCCAGCTCCAGTCCCCAGTCTTTAATCTGCCTGGCTAGTTGCTGATAATCCGTTGGAGCTAAATTTTCCAGAATGGTGATTCCTCGTTTGATGGTGATAATATCGTGAACCTGAGCTATTATAATTCCCTCGACGACTATGAGTCTTAAATAATGTTTGAAATTGTCAGTGACTGGTACAAACGCTATTTTACCGATCCTCAGGCGGCGTTGCTGGTGGTGCTATTGCTGGTCAGCAGCCTGACGATTTATTACATGGGTGCGATGTTAACGCCCCTAATTGCGGCCGTTATTGTTGCGTATTTACTGGAGGGTCCGGTTAGTAAACTGCAGGGGCGAGTTTCAAGGCTTGTTGCGGTCATTGCCGTATTTAGTCTCTTTCTTATGTTTATGGTGTTTTTAGTATTGTTTTTATTACCTATCCTGTCGCGACAAGCGAGTCAGTTTTTTCAGGAAGTGCCAAATATGATCAGTCGTGGTCAGGAACTGTTGATACGCTTATCAGAACAATACCCGCAAATAATTTCTGAATCATCCGTCAAGGAAATAATATTTTCATTGAGCGGAGAATTAAGTGCAGCAGGGCAAAGCGTTCTATCCACATCATTTGCTTCGATTCCTCTCATTGTTATTTATTTAGTTCTGGTGCCTTTGATGATCTTCTTTTTCATGAAAGACAAGATTATGATTCTTGAATGGATGAGCCGTTTTTTGCCTGCGGATAGACATTTAGTTACACATCTTTGGGAAGAAATGGATGGACAAATTGGTAATTATATTCGTGGTAAGGTCTACGAAATTATAATCGTTGGCGCGGCAGCCTACATCGTTTTTAAATTTTGCGGACTAAACTATGCATCCTTGCTTGCCATTATTGTTGGTCTGTCGGTATTAATACCTTACATCGGTGCCGCAACGGTGACTATTCCGGTGGCTCTGGTCGGTTTTTTTCAGTGGGGTTTAGGACCAGATTTCACCTGGCTGATGATTAGCTACTTCGTCCTGCAGTTTCTGGACGGCAATGTGCTCGTACCAATTTTGTTTTCTGATGCCGTGAATATACATGCGGTGGCGATAATCGCGGCTATTCTGGTCTTTGGTGGCTTGTGGGGTTTTTGGGGTGTGTTCTTTGCCATTCCTCTGGCAACTCTGGTGAAGGCCTTGATTAATGTCTGGCCGACACGAGGCGATCAAGTAGCAGCAGAAAGTTAGACCTTCTCTGAGGTCGAGTGATTTTAAAGTGCTTCGCTGGCGAAGTCGGCCAAACGGGAACGCTCCCCGCGTTGCAGGGTAATATGACCACTGTACTGCCAATGCTTGAAACGATCGACCACATAGGTCAGACCTGAAGTAGTCTCACTGATATACGGTGTGTCAATTTGACCAATGTTGCCGAGGCAAATGATCTTACTCCCGGGCCCAATGCGTGTGATCAAGGTTTTCATTTGCTTTGACGTAAGATTCTGTGCCTCATCAACAATCACATAGCGATTCATAAAAGTACGACCTCGCATAAAATTCAAGGAACGAATTTTGATCCTTTTGTTGAGTATTTCTGCAGTTGCTGCCCGCTCCCATTCACCATTGTTATCAGAATTAGTGAGGACTTCCAGATTATCCATTAGTGCGCCCATCCAGGGCGTCATTTTCTCTTCTTCTGTACCGGGCAAATAGCCAATATCTTCTCCTACAGGAACGGTGACACGGGTCATGATGATCTCGCGATAACGCTTTTCTTCGACTGTCATTTGCAGGCCGGCTGCCAAAGTCAGCAATGTTTTCCCGGTTCCCGCAACTCCTGTCAGGGTCACAAGATCGACATCAGGATCCATAAGCAGGTTCAGTGCGAAATTCTGTTCGCGGTTCCTCGCATTGATTCCCCAGATTTGATTATTGTCACTTCTGTAATTGCTGGCGACTTGTAGTGTCGTCTCTTCTTTATTCGTTTCTTTTACCAATGCCTCGAAACCTTCGACTTCATCGCTATACATACATTGTTGCGGATAACATTCGCCTACTGTTGTTGTCGAAAATTTGTAGAAGTAATGAGAATCTTTTTGCCAGGAGCTCAGGGCATTGGAATTCTTGTCCCAGAAATTCTCAGGCAAGGCATCAATACCTTTGTAGAGGAGATTGGCATCATCAAGTACCTTATCGTTGTAGTAATCCTCTGTGCGGATCCCCAACACTCGCGCCTTAATACGCAAATTGATATCTTTGGACACCAGTGTGACTATCTTATCGGTTTGTTGCGCTTGTAAAGACAGGGTGGTGCTAAGTATCGTGTTATCGGCGTTTTTCCCCGGTAAAGTACCGGGCAGTTCATTCGTTAATAGTTGGGTTTGCAGGAATAATCGGCCCTGTGCGCCAATCGTGTCATTACTAAATTGTAGTTTATTTAAAGCCAGTCCTTTCTCAATGGCCTCGGTATCTTCGTCATCAATTATTTCATCAATAAAGCGACTGACCTGGCGCGTGTTGCGGGCAACTTCAGACATACCCTTTTTTCCGGCGTCAAGCTCTTCGAGCACTGCCATCGGAATAAAAATATCGTGTTCCTGAAAGCGAAACAGTGCGGTGGGGTCATGCATCAGGACGTTTGTGTCCAGCACAAATAATCTTGGCGAGGTCTCAGCTAACATGAAAGGAGTTGGCTAAAGATTCTTGATGGCACTAAGTACCTCGCTGACATGGCCATCGACTTTTACTTTACGCCATTCCTGTCTTAGAATTCCCTTGCTATCGATGAGGAAGGTGCTGCGTTCGATGCCCATGACTTTCTTGCCATACATGTTCTTTTCCTTGATAACATCAAACTGTTTGCACAGGGTTTCCTCTTTATCTGATAAGAGATCGAAGGGGAAGTTCTGCTGCTCTTTAAATTTTTCGTGGGACTTAATGCTGTCCCTTGAAACGCCCAGGACAAGGGTATTGCTGGCGCGGAATTTACGAATATTATCTCGAAAGTCCTGCCCTTCTCTGGTGCATCCTGGCGTACTGTCCCGGGGGTAAAAGTAAAGAACGATATTCTTGCCTGTCAATTCGGAAAGCGTGAGGTCTTTTGCACCTGTGGCGGGAAGAGTAAAATCACTCAGCTTTTTACCTGGCGTTGCTTTTGCCATAAATTGCTGTACTTATCGGTTCGTGGAGATTAACAACATAACTCGAATTACTTCACCGGTTCCATAATGGCATCGAGGTTCAGACGATCGCATAAATCCATGAAATCATTACGCACCAGAGATATGGAGGCATCCGCGGGAATATTGATGGTCATATGGACAGAAAACATCTGTGTGCCGGTATTGGCCGCCTGATAGGTGTTGGTGTACAAATCCTGAATTTGTAAGTCATTGTCGGCCATGAATCTGGCAATTTCATGAACCACACCGAGACGATCTGAACACACAGCATCGATGGCATAGGGCATTAAACCACTGGTGGATTTCAGTGCGTGGATACGGTTTGAATTTATAGACAATCCGAGGCGCGTAGCCAGCTTGGGCGTGCTATCTTCAAATTTGGCGATTGCGTCCCAGGTGCCGGAAATCTTCACCACAAGGGCGCATTCGCTGCCAAGATTACTCATACGGCTATCGGAAATGCTACAGCTACAATCAAGAATTGCTTTTGTAAGCTCTTCGATCAGCCTGGGAGAATGTTTTCCCATAGCAACAAGAACCAGTTGTTGTAACATAGAGAGTGTTTACGAGTAATGGCTTATGTGTGAGGAATCTATAAGTTGGGAATTTTGAAGCTTTGTCTTCAGGACTGCAAGGACTGATAGCAAAAAAAACCGATTATCAATGTTCTTGTCATGCTATTGCCTTACAAGTACCATATCCGCCCTATTTTTAAGCACTTTTATTATGCATGATGGCATCGCGCGTCTGCGTCAAAAGTCTTTCTCATTCATAGATGACAGGATAATCAATGTTCCAGGGTAGTATGGTGGCCTTGGTCACACCCATGAAAACTGGCGTTGCGCCCGATACCGAACTGGATCGTGAAGCTTTGGCACGCCTGGTGGAATTTCATATTGAAAATGGCACCGACGGCATCGTTGCCATGGGCACCACCGGTGAATCTGCCACATTGCCTGAAGAAGAGCATTGCGAAGTGATTCGTCAGGTGGTTCAGTTGGTGGCGGGGAGAATACCGGTTATCGCGGGCACAGGTGCCAATTCAACTATTGAGGCCATTAATTTAACGAGCTGCGCAAAACGGGCCGGGGCCGATGCCTGTTTACTGGTTACGCCTTATTACAATAAACCTACTCAAGAAGGGCTTTATTTGCATCACAAGGCCGTGGCAGAGGCGGTGGCGATACCACAGATTTTATATAATGTACCCGGTCGGACGGCTTGCGATATGCAGCCAGAAACAGTCGCACGTTTGGCAACTGTTCCCAATATCATTGGAATAAAAGAAGCGACCGGAGATCTTGGGCGCATCTCCCGGATCCGTGAACTTTGTGGAGAGGGTTTTCTCCTATTAAGTGGTGATGATGAAACCGCGTGTGAATTTATGTTATTAGGCGGCGATGGTGTAATCTCTGTTACCGCTAATGTCGCCCCCAGGGCCATGCATGAAATGTGTGTGAAAGCCATGGCAGGAAGGCGTGAGGAGGCTGAAGAAGTGGATAAACAACTTCTTGGTCTGCACCAGAGCTTATTTTTGGAAGCCAATCCGATACCCGTTAAATGGGCCGTAGCACGAATGGGTTACATCGAAGAAGGCATGCGTTTGCCCATGACCTGGATGTCGATAAAATACGAAGCTGAACTCGAAGCCGCCATGCAGCAGGCTGGCGTTTTATAAATTAATTGGAAACCCTGTTATGACCAGATTGTTACTAGTATTTGTTCTTTCATTGACAACAACTGCATGCTCGTACCTACCGAAATTTGACAGCATACTGCCCGACAAGAGCAAAGAATATAAGAAGAGCGAAAGTTTACCCGATTTGGAAGTACCGCCCGATCTTACGGCGGAAGCTGTCAACGATTCAATGACCATTCCCAATGAGGGTATTAGCAAATCTGAAATGGATCGAAGGCGTAAAGGTGGTGGCACGTCTGCGTCAACCAGCCCACGTCCAGCTGCAATTGAATCCGATGAGCAGTGGGTTTCTGTCAGGGGCAATAACGGAAACATCTGGCCGCGTCTTCGAACTTATATGAGCGAAGTTGGCTATAGCGCGGAACTGGATGATGTTGAACTGGGTGTATTGGAAACTGCATGGACAGAGCCGCATGTGGAAGACGGCTTTTCCTACCGTGATAAATTTAAGATCTTCTCTGAACCTGGCGCTGAGCCAAGCCTCACGGTCCTGTTTATTTCTAATCAACGTCAGGTACTGGCGAAACGTCAGGATGGCAGTGATAGCTGGAGTGATAAGGAAAAAAGCAAGGTCGCAGAGAAAATGTTGGCTGGTGATTTAAACCTGTTTTTTAATGGCAATCGTGAAACCAGTACCGCGGCCTCTTCAAGCGCTTCAGCGACACAGGCGAGTACAGCGCCCAAAAAGAAATCCCTGGTGGAAAGTGCAGGAGATGGTAAGGATTATCTCGCTATTCCGGAAGAGTTCACCCGGGCCTGGCGTCATACTGAGGTTGCCCTGGAACGAGCGGGTTTGCCGATCGAAAGTAAAGACCAGGCGAAAGGGATTTATAATATTGTGTACTTTGATTCAAGTGGCGAAAAGAAGAAGGGATTCCTCTCAAAACTCAAATTTTGGGGTGGTGATGAGGCACCAGATGGCGTGCCCTATCAGATAACGCTGACGGGGGTCGGCGATAAGACTGAGCTGGTTATTCTAAATGCTGATGGTGAGTGGGCGACGGACAGCGATGCCGCGCAGATTATGGCGATAATTCAGAGCCACTTGAACCGATAAATTAAATGGGGGTCAGACGTTAAATGGGGGTCAGAGTAACAATTCACGC
>JBLIML010000147.1:0-9807 GCA_047638675.1 Planctomycetota bacterium | reverse complement strand
GCCTCGTTGAGCGGATAATTGAGGAGCGTGCAGAGGGTAAGCCGGAGCTGGCATTCGCTATCAGAGTGAATCTAACAGAAGAACTGGGCGTTGATTTTAGTACAGTCATACCCGGTTCCGCACAAGCGCTGGAATTACTGGAGTTATTGAAGCGTGAAAATCTGTGGTCGCAATATCTTGAAGTAGGACTCGGAATTGATGCGGAGGTGTTTACCAAAGCACCGCCCCTGGCCAGTGTTGGCACCGGTGCAGAGATAGGCATCTTGCCGGTATCGCTTTGGAATAACCCGGAACCCGAGGTGACTTTGCTTATAAATGCTAATGCCAAAATAGTCGGCGTAACCCTTGGCAATGACGTGAATCATCGTGATATTGAAGGACGCAGCGCATTGTTATTAGGAAAGGCAAAAGATAACAATGCTGCCTGTGCGCTGGGACCCTTCATACGTTTATTGGATAAATCATTCACACTTGATCATGTGCGTAATTTACAGGTCAAGCTCGAAGTTGAAGGTGTTGATGCTTACACCTTACAGGCAGAGAACCTGATGTCGAACATCCGTCGTGACATACTTGATTTGGTGAATCAATGTATCGGGCCATGTAATGATTACCCGGATGGTGTTGCCTTAATGTTGGGGGCGATGTCTTCACCTACCCAGGATCGAGATGAAGAGGGTGCGGGATTCACCCACAAGATTGGCGATATCGTGCGTATTTCATCGCCAAAACTTGGCATACTGGTGAATCGAATTCAGGCGACAGATAAGGTGACTGGCTGGAAGTTTGGCATCAATGACCTGATGAAAAACCTGGCGCAACGTTCCTGTCTCTAACAGGATATCTTGATAAATTCAGAGGAGAGAATATTTTCAATGAAGATTACTGATGCGAACATAGTTGATTTACGATTTCCTACTTCACGGCAACGCGATGGGTCTGATGCCATGAACCCGGATCCGGATTATTCAGCTGCCTATGTCATATTGGAAACCGATCAGGTGGATATGCAGGGACATGGCATGACTTTCACAATAGGGCGAGGCAACGAACTTTGTGTTGCTGCGATTGAGTCTCTTCTTCCCAGTGTGATTGGCAAGGAGTTGGATGAGCTCACCACTGATATGGCCGGTTTCTGGCGACAGATCACCAGTGATAGTCAACTCCGCTGGTTGGGACCGGAAAAGGGCATTATCCATATGAGTACCGCGGCTATCGTTAATGCTGTATGGGATCTATGGGCCAGGCAGCAGAATAAACCTCTGTGGAAACTGGTTGCCGACATGAGTCCTGAACAAATTATCAGTTGTATCGATTTCAGGTACATCACAGATGCGCTCACACCGACGGCAGCGCTGCAACTTCTGCAGCAGAAAAATGACAGCAGGTCTGAACGGGAAGACCTGCTTCTACAGACGGGTTATCCCGCCTATACCACCTCAGCTGGTTGGCTGGGTTATGATGATGACAAGCTTCGTGCACTCTGCCGTCAATCCATCGAACAAGGGTGGCAATATATGAAACTCAAGGTGGGTGGCAATATTGAACAGGATCAGCATCGGCTCGAAATTGTCAGGGAAGTGGTGGGTGATGATATGAAAATCATGATCGATGCCAACCAGGTATGGGACGTTGATCAAGCCATTGAGTGGGTGAATAGTTTGTCTCGTTTCCAACCTTTGTTTATTGAGGAGCCGACCAATCCGGACGATGTGCTGGGTCATAAGAAAATTCGGGATAATGTTAAACCTGTCGGCGTTGCCACGGGCGAGCATTGCCATAACAGGATCATGTTCAAGCAGTTTTTCCAGGCAGAGGCGATTGACTATTGCCAGTTGGATAGTTGTCGTCTGGGTGGTGTTAATGAGGTATTGGCAGTGTTGTTGCTGGCGGCAAAATTTAATATACCCGTCTGGCCTCATGCAGGCGGTGTCGGATTATGCGAATATGTACAACACCTTTCCATGATCGATTTTATCTGTGTATCAGGAACAATGGATAACCGGGTGATTGAATATGTAGATCACTTGCATGAACACTTTATACATCCCTGCATCATAAAACAGGGTCGCTATATGCCACCATTAGCGGCAGGTTATAGTATTCAGGTAAAGTCACAGAGTTTGCAGGACTATGCCTTTCCTGACGGTCGTGCTTGGCAATAAAACGCTAAATCAGAGTTTCCCTGATTAATTTCAGGGACAGCGTTTGCCAGACGGGAGCAAAATTTGGAAATATCAAAAATAGATGGCCATGTTCATTTCTGGCAGTTGGCACGCGGCGACTATGCATGGTTGACAGGCGATATGCACGCAATCCAGCGTGATTTTTCAGCGGCTGACTTCGAACCGTTAAGAAAAGCGAATAATGTTTCAAAGATAGTGTTGATTCAGGCTGCGCCCACCGTCGCCGAAACTCGCTTCCTGCTGGGCCTGGCCGGACATTGTGACTTCGCTGCCGGGGTAGTCGGCAAAGTAGATATAGAAAAAGGTGCTGTTGCCCATCAACAGTTAGCTGAATTTGCTGCGAACCCTCTGTTTTGTGGTATTCGACCGATGATCAAAAACATGGGTCAAAACCGATGGCTGGAATTGCCAGGACTGGAACAAACGATTGCAAAGCTTGTTGAACTGGACTTGACCTTTGAATGCATGGTGCGTCCATCGGAGATAGATGAGCTGATCGTGTGGTTAAATAAATATTCTGAGCTGCGTGCGGTACTTTGTCATGGAGGCATGCCGGATATTGCAGCTGGTAAGTATGACTATTGGGCAGACAAGATCACGCATCTTGCCAATGAAACTCTGGTTTATTGCAAACTATCGGGACTGACAACGCTGGCCGCTGATGGATGTAATGTTGAAACACTGCGTCCTTATGTCGAGCATCTGGTTTCCAGTTTTGGATATGAACGACTGATATGGGGAAGTGATTGGCCGGTGATGTTATGTGCCGGGAATTATGATGATTGGTGCACGCTATGTGATGTTTTAATGGCAGGACTTGAGGAAGAGCAGCGGCAGGCTATCTATGTTAATAATGCGACGCATTTTTATAAGCTGAATCAGAGGTGACAGGATTCTTAATTACGAGATGAAATTATGTCAGTTGTTTTAATTACCGGCGCTGGAAGCGGCTTTGGGCAAACCACCGCACTGGCGTTTGCACGACAAGGTGCTACGGTCTATGCCAGCATGCGTGATCCTGAAAAGGATACTACGCTGTTGCAGATAGCGGCTGATGAAAAGCTTTCGATTAAACTTATTCAGCTTGACGTGCAGGACAAGGCATCAATCGCCAACGCTATCACACTAATACTACAGAATGAGCGCTGTCTGGATGTGTTAATTAATAATGCCGGGATCCATATTCCCGGTGCTGTTGAAGACATGCCAGAAGAGGATATACATCGTGTCATGGATACCAATTTCTTCGGCGTATTAAACGTGACCCGCGCGATATTACCTTGTATGCGCCAACAACAGGCAGGTCGAATCATTATGGTCTCATCTGTCGGGGCAATGTTAGGTCGTGTCAATGATGCAATTTACTGTGCCAGCAAAAGTGCATTGGAAGCCGTGGCAGAGGCGCTTTGTTATGAGGTTGCGCGTTTTGGCATAAAAGTATCAGTGGTTGAACCCGGTGTATTCCGTACCGCACTCGGCGGCAAGTATCAGGTTTCATCTGCATATCCAGAAAACTCTCCTTATCGCGAGCTGGTTGAGTTCCGCACAAAAAAAGTAAAAGAATCCTGCGAAAACGGTGATGATCCGGAAAGGCTCGCAGAAGTAATTGTGGCTATTGCCAATAGTGACAAGCCGGGTTTTCGTTATCCTGCAGGGAAGCAGGCAGAAGCTTTTTTACCCAACCTGAAACAGATGAATGAAAAAGAACGCGATCAATTTATTCGCTCAGCCGCCGGGATAGATTGGTGGCTGGAAGGTCTATCCAAACCGGAAGACTAAAGACTGTTGTGAGGCATTAATCATAGAGGATCTAATGCAAGGTAATTTTATAGTTGCGCGATGACGGATTTTGATTCGGTGTATTGTTCCAGACCTTCCCAGCCGAGTTCGCGACCCCAACCTGATTGCTTATAACCGCCAAAAGGCACGGCAGGATCGGGGATGCCATGCG
The DNA here is from genome assembly GCA_047638675.1 of Planctomycetota bacterium. GTDB lineage: Bacteria > Pseudomonadota > Gammaproteobacteria > Eutrophobiales > Eutrophobiaceae > WLWS01. Next base: position 5,670 of record JBLIML010000147.1, on the reverse strand, counting down.
TGTTTATCCAGACTAACCCGGCCTTCATCTCAGCAGCCAGACGGTGTGCCCGTTTGACGTCTTGAGTCCAAATGCTCGCCGCCAGACCATAACATGTGTCATTGGCAAGTTGTTTAACATCATTCATATCCTCAACACGTATGACAGACAGGACAGGGCCAAAAATTTCCTCACGGACGACCGTCATACTGTTTGTTGTATTGGCGAATACTGTTGGTTGCATAAAAAAACCTTGATCTCCGATACGCTCGCCACCGCACACGAGTTCAGCGCCTTCGCTATGCGCACTTTCAATATAGTGATTGACACGTTGCAACTGTTTGGCCGATACCAGTGGGCCCATTTCTGTTTCCGGCAACATGCCAGGTCCTACTTTGATCCTGTTGGCAAAATCGACGATGCCCTGTAACACTTTTTCATACACGGCTTTCTCAACGTAAAGACGCGATCCAGCCACGCAGACCTGTCCGGCATTATTGAAAATGCCCATTGCCGTACCAACAATAGTTTGTTCGATATCCGCATCGGCAAATACCAGCATCGGGGATTTTCCACCCAGTTCCAGCGATACTTTTTTTAGATTGTCAGCGGCGTTGCGCAGAATTATTTTTCCAACGGCGGTTGAACCGGTAAAAGCAATTTTATCAATGTCCGGATGTTTGCTGATGGCATTTCCAGCAATTTCACCCAGACCCGGCACGATATTTACGACACCAGCCGGTAGCCCCGCCTGTATAAGTAGCTCGCCAATTTTTAGTGAGCTCAAGGGTGTTTCTTCAGAAGGTTTAAAAACCGACGTACAACCGGCGGCCAGTGCAGGGCCCAGTTTCCAGGAAAGCGAAGTAACCGGACCGTTCCATGGCGTGATTTGACCAACCACACCAATGGGTTCACGGCGTGTATAGGCATGAAATTGGCGGCCGGGAACAGACAATTGTGGTGTCTTGCCGTCAATCTTCGTACACCAGCCGGCATAATAACGAAAGGTCTTCGCTGCTGCAGGCACATCGCCGTTCAGCGCGGCCAGATAGGGTTTGCCATTTTCCAGCGTCGTCAATTCAGCCAGCAACTCGACATTTTCATCAATAAGATCACCGATGCGCCAGAGTATTTGTCCGCGTTCAGCTGGCGTCATTCCGCTCCACTCAGAGTCTTCAAATGCCTGACGCGCTGCAATTACCGCGTCATTAATATCCTCTTCATTAGCAGCATATATGCTGGCAAAGGATAATCCGTCAGCCGGATTGATCACATCCAGGCGTTCACTGTTGTGTCCTTTTACCCATTGACCACCGATAAGCATCGCACGTGTCGTCTGGATAAAATCCTGAACCTGTTTACTGGGCGTAATATCGCCTGTCATCTTATTTTTCATGGATAATTTATCAGTCTGGTTTACGTAATGTGCCCTGTGCATGTGCTGCATCAACTCTTTCTTGCAAGGCATTTGACATTTGATCTGCCGTATAACCATCTGGCGGAGTAAAATGACCACGAGCATAGAGCCTGTCCAATGCTATTTTGGCGCCATTGATTTTTTCCGTCAGATTGCGAGGTGGTTTGCCGGAAGGAAAAAGGTTAGCCGGATAAATGGATTCTTCATAGATCTCTTTGAATACTTCAGTGCGAACATCCACCCAGGTATTGTGGGCAATGCGGGAGCGATGTTCCCGTAAGGCTTCAATATCAATCGGCGCTGCGATGACCTGTTCTTCAGGATAGGAAGCCATACGCATGATCATGCCGATATAGTCAATGATAAAAGAGTGGCCGGAACAGAAGGCGCGTGGATAAAAATCATAATCCACTGTACCCCAGTTTGATCCCAGCAAATAACACATGTTGTCATGAGCACGGGTACGACGGGTAAATGTCCAGAAGTCCCAGGGTTCGTTGACGCCTTCTACTTCCTGTAAGGCAGTCGGATGACAGATGACTTCGCAGCCATTGAAAGCGAGTGCGCGGGAGACTTCCGGAGTGGCGCCATCATGGCAGGTCATCGTGCCCAATTTGCCAATTTCAGTGTCGACGACAGGAAAGAAAGTCTTAAGGCCGGAACCAAAGGCCTTACTGTAATCATCAATCATGTCATGGGGGCTGGTACCGAGACCTACATAAGCAGGCACATGCCACTTGTGGTATTTCAGGATGACATCACCCTCAGGACCGATGATGAAGGCGGTATTAAACCAGCGATCCGGAAACTCTGGAACCTGTTCAACAACGCCGCCGCCAGCAATATACATTCCATACTGTTTCGCCTTCTTACCGAGCGCCTCAATTTCAGGTCCTGGAATGGTAATGGCTTTTTTCATGAACTCCTGCAAACCGTGCTCGCCCTTGCCTGGTGTAGTTACACCTTGCAGAAAATATTCAGGTAATACCGCTAGTCTGGCTGGTAGTTCCCAAAAGTAGCCAACGCCAAAGTCAATCATGTTACAGACGCGATCCAGATTCTTTTGAATATCATCTCTGTTTTTTGCTACCAGCACATTTGGTTGTATTACCAACGCTGTGTATTTCTTTACTCTAGCCATTATATCTCCTCTGCGTAATGTTAAAGTTCATCATCTTCATCGAGCATACCAAAATCTTGCAACATAGTTTTTGCCGTGAGCGTCCCCATCGCGGATATTCCTCCACCCGGATGACAGGAAGGCCCGGTCATATACAGGTTCTTAACAGGAGAACGATAGTCTGAATAACCGGGCACCGGTCTAAAATAGCCTGATTGCGCCAGCGTTCTGTCTCCACCGGTGGTTGAACCACCAATCAGGCATATATTTCTACGTTCAATCGTTTCCGGCGTATCAATGTAATAGGCGAGAATATTTTCGTCACCCATGTTGCTGGTGTATTCGCGCAGTTTCTTCAATACGACATCAGCATAGTTTTCCTTTATATCTTCCCAGCTTTGCCCGCCGCTCAATTTACTTGGCACAAAAGTGTCGATGATAAGTGTGTGTTTTCCTTCCGGTGCACGAGTTGGGTCGAGTAAGGTCCAGCAGGCGATCCAGAGAAAAGGATTGCGCGGCGCTATACCCATGGCAATATCCGCATAATGTTGCTGCGTATCCTGCACGGAATAAAATATCCGTTGAAAGTAAGTTTTGCTCATTGTTTCGCCGTTCAGATAACGAGGTGCTTCGTTCAACGCGCAGTGCACACGATAGACGCCGATATTGCCAAAGGAGAAAGCTTTTATCTGGGAGAGGAAATTGTTATCAAGAATGCCATCGTCTATTAATTTAATGAAACTCTGTTGTGGATCAAGCGCAGTGACAACCGCTTTCCCGGCCGTAATTTCAGTGCCATCTTCGAGACGAATACCCCTGGCTTCGCCATTGTGGATAATAAATTTGCTGACACTGGCATTCGTCATCACTTTACCACCCATCGATTCCACATAGCCTGCCAGTGCTTCCGGTAACATTTGACTGCCGCCTTCGGGAATGGACTGACCGTAGACGTGAATGCCAGGGATCATAATGTAAAAGGTTTGCCCTACCGCCTCCTGCTCTGGTGTGATCTGTGGTGCCATGGCCCAGCCGAGAATAAAACTTTGCACATGCGGATTTTCAAAGTTTTCATGGACAAAGGCTCTGGCACTCAGATTATAGTTACGTAGCATATTCAGACCCTCGGGACTTCTTTCCATGGCAGAGGGCATATAACTTGGCGGCGCCGGTGGCGAGAACATGGCTTTAATAAAACCATCCTTGATTTCAATAAAACCATCATAGATTTCACGATAGCGTTGGGCATCTTTTTGTGAGTATTCAGCAATACTGTCACAGGTAAGCTCGACATCCTTGTTTACAATAATACCCGGGCCATCTTTATTCGGATGTCCGGTAATATGATTATCGGTGTAAAGATACTTAAGTCCGAATTTTTCCAGTTCCGGTTCCATCTTTTTGAAATCCGGATTGGCATGTATCCATACATGACTGGAACCAAATAAATCGTGTTTAAAGCCGGGTAAAGTCGCATCAGCACTGGTTATAACACCGCCTCCGACCCATGCATTTCTTTCTGCTACCAGCGTTTTTAATCCTGCTTTGCAAAGTAAAGCCGCGCAGGCAAGCGCATTGTGTCCACCTCCGGCGATAACGACATCGTAGTCATAAGACATAAGAAATGACCTCTACATTCTTTTGTTGGACTCAGTTATTTGATTATCAAAACAAACTCAGGTGTTCGTCAAATGAGACTTTTTAATGACGTACATTAAAAGATATGAACATAAGTAAGAAATACCCGGTAATCAAACTCAAGCACTGCTAATTAAGAAGCATGCTGATTACGTCTTATTGCAGCGATTTATTCAGTGTTCTGCTTGTTGAAAAGGCTAGCTTGTTTAACCAGCCAGCCCTGAAATGCAATAATTTTGGGCTGATCTACCGGTATCTCTGGATAGACAAGGTAATAGGAGTGATCTGCAGGGATACTGATGTTGAAAGGTTTCACCAGTTTGCCTGCTGCCAGATCATCAGCAACAAGCACACTTCGTCCTAAGGCTACGCCCTGACTTTCAATAGCAGCTTTCAATACCATATGAGAATGACTGAAGTGCGGGCCACGATTGGTATCGACATCATCGAGACCGGCTGAGAGCAACCAGTTCCGCCAGGGGATTTGCATGTCATCATGCAGCAAAGTATGGAATTGCAAATTTTCCAGACTTCGTAGGCCCTGTTCTCCTTCGAGTAATTCAGGACTGCATACCGGGAACATTTCTTCATCCAGAATTTTGGTGACCTGTAATCCTGTCCAGCGGCCACGGCCACAACGGATTCGCATATCAACCCAGGCAGGTCCCTCTTCTCCTATCAGGTTGCCGAAATCATCGATCTGATTTTGCGTTGTCAGACGGACATCGATATCGGGGTGCTCGATGTGGAATTCTTTTAAGCGCTTGATCAACCAGTTCACAGCGAAAGATTCAGGTGTGGCAACATTAAGCAAATGTGTGCTATCACCTTCGACTATTTGCTGGGTTATCGTATGAAGTTTGTTCAGTGTTGCCCGTACACCTGGCAGGTAAATGGCTCCCTCTTCGCTCAGTTTTATTTCTCGCTTATTTCGTTGAAACAGCGGAACACCAAGCCAACTTTCCAGTACCTTGACCTGATGACTGATGGCCCCCTGGGTAACATTTAATTCCTCCGCTGCACGAGTAAAACTAAGATGACGGGCTGCCGCCTCGAAAGCACGGACAGCATTTAAAGGTGGTAAACGCCGCGCTCCCGTATTTTTCTTATTGGTCATACTTTGTATCTGCTGTGGAAAAGAAAATCGCTCATGCTAAGGATAAAAAACTCTCATTTGCCTGCGCTACCTGTGCTGCATTAAGGTGGTCCATCAGGTTTCATCAAAGATCACTATCAGAGGAGTAGAATTATGCCATATGTAAAGGGCGGCAAGGCTCTTATTTCATCCGTGCAACAATATGGAGTAGACACTTTTTTTGGATTACCCGGTGGTCAGACCTATGAGATTTTTGACGCCCTTTACGATCAAAAAGACGAGCTAAACATAATTATCACTCGTAATGAAGCTGGTGCTGCCTATATGGCGTTTGGTTACGCCCGTTCAACCGGAAAAGTCGGTGTATACAGTGTTGTACCAGGACCCGGCTTTCTCAATTCGGCGACGGCATTGAGCACG
>JBLIML010000146.1:0-9834 GCA_047638675.1 Planctomycetota bacterium | reverse complement strand
CATACTTTACTGTAAATAATAGATATGCCCGCTCGTCAGAAGAATTAACAGACCAAAAATTATTATTTACTACACCTTCAATTGATATGGAGTTTACCGTTGTAGACAATAACAAGGTTAAAATGACATTTTTTCACCCTTATTGCGATAGAGATGAAAACAATGAGGTCGATACTTAGATTTGGCTATCAGATGTTGAGCTGTAAATAGAGATAGTATGGTTTTGCGTTTATCTACTAATTACCAAACCTAAGGTTGAGACTGTTTTCTGACATTACATGTAGAATAGTCTTTGTCAGGCAAAATCTGCACGGCAGAGATTAGAGCTTAATCATGATAGGAACGGACTGGCAGTAATCAACGTTTTTAGAGAAACTCATGGAATTAGTAACAATCGTTAAATGGGTAATCGCCGGCGGTTTATGGTGTGCAGCATCACATATTCTGTTTTTTAACCTCCAGCGTCATTTCCTGAATCAACGTCGGCTGGAGCAGGGTGATCAATCGCACATTTCAGGCATCGCATTTCTTGCAACTATCTTCGCCTCGATTGGTTTTTCAGTAGCGCCGATGGAATTTTCATTCTGGTTTTCCTGATTGTGCTAGTTGAAATACCAGCGCAAATTAATTTCTATTCAAGTTTAAAGGTCGAAGCAGTCGTCCCGGACGTTGTCGCTCCACAAACAGAAACGATGGAATCCTCTGATGAAACAGAGGAACCAAAAGAATAAGACCTGCTTATACTATTTGTCCGCCACAAACGACATAAAAGAGAGATAAAAAAATTTACTGTGACCAGGTCGTCCTTACCTTCTTGACTAACATGTACATGGATCTCCTCACTTCTTGTGACTTGTATCACAGCTTAAAAATGATTGATGAGAGTTCGATCACATAACTCCGGTGTTAATGGCTTGATAGTGTCCTTGTGGTATATGCCTTGCCGCTATTCCACCAAAACCCATCTAATAAGGGACAAAAATGAAATTTTCCACTAGAGAAACTGCGGATAGCGCTAACGGGATTGCTTGTTTAGCAATAGTAAAAATGCTCATTGAAATTATGCAAAAGAAAGGCATTCTTTCGGAAGAGGTGATTGAAATTATCCTTAATTGTGCTGCGGTAGAAGTGGATGAATCGGACGATTTTGATCGCATGATAGAAGCGAAAGTAATAATTGAAAACCTGCTTTTGAGCAAAGAAATTTTTGCACCAACTGGACCACGTGATTTATTTTAAGAACAGCATAAATTGGGTAAGACCAGGCCTGACACGACGTCACTACCCGTTCACATCAAGAATGCCAAATGTATGGCCTAATCTCTAACTCTGCATCTATAATGGTGATATCACTGAAGCCACTGCGGAGAACTGGAAATGCGTAAAACAATGAATATTAACGGCAAGGATGTCAACGTCGATGTCGATGAGAATATGCCATTGCTCTGGTTTTTGCGGGATGAACTGGAATTAACTGGTACTAAATATGGCTGCGGTATCGGTACATGCGGTGCCTGTACTGTGCATGTAGACGGCGCGGCAACGCGTGCCTGCCTGACACCGGTGAGTGGCGTGATGGGTAAGCAGGTTACTACTATTGAAGGGCTATCCACAGAGGGCACGCATCCATTGCAGAAAGCCTGGTTGGCGAACAATGTACCGCAATGTGGTTATTGCCAGGCGGGACAGATTATGGGGGCCGCCGATTTTCTGAAGAAGAATCCTGAGCCCAAAGCAGAAGATGTCGACTATGCGATGTCAGCGCACATCTGCCGTTGCGGCACTTACCAGCGTATCAAAAAAGCAATACTTGAGGCGGCTGCCGAGATGCAGGAGGCTTAAGATGAATATACAAAAAGTCAGTCGACGCGAATTCCTCAAGGCCACTGGCATGACGGCCGGCGGCCTGGTGCTGGGTGTCACTGTGCCGCTAAGGCTCAGGGCGGAAAAAGATGAGTCGGTGTTTCATCCCAGGGTCTTCATTCAAATCGCAGAAAACGGCGACACGACCCTGTACTGCGGTCGTACTGAAATGGGCCAGGGCGTCAGCACCGTGTTACCTGCCGCAGTCGCCGATGAACTGGAAGCGGATTGGTCACGAGTCACCGTTCTTCAGGGAGACGCTGACAAGAAATATGGTAGCCAGGCAACCGGCGGTTCACGCAGCATCAATGAATTTTTTATTCCCATGCGCAAAGCAGGGGCAGCGGCACGCAGCATGCTGGTAAAAGCGGCATCTGAAAACTGGGGAATACCCGAGTCAGACTGTTATGCCGAGTTACACTTTGTTCATAACCGACATAACAAAACGAAACTCAGCTACGGTGAATTGTCATCCAGGGCGGCGAAACTACCTGTTCCACAGGATCCGGTTTTAAAGAGTAAAGATCAGTTTCGCTATATCGGTAAGCCAATGGATCGACACGATCAGAATGAGGTGGTAGTAGGTAAGCGAACCTACGGCATTGATACAAAAATGCCCGGCCTGCTTTATGCAGCCATCTCACATGTGCCGGTCTTCGGCGGTACTCTCCGTAGTGTCGATAAAACTGAGGCCTTAAAAATGAAGGGTGTCATTGATGTGGTGGAAGTTGAACCCATTAAAAGCCCCTATAGCAGCGTCGGCGGCGTTGCCGTAGTTGCGAGAAATACCTGGACGGCTCAGCAAGCTCTGAAAAAACTCAAGATAAAATGGGATCTGGGAGAAAACGAGAGCTACAACACGAAAGAATACCTGCAGGACTTAGTTAATAATGTTGAGTCACCAGCAAAAGCCATCTTCAGCCGCGGCGACGTAGACAAAGCATTGGAAGCTTCAGAGATAAGTCATTCAGCAAGCTATACGGGCGGGCACCTGTCGCACTCGCCGATGGAACCCATGGCCAGTGTCGCCTGGGTACAGGATGACAGTTGCGAAATATGGGCATCAACGCAAAACCCACAGGAGATCCAGAAGGTCATCGGTCAGTACCTCGGCCGAAAGGAAGAAAACATCATCGTTCACGTGACGATGTCAGGTGGTGCATTCGGCCGTAAAGGCAAGTGCGATTATGTTCACGAGGCCGCAGCAATCTCAAAAGCGGTTGGCGCACCCGTGCAGCTGACCTGGTCTCGTGAAGAAGATACCCGCACCGGTTACTACCACTCCATCAATGCCCAGCACCTTAAAGCAGGCATGGACAGCGAAGGAAACATCAGTGCATGGTTGCAGCGTGCGGCCTTCCCGTCGATAAGTTCAACCTTCGATCCAAGTGTCGATCGCCCTAATGAAAGAGATTTTCGTGACATCATCGCGCACCCCTATGGTATCGCGAACTTCAGGGCCGAATCCGGTCTGGCCAAAGCACATACACGTATTGGCTGGTATCGCGCGGTGTACGCGATCTTCTACGGTTTTGCTATTAACGTCTTCACTGACGAACTGGCACAAAAGGCCGGCATGGATACGGTGAAGTTCCTGCACAAAATTTATGATAATAATAAAGATCCTAAAATGGCCAATGCCGTTAGTCGTTGTCGCGGTGTTCTCGATCTTGCTGCAGAGAAAGGTGGCTGGGGTAAGAAAATGCCGGAGAACCATGGTCTGGGCATCGCCGTCCATCATAGTTTTAATAGTTTCCTCGCCATGCTGGTCCATGTTGAAACCAGTGCCGATGAAATCAAGGTACACCGGGTCGACTGCGCCGTAGATTGTGGCCTGGTACTCAACCCTGACATCGCCACGGCACAGATGGAAGGTGCGGTTGTCATGGGCCTGTCGCTGTCTCTAAGAGAAGACGTGACATTCAAGAATGGCGCGGTGGTCAATTCAAATTTCCATGACTACCCCGTACTACGTCATAACGAGATGCCGGAAGTCCACGTGCATTTCGTAGAGACTGACGAAGGCCCCACCGGCCTGGGTGAACCAGGCGTCCCTACTTTCGCCCCCGCATTTATCAACGCAATTTATGCCGCAAGTGGTAAGCGTTACCGTTCGATACCGATCAAGCCGATGAGTGTTTGATGTTCAGATGAGAACTATCCCAGGTATATGGAGCTGGATAACTAGAAGTCCGATACAAATGAAGATATGTGCATCGAGTCAGGATTGGACTTGCCTGCAAATATGTAAACTGTACCTGAAAGATGATCCCGAACCGGCAAAAGCAGCTTACTATGATGTCACTTTCTTTGAACGTAATTCTGCTTTTGCATTTTCAAGGTTTGTGTATACGAGATCGCCTACGGTATTTTTAGTGAGCTCAGCCGCGTTCGCCTCATCAGTGTCAATGTGCATTTCTAAGGTGTAGGCCGGGCTGACTCGAATTAACACGTCACAAAATACTAAATCTCGCACCCCCCCTCGTATCGCGACTTCAACTTCATCTTTATTCTTCACGCCAAAACGCGCAGCATCATCCGGATGCATGTGAATATGACGGCGAGCGCAAATAAGTCCTTCCTCTAGCTGAATAGTCGCTTTAGGGCCTTCAACAGTTATAGCTGCTGAAGCCTTCGTTCTTCCTGAATCACGTACAGGTGCATCAACACCTAACGCAAACTCGTCAGTTCTTGAAATTTCGATCTGATTTTTAGAACGCAAAGGCCCCAGCAAACGTACATTTTCAATGCGACCTCCTGGGCCAATTAGATTAAGTGTTTCGTTGCAGGCATATTGCCCAGGCTGATTTAAATCTTTGTAATGGGTGGGTTCAACATGTTTACCAAACAGCTCGGCAAAACTCTCTTTAGTTAAGTGGATATGCCTGGCGCTTATTGCTATCGGAATGGATGATGGGTTGTTAACTTGATGACGATTTGTCGCAATGGTCAGCGTCTGTCGGGCGATGCTTAGTTCTTCATTGGTTTTAATAACCAGAGTTTGCACTCTGGAATGTGCAAGGCTGATTCTCCAGGTCGGGGTTTCGTGCGAAACCGCTGCGTCAATGTTGGCGTTTTCGTCAATGATAAGGCCCAAAAAGTCGAGCCTTTGCAAAATGCGTTGCCGCATTGACGCACTATTCTCACCGATGCCACCTGTAATAACAATGGCGTCAAGACCTCCCATAACCACAGCGTAGGCGCCGATGTATTTGCGTACTCTATGAGCATAAACAGCAATTGCCAAACGCGCATTGTCGTCACCTTTTGATGCGGCAGTTTCAAGCTCTCTTAAATCATTACTTATGCCAGATAAACCTTTCAAGCCAGATTGTTTATTTAATAGATTGTCAATGTCATCGGTTGATATATTTGTGTCTCTGGCCAGCGTAAGAATGATCCCCGCATCTATATCCCCCACCCGCGTACCCATCATCAAACCTTCCAGTGGTGTCATGCCCATACTGGTTTCTGTTGAATGCCCGAACTCAATAGCACAGGCACTAGCGCCATTGCCCAGATGCAGGCTGACAATACGTAGCTCCGATAGAGGCCGCTGTAGAAATTGCGCAGCCTTTTCCGCCACGTATGCATGGGAAGTGCCGTGAAAACCATAACGTTTAATGCGATGCTCGCGAGCTAATTTTTGATTAATCGGGTAGGTACTCGCCCGGCGAGGTAAGGAATGGTGAAATGCTGTGTCAAAAACAGCGACATGGGGGACGTCTGGTAGATGTTTTTGCGCGGCCTTAATACCAGCCAGGTTTTTGGGGTTATGTAGTGGTGCAATCGATGTCCATGCCTGAATAGCCGCGATGACCTTTTCTGTGATTAGTGTCGCTTCATGAAATTCATCACCGCCATGAACAACACGATGACCAACAGCAGAAATTTTCCATTGTGTGCTAAGCAATAATATTTGTTCAAACGCGCTGTCATAATTGAGCGACGTGCTTGGCATTTCAATCAGGCCATTAATTAAACATTGCTCATTCTGTGTATCGAACACTTGATACTTAATACTGGATGACCCGCAATTGATGACAAGGATGTTCATTCGGCTATCTCTATACTATAAATTGGGCTAACTAATATGGCTAAATAACCAGATGTCCGATTCGTCGGGGCCGACCTCGAGCCGACTACCTCTGCATGAGTATTCGGCTGTAATCGGTATATACAATGCCAGATAAGCGATCTGTATGCAGGTTTATTGGCGCTGGTTGTTTGGAAATATTGCAAAATAGCTTTTATACTTCCTGTACCTATACCTCATCGAGCGAGTTTTCTCGCACTGCTGCCAGTATAATATCTCTATCCTTCAGGTAAACTGATCTCGGAACTTTCAAATGAGGACATTAAAATCTATGATTTTTTTATTTCATATAAGCTTGCTTGCGACGATGCTTTTTTCATCCATGGCAGTGGCAGATAAACTAACACCCACTACCACTTCAGAAGACGCGGCACAGGCACATCCTCTGCAACATATCGGCCCTGTTCGCACCTATAATCCTTATTTGGCGACGGATGTGCGCGTGAAGGCATCCAGTACACGAAAGTTGAAACCTGGTGAGCGTGTCGATATACCTTATGTTCCACCGATGAGGGAATGGATAGTTCAGCGTCTTACTGATCGCAGTTACTGGTTCCTGTCGGACCAGTTTGCAGTAACGGTTTTTGTCGGTGATCGTGAAACGCTCGTGATTGATGCCCCTGATATTTTTGATATGGAGGCTTTTGTCAGGCAGGTCGCCTTGATCACGCCCTTGCCGATTACTACCGTGGTGTACAGTCATCCTCATGTCGATCATGTCGGTAATGCTGGTAAGCTCGCACAGGTCTTGAAGAAAGAAGGCATCAATCTTCGCATCATTGCCAGTGAAAATGCGTTGAGAGAAATTAAGCGCTACAAAAACTCAATACCCACGCCCACCGAGATTGTTGCTAATGGTCATAGTGAATTTCAATTTGAAGATCGAACATTCAAATACGTGACACCGGTCGACTGGGCACACACAGGCGCGGACAGCTATATCATTACACCGGGAGGGGTGCTGCATATTGTTGACTTCTTCTACCCGGGGCGATTACCGCTTGCAGAAGTCAGCGGTGTACAGAATATGACGGGATGGATTGAGATGTGTCGCTACGTTGCCGGTGATCCAGACTGGCAGCTGGCCAGTTTGGGTCATGCCAATATCGGACACCGGGGAGACGTGCTGCGTACGCTTGAATACTTCAAGGATTTATACACCCATGCCTTCGATGTCTTTAAGGGCTTCCAGCCAGAATTTTTTCAACAATTCGCCGGTCAAAATACAGGCGTCATGATCCGATCGATGTTTGATGGCGGTGCAGAGCAACTCGCACAACTGGTTGCAGATAAGTGGCATCACCTGCCGCAGTGGGAAGTCGCACGTGATCACGCTGAAAAGGTACTGTGGGATGTCGCATTAAACTACAACTATCACGAAAGGACTTTGCCGGACTTTGAGCCGATACCTGCACCGTAAAATTCCTGATCGAGATCAGTTTTCGATTACATACGGGACTAAGAGGGCCCCTAAAATAGATAAGCGATACCAGCACCTATCAGGAAAGAATTCGGGGACAGTTTACTTATCTACTCCTATTCAAATGATAATTAAGTAAACTGTCCCCGGAACCCCTGTTATTTTTGTCGGAAAATCAGGAGAATTTATGTACAAACAACGTTGCTTATTCCTCGTCTTGATGCTTGTAAGCTTCAATTCTCTCGCCGATGGTGTATCGATAACTGTGAAGCCCCTTATAGGGATAGTGGGGACCACGTCGCTGACTTTTCATGAAGATGAAAAAGTCACAATGCTTGTTTACGAAAGTGCAGCTAAAATAACTGAAACATTGCTTGAGATTGGCGCTGAAGATTCCTCATACTTAAAAATGCTGGCAGTGACGACTTTGAATGAGTATCTGAATATGAGCGACTTCAGAAATATTAGCGAGTATGCCATTACTTTCGGAATCTCCCGAACAGAAGATACTGTGACAAAAAATATTTCAAGTCGAAGACTAACAAAGAATGCTCTTGAGATAATCGACGAATTTCGTAAATATACGCCGCGCAAAGATCTGCTCAATATTGGTGAGTGATTTTGTGCTTAATTTACTTCAAAAAGGTCTAATGTAAGGCCTGAACCGTTTTTATTTTGAGTCTAGAGTCACAGAGGAAACATAATGCCAGGTAAAAAAAATGCCCCTGCTTCCAGGGTTAAGAATCACTATTCCTTCAAGAAGATCATGACGGGCTCTGACTTGTCGCGCAGGCGACTACCCCTCATGTGTGCGGCGAGCGAAAATAAAGGCCCCGTAGTCTGGCTTACCGCCTGTAGTCATGGCGACGAAGTTAGTGGAATCGTGGTTATTCAGGAGATATTCAAAATTATTCGAAGTCGACTAGTTTGCGGCACGGTTCAGGCTTTCCCACTGATGAATCCGCTTGGATTCGAATCTGGATTGCGACACATTACCATGAGTATGGAAGACCTTAACCGGTCCTTTCCGGGCAACCCCAATGGCTCTCTCGGAGAGAGAATCGCACATACTATTTTTGAAACAATTGTTGAAACTAATCCAACTCTCGTCATCGACTTCCACAATGACTGGATCGAATCGATTCCTTATGTGTTGATCGATCATGACCCTGGCAAAGATCATAAAAATGCCTATCGCAGGACCATTCAAATAGGTAAAGAGGCAGGTATGTGCGTGATTGTCGATGAAGAAGAAATGAATAGTAGTCTTACTTTCAACCTGATCAAGGGTGATATTCCTGCGTTAACGTTTGAACTAGGGCAACCGCATACTGTTAGTGAATCCAGCGTTAGATGTGGCGTTGAAGCTGTGTGGAATATTCTAGCGCATCTCGGGATGATCGCTCCCCGCGACCAGCATTTTGAATATCCTGTCTCGACAGGCTATGGTCAGGGTAAGTTGCTTAAGTATTTGGATAAACCTTATGGTTCCAGAACCGGAATCATCAGATTTTTGGCAAAGCCGGGTGATGTGGTTAAGGTCGGTCAGCCCCTGGCCAAGATTGTAAATGCATTTGGAAGACTGCAGGAAACCATGACAGCAACTAAAAACGGCATTGTCCTTGGCCATGCGGATTCGTCGGTTGGGTTTCCTGGAGTGCCTATTATGGCGTTTGGCATTTCTGAAAGTACAGCGCAGGATTAGACTAGCGCCGCCGAATTAATGAGAGAATCACCATGAGTTTGAAATGCCCGGTTTGTAAAAACGTATTGAAGGCAGTCCAGTATGAAGGAGTTCGGGTTCAATTCTGCATGCCATGCAAGGGTTTTTTCCTTAAGCCAAATGAATTAAAACGCATACAGGAAACTCAGGAAGTTGAAGTGTCAATGGATATGGCACCGCCTTCTCGCTCCGGTGACAAGGTCACGCGTTTCTGCCCATCCTGCGATTTAGCTATGGCGAAGAAGAAACACGGCAAGGTTTCGAGCACTATTATTGATATTTGCGAAGCGTGTAATGGAATATGGGTGGACAAAGGTGAGTTGCAACGAATCCAGTTAGATTATGAAGTGGTGGAGCGTAACCGCTCAGTTGTTAAAGCCAAACCGAAAACGCCTGGCGCAATCAAGCCTACAGCGAGCGTATCTGCATTTAAATGTCCAAAATGTTCACACGAACAAAAAAAAGCAGAAGAATGCATCAAATGCGGCATCGTTTTCGCCAAGTTTAATGCAGCACAAGGGCCTGGTTCTGCCGCTCAGGGCCTTGGCCAAAACAACAATGACGAAATCGCGGGAATAGCTAAGAATGAAAAAAAGACTAAAAAAGTAGGCTGGTTAGCTTCTACCTTCTTTACTCAGGAGGCCGCCGAAGACCTCTACCGGGATAAAGGCTCGAAAAAAAAGACTAAAAGAAAGACAAAAAAGATTGAGTGGGTAATTTTAATAATTGGAA
>JBLIML010000145.1:0-9938 GCA_047638675.1 Planctomycetota bacterium | reverse complement strand
TATAGACTTTCCAGGTACAGGATAAAGAGTGTATCTGCAAAGTTTAGTGAACAGATTGAATTAGGAAAATTGAGTCAGAATTCTTCTGAAAAGTGAAAACTGAAATCGCCGATCAAATCAGGTGAAGTTTCCCGGGAGCTGAATCGCCAGTTGCCATCTACCTTCTCAAAGGTATCACGGTAGTAACCACTGAATATAGCCTGTAGCGGGAAGTCAGGAGGCACTGCCTGAAAAACGGTGACATAAGATTGTGTTTTTGCCGTTCCTGATGGCTCATCAATATCAATCTGAACATTCGTCATACAATGCTTCGTGTTGGGTTTGCCATCGTAGAGTATGACTCTATTCAGAAACTCAAAAACTTCATCTTTACCCTTCATCGGCCCTGTGGGTGAACCCACTATCCCAAGTGAGGCATATGAAAATAATTCAGCAAAACCTTTGATGTCTCCGTTATCAATGCGATAACAATATTCGTTCATTAAATGAAAAATGTCGTTGTATGCTTTTATCATGTTGTCTCCAGATTACGTCTTGTATATATAAGGCTGAACAACATTAATTTGTCACTGAAGTTTACCTGTTTATCAGGATGTGCTTAAACATGTTTTCTTTTGTACAGTTATTTACTGCCAGCACTTTCGCTATCCCTGACGGTCGCATCAGCATGACTGAGATCGCCGACCAAATCAGGTGAAATTTCCCGGGTACGGAATCGCCAACTGCCATCGATATTCTCAAAGGAATCACGGTATCGACCACTGAAAATGGCCTGCAGCGGGAAGTCAGGGGGCACTGCCTGAAAAACGGTGACATAAGATTGTGACTTAGCCGTTCCTGAGGGTTTATCGATATCTATTTGTACATTAGTCATACAATGCTTCGTGTTCGGTTTGCCATCGTACAATATGACTCTACTCATGAATTCAAGAACTTCATCTTTACCGGTCACCGGCCCAGTGGGAGAGCCCAATATTTCAAATGAGGAATGTGAAAATAATTCAGCAAAACCTTCGATGTCTCCGCTATCAACGCGATAAGAATATTCGTTCATTAAATGCAAAATGTCGTTGTATGCTTTATTCATGTTATCTCCAAATGATGTCCTATTTAAATAAGTCTGATTAACATTGTGTCATGAAAGTAGCTTACCTGTTTATCAGAAAACGGTTAAATTAATTTATTTCTTTTACTGCCATTTACCCACGTAATATTCAATTAAGCTCAGAGGAAATGTCATTGACGTGTAATGCAAAAGCCATCAGTAATTCTTCTCCGTGTTCGTAAAAGGACAGGAAATTGGCATCACGCGGGTGAGTATAGACAAGAGTTGTTGAATCCTCTAAACGACTCCGCACCCATGCTGGCTACCAACAAATTAACATCAATTAATAAAATGCTTCGCTTCTACTCAAAGCAATACGAAAAACATCTAGCGCCCCCTTATCTTCAATATAGAGAAATGCCATTTTATAACTAGTCAGCGCCAGATCCTTTTCCCCCAATAGCTCGTATGCACTTGCCAACGCCATATGTAAATGACCTGCTGTCGGAAATATCTTCAACATCATACTGCTTACGACAACGGCCTCTTTGTAGCGTTTTGAATAAAGCAGGGTATAAGCAATGTAACTATCAAGTTCATGCTCCCTAATTCCTTTTTCCTTAAATTCTTTTGTCAGTGCTTCAAGATTTTTGCTGAATTCAATTGCACCCTGCTTTTCGAGATGCCTATTTACTTCACCTTCCAGAATATGCCGTGCTTGTGCATAGGGTTCGCCTTTCAGGATAGTCAGTAAGTCCTGTTCCAGGCTTTTGGCGGGGGATTCTACAATGCGACCCAGCTCCTTATTATTTCTTTTGACAATAATGGTGGGCACGCGATAAATGTTCAAATCTTTTTCAGCGACACCATCGGACGTTCTACGAAATTCCTGAGGTGTTATCCCTAAGGTATTAATGGAAAAATTATTTTTGTCAAAGTTCATTTTATCAAGGATTTTATAGAGACGCGGTGTTTGCTTTTTACTATCACTGCACCAGGTTCCCATAAATAGTGAAATTTCCAGGTCATCATCATGAGAAGAATAATTTCTTTTTATTTCCTCTATTACAGTTTCATCAAGCTGGTAATTATCATAGCCGCGTGAAAACCAGGTGGAATATGGCGCTTTGGAAAATCCTTCTCGATTAGCTGGACCAATCATATTGGTATCGCCATACCACGCGCCTTTACTGAATCTTTCAACATTACATTGCTTACCGGCACATTCGGCAAAGCTGGCGGTACTGAAGAAAAGAGATAAAGCGATATAGGAAAGCTTAAATATTATTCGACTAAAGCACATCGGCATATCCTCATGTCTGTTTTCGATTGATACCAAAATCAGTTTTGGTACTGACAAAGTAAATGAGAAATATTATTGATCTTACACAGCATCTAAAAAGCAACATAAACAAACTCACAGATTCGAGGTCAGCTGACGCATCCCCGCGCCTCTGTATCCAAACTTCTGACTATCCTTGTAGCAGGGGACTTTGAAAAGTGTCAGTCCTCTTTGGGTGCGAGACCTGGCACAGCGTTTTATTTTTTGCCTGTCACCATAGTAGACGAAGACCACTCGGCCAATGGTCGCGTAGTCGGTAACATATCGCGTTCCTCAAGATAGGTATAACCCTTTAGTCCTTCTCGATAATAGTTGAGAAATACACTCGACTCCTTCGCTGTAATATGACCTTCCGTCTTTGCCTGCGACAACTGGCGGCGCATACGGTCAGTCAACACATCTTCGTGATATTGTACTGAGTCAAGTACATCGGTTACAGATTCACCGTAAAGAACCTGCTCAAGTTCATATTGCTCTCCATCCAGGCGGACATGCACGGCGTGTGTATCACCAAACAGGTTATGCAGGTCACCGAGTATTTCCTGGTAAGCACCGGTTAGAAAAATGCCAATGAGATATTGGTCGTTATCAGCGACGGGATGCAGCGGCAGCGTTTCAAACAGCCCGCCAAGCAATGGAAACTGCTCAATCTTGCCGTCCGAATCACAGGTAATATCTACCAGTATGCCCTGCCTGGTCGGTTCTTCGTTCAGCCGGTGCACCGGCACGACCGGAAATACCTGCTTGATTGCCCACGCATCGGGCAGTGACTGAAACAGGGAGAAGTTACAAAAATACCTGTCCGCCATCTGTGTGCGAATGCCCGGTAGCAGTTGACGCAATTCTTCATCATCCAGTTTCCCGACCAGGAGCTCCAGTATGTGCCAGTACAGTTCATCAGACCTGGCCCGGTCACTTAGTGAACAATGCCCCAGCGTAAAAAGCTTGTTCACATCATCCCTCAATGACACGACATCATGCGCCGCCTCACGAGGTGAGAGCTTATCAATATGCTTCAGTGTTTTCCAAAGTTGCTGGACCTGCATAAGTGAACCTTTCGCAGGAGCGCTTAGTGCCTTGCCATGGTTCCGTTTGGAGACACCGAGTATATCGATAATTAGTACAGCATGATGGGCAACCAGCGCACGACCCGATTCAGAAATAATATGTGGGTGCGGCAGGTCTTCATTATCGCAGGTATGTTTCATGGTCCAGATGATATCGTTTGCATATTCCTGCAGCGAATAGTCTACCGATGAAATGTTGGCGGAGATGGATCCGTCGTAATTGATACCCAGACCACCGCCAACATCCATGAAATCAATCGGCGCGCCGAGCTTGCGCATTTCGACATAGAAGCGTGCGGCCTCCTGCATCGCCTGTTTTATCTGAATAATTTGCGGCACCTGTGATCCAATGTGGAAGTGCAGAAGGCGCAAACAGGAAAGCATATTCTCCGATTTCAACTTCTCAATCACCGCGGCCAGTTCGGTGGCGCTGAGGCCAAACTTGGAGTTGTCGCCGCCGGAATCATCCCACAATCCTTTGCTGGTTGCTGCAAGCTGGCAACGCAAGCCGATCAAAGGGTCGACGCCAATACGTTTCGATGCCTCCAGGATCAAATCCAGTTCGTTCGGCTTCTCAACCACGATAAAAACCTGTTTGCCCATCTTCCGGCCAATCAGTGCGAGTTCGATAAATTCACGATCCTTGTAACCATTACAGATAATGAGACCTTCTACATCCTCCAGCATCGCCAGAGTCGCAAGCAGCTCCGGTTTGGAACCGGCCTCCAGTCCCCAGTTGTATTGACTACCGAACTCAACAATTTCTTCAACAACCTGTCGTTGCTGGTTTACCTTGATGGGATAAACACCATAGTAACGACCGCTGTAACCGGATGCCTCTCTGGCGTTTTGAAAACGCCTGAAAATCTGCTCCATGCGCTGCTGCAAAATATCAGAAAAACGTAGTAAAAGTGGTGGACTCATACCGCGTTCTGCCAGTTCATCACAGAGTACTTTCAGATCCACCTGGTGCTCGCCATCGGGTATCGCCACGATATTACCCAACTCATTGACGCCGAACAGACCATTCCCCCAGCCGTTAACCTGATACAGACTCGCCGCGTCTGCTATCGTCCACTTGTATTTTTCCATCCAGCTTCCTCAAATGTTTACGTTTATGTCGGTTATTAGCTCACGATTACATGAGACTGAAGCCAGGGTTATTAAACCTGCACTTCAGAACCGGCTTTAGGGTGTATGGACATCCGCCGCCACTTTATCATTCAACACAGTTATACTATACCTCCTGGAATTGAAGGAGACGGATTAAATAATGAATACTTCCCCTGAAAGAACTGAACGAGAAGCTCCGGCCCCGGTGGCTTTGGCAACAACGGGCGGTAATCAATGATCTCGAAAACCAGATTACAGAATCTTGCAAGAGAACACGGCACGCCGCTGTTCATCATTGACCATAGCGAGCTGCGCAGGAACTATCGTCTGTTTCGCAAACACCTGCCACGCGTGCAGGTCTATTTCGCGGTTAAGGCTAATTCCGATGCGGCAATCGTGCGCACCCTCTTCGAGCAGGGTGCCAGCTTCGACGTTGCATCCATGCCGGAGTTCAAGCTTGTCTACCAGAACATAAAGAAGCTGCCGGCGAAGCAGCGCCTGGCGTGGATCTGGGACAAGATCATCTACGCCAATCCTATTAAGCCTGTTGAGACACTGGCAGAACTCAACCAGTTCCGACCGCTCGTCACCTTTGACAACATTGAAGAGATCCACAAGATTAAACGGCATGCACCCAATGCAGGCCTCGTGCTGCGCCTTAAGGTACCCAATACCGGCGCGATGGTTGAACTATCGTCGAAATTCGGTGCCCATCCGGGGGAGGCCATCGACCTGATCCTGGAAGCGGATCGCGTCGGTCTAACGGTTGAGGGTATCAGCTTTCACGTTGGCAGCCAGACAACCAATTTCGAGAACTACGTTATGGCACTCAACCTGACTGCCAACGTATTCCAGGAAGCACAGGATCGCGGCTACACGAAGATGAACCTCGTCGACATAGGTGGCGGGTTTCCAGCGCCCTATGACCAGTCGGTAAAACCTTTCGCCGAACTCGCAGAGGTCATCAATACCGAACTTGAACGTTTATTCCCGAAGGAAGTCCAGATCCTCGCCGAACCGGGGCGCTTTCTGGTGGCGACCGCTGGTTACGCGGTGTCTAAAATTGTGGGTAAGGCGCTGCGTGACGGTAAAACCAGTTACTACATTAACGACGGTGTCTACCACACTTACTCAGGCGTGATCTTCGATCACTGCACTTACCCGATCCAGTCTTTCAAGAAAGGCCCGACAAGCCTTTCCGCCGTGTTCGGCCCGACCTGCGATGCGCTCGACGTGATTTCCATGGCCGAAAATTTGCCTGATCTCAAGTGCGGCGATTATGTCTACAGCATCAATATCGGTGCCTACTCCCATGCCTCTGCCACGCACTTCAACGGCTTCGCGCCGGCGACCGTGGCGCATGTGAATGAGTGAAGCCTGCGCGGGAATGACGGAGTGAAGAAAGCGCCATTCGTGTCGGGTCTTACAATCGACATTCTTGATAAACCGTTCTGATGAAAATGAGTTTATCGATTTATCGTTGGATAATTAATACGAAATAATTTTGTCACGATAGATCTGAAATTTTTTCATCCACATCTATTAGCGAAAACTTAGTTTCTGGCATCGCTAGATGCAAGAAATTCCCGCATATCCTGCATAAACTCCAGGCGCTTTTCAATATGTGGCGTGTGTGAGGCATTAGCGTATGTCTTGAATTTTGCGGCAGGTGTATTCTTTGCAAACAATGAAACTGTCTCGGGTGTCATCTCATCGTGTTCGCCGCAAAGATAAAATGTCGGCGCCTTGATTTTTTTCAACTGAGACAGCAGATCATAATCCTTGAGTGTTCCGTTCAGCGTTGGCTCTGAAGGCCCCCACATGTGATGATAGAGATCATTGTTGAACAGCTCAATGGTACGGTTTAGAAAGGCCGGCCAGGGGTCGACACGACAGACATGGCGTTGGTACCAGGCGAATACGGCCTCATGATATTCCTCTTCATCAATTGTGCCAGCCGCTTCATGTTCTTTTATTGTCATCACAACATCAGCGGGTAATGCGGCCAACAATATTTTTGCGTCCTTTAAATAAAGAGGGCCACTGAGAAAGGGACTTCCCAGGATCATCGCTTTCAGTCCTGCTGGTTGTCTAACGGCATATTCAGCTGCCCAGGTTGCACCACAGGAATTACCAAACAGAGCTACCCTATCCAGACCAAGTGCGTTTCTGATGGCATCTATTTCACTGACAAAACGATCTGTTTGCCAATTGAGCGAATCATTAGGACGATCAGCAAGACCACAGTCCAGTTGATCATAAAGAATCACAGGCCTGTCTTTGGCGAGGTCAAGAAAAGGCAGAAGATAATGATGAGAGGAACCAGGCCCACCATGTAATACCAGCAAGGGGGTTTTGCCAGAGGCAAAATGTTTTCTGCCATTGAGTCGATACCAAACCCTGCCACCTTTAACGGCAATAAAGCCTGATTCTTCGGCTTCCGGAAAGAATTCAGTATCAGGTAAACTTACAGCCGCTTCGCTCGCCATGCTGAGAACTGGACGAAAACTGCAGGCGCCGAATAACAGGAGCGAAGAGAAATGACGACGATTCATGGCTTGGATTGTCCATTTTTAAAGAGTTAGTATCATACCATCTCAGGATATCTGGTGAGGCTTGTCAGGCAATTCACTTAAATCCCGTAGACTGGGCACCGCAGAAAGAGTACGTCAAACCGGGATTGGGTAAGGACTAGCCTGACCCCACACTTTACACAAACATGCGGTACAATAGCTCTTTTCAATACGCCACAGGCTTATTCCAACTAGTTCGGGTAGAAAAATTGAGTTTAGTACATAAAAGAAGATCGCTGTTGATTAATGTAATCGTCCTGATTGCTGCCGCCTGTAGTGAACCCCCTTCCCAACAAAACAATAAAGGTCCATTTCCTGTCAATGCTGTTATTGCCGTGGCGGAACAGGGTGCGATTCAGGAATCTTTATTTCTTGTTGGCAACCTGGCGTCACGCGAATCCATAGAAATACGCAGTGAGATTGAAGCGAAAATTACCTACATTGGTTTCGAAGAAGGCGCTAGTGTTAATAACGGGCAGGTGTTGTTTCGACTCGACGATCATAAATTAGAGGCGCAAACGGCCGAGGCAAAAGCCCGCTATGAAATGGCAAAGAATGATGATGAGCGCGGCAAGTCTCTATTAGCGAAAAAAACCATTTCTGTTCAGCGATACGATAAGTTTCGTTTTGAAATGGATGCGGCAAAAGCCGCGTTGCAATTGAGTAAGATGCGTAGGGCAGATGCAGTGATTACCGCATCCTTTGCCGGTCGCATGGACGAACGTAAGGTCAGCCTTGGTCAGTTCGTTAATATTGGCGAACTACTTTCCACGTTGATACAAACAAATCCGCTTGAAGTGGAGTTTAATGTACCCGAACGCTATCTCGGACAATTAAAAACTGGCCAGCAAATAAGAATCACATCCGTTGCCTACCAGGGAGAAGCCTTTGAAGGCGAAGTCTTCTTTATTTCACCACAGCTGGATGAACAAAACCGTACGGTGCTCATGAAAGCAAACATCGACAACAGCGATGGCAGATTGAAACCCGGTATGTTTGCAAATCTTGAGCTGCTGTTTCGTGCAACTGAAGATGCTCTGATAATACCCGAGCAAGCAATCAGCTATCAGGGTGATCAGGCCTCAGTAGTGGTGATGAATAGCGAAGATAAGGCCGAGTTCAGGGATGTGGCTGTTGGTGTGCGAATGTCAGGTCAGGCTGAAATTCAACAAGGTCTCATCGCAGGTGAAAGAATTGTTGTGGAAGGTTTTCAAAAAATGTCCCCCGGTACACCCATTATGATCTCTCCTAAATCTGAAAAATACGGCATAAGCGTTTCCGAGCTTTAGTCGATGTCTTCTTCAAGCCAGTCATTTTTCGAAATCTGTATTCATCGCCCTATCATGACTTCCATGATGAGTCTGATGATTATCGTTTTCGGTGTCATTGGTTTTAATGAGTTACCCGTTCGCGCACTTCCTAATGTAGATCCGACAATTGTCTCAGTCATAACAGCTTATCCTGGCGCCAGTGCCGAAGTGGTGGAAACTGAAATAACCGAGCCTATTGAAGATGCCGTTAACAGTGCAGATTCCATTAAATTAATCACCAGCGAGTCTCGCGAAGAAGGCAGTGTTATCACCGTTGAATTCCTGCAATCCCGTGATATTGATCTCGCGGCCCAGGATGTTCGTGACCGCATTGCCGGTATACGTGACAACTTGCCGGACACCATCAATGAACCCATCGTGCAAAAACAGGAAAGCGGTTCGGGCGCTATTATGTGGCTGGCGTTGGAAGGGGAAGGCTATAGCCTAACCGAGCTCTCCCGTCTTGCCGATGATGTCATCAGGGACAGGTTGCAGACTATCCCGGGTGTCAGTTCCATTATGTTGGCCGGTGAAAAACGTTTTGCTATCCGAATAAGGCTGGACACCGAACGTATGGCAGCACGAGGTATCACCGTTGCCGACATTGAACGCGCGCTGAAGGAACAGAATGTTGAACTGCCCAGTGGTCGTATCGAAAATCGGCAACGGGAAATGACCATTCAGATGCGCGGTCAATTGAAAACGGTTGAAGAATTTAACCGGCTTATCCTTCGTCAGGAGGGCAGTAATACGGTGCGTTTACTGGATGTTGGTTATGCCGAGGCCGGTGTCGAGGATGAGCGTGTTGTCACACGAAATAATGGTATACACACGGTCAACCTGGGTATCATCAGACAATCGAAGGCCAATACCATTGAGATTGCCAAAGGCGTAGATAAGCGCTTAGAGGAACTCAAATCAATCTTGCCGAAAGATATACAGATAAACATTGGTTACGATGTGTCTATCCATATTGAAAAAGCCGTCAAAGAAGTCTTTCAAACCCTTGGCATCGCCGGCATCCTGGTCATACTGACGATATTCTTATTTCTACGTAACATCCGCTCAACCTTAATCCCCGCCCTGTCAATTCCTATATCTATTTTTGCCACCTTTGCTGTGTTGTATTGGTTGGGCTTTTCCATAAACCTCTTAACCTTGCTTGCTATGGTGTTGGCCATCGGTATTGTTGTCGATGATGCCATCGTGGTGCTGGAAAATATTCATCGTCATATTGAAAATGGTATGCAGCCCTTCGACGCCGCTATTAAGACCATGAAGGAAATCGCTTTTGCCATCGTCACCATTACGCTCTCACTGATCGCCGTTTTTACGCCATTGATGTTTATTACCGGTACCGTTGGCAGATTGCTGGTGGAGTTTGCTACGACCCTGATTATTGCGGTGGTGGTCTCTGCCTTTGTTGCTCTGACCCTCTCACCGACAGTCGGGGCCCGGGTTTTGCGTGCAAGAAGTGCTGAGACCCAC
>JBLIML010000144.1:0-9973 GCA_047638675.1 Planctomycetota bacterium | reverse complement strand
AAAACCCATCGTAGCAAGCGGAGCAAACAAAATGTCTTTATTTATCAAACGTTTAGTTTTTTCACTTATACTGGTATCCAGTACCACTATCGTCAATGCAGAATGTCAGCGTGGCGGAGGTGGCGGAGGTGGCGGTGGTCAAGTGGCAGGTACTCTTCTGGGTGCCGCGCTCGGTGGACTTGTGGGTTCGCAGATTGGACGCGGATCCGGCAATACGGTTGCTATTGCTGGTGGCGTACTTGCCGGTGGTTTTATCGGCAATAAAATTGGCAAAAATCTGGATTGCGCGGATCAAGATTATCATTACGATACGACGCAAAGTGCCCTGGAATACAAGAAATCCGGTGGCTCAGCTGGCTGGTCTAACCCTGATTCCGGCCACGCAGGCTCAATCATCCCAACCAGAACCTATATAGCTGCCGATGGCAGACCATGCCGTGAATTTACCCAAACAGTCTATGTTGACGGGTATGAAGAAACCTTAAACAATACAGCCTGCCGAGGGCACGATGGTATCTGGGAAATTACTGATAGCTAGAGGTGCGTATTTGAAAAATTGAAAGCGGTAAATTTTGGAACAATTTCATTGAGGGTAGCGGAGCACATGAGTTGTCGTTGATTCAAATTAAACATTTTTTCAACAATTAGCTGTTCGCTGATCTTCTTTAGGTAGTGCCTGAACATGGCCTTAAGGCCTGACATTTCAATAATCTATTCTGTCGTCATACCTGCATTCAACGAAGAGGCGTTTCTGCCTCGTACACTGCAGCGGCTGAAAAATTCAATGGATAAAATTGAAGAGCAAGGTGAGATTATCGTTGTCGATAATAATTCAAGTGATAAAACAGCCGAGATAGCTCGGGATTATGCGGCTCACGTAATTTTTGAAGCGGTCAATCAAATATCAAAGGCACGCAATGCAGGCGCGAAGGCTGCCAGTGGGAAGTATTTAATATTTTTGGACGCCGATACCCTAATCGATGAGAAATTGATCCAAACCGCTTTAAACGCCTTGAAGAGTGGTGCAGTGTGTGGCGGAGGTACCCTGGTAGCGCTAGAGGGTGAGACGCCTTTGATAGCAAAACTTTTTCTATCTCTCTGGAACTGGAGTTCAATAAAACTGAATTTAGCAGCTGGTTGCTTTATTTATTGTTTACGAGAAGCTTTCGAAGCTGTCAATGGATTTAGCGAAGAGGTATATGCCAGCGAAGAAATTTGGTTATCCAGAGCTCTCGGAATTTGGGGAAAACAATTTAATATGAAGTTTCATATTATTGGCGATCATCCAATAGTGACTTCCAATCGTAAACTGGACTGGTATACACCCGGCAGGTTAGTGTTATTTTACTTGCCCATCGTGATATTCCCACCTTTGGTGCGCATACAATATTTCTGTAGCTCCTGGTATCAAAGACCAGGAAAACAGTAAAGCGTGACTATTTATTTTTGCTTTAAGGATCAATTGTTTTTTGGTTCTTCCGCAGAATCTGTGGATGAAAACACAATAGTCTTCGCGGGAATGACGTTTTTTTTAGATTGCCACTCCTATTAACCCACATATTCTACTGAAGAGCCTATTTTTTTAACTAATTTGAGAGTTTATTAAACATGACCATAGTGCGATCGGAAATAATAAAAATGGATGAACAAGATCCATTGAGAACATCCTGTGAAGCCTTTCAGTTGCCAAAAGGGATCATATATCTGGATGGAAATTCGCTAGGCGCAATGCCCAAAGCCGTTGTCCAACGTATGCAGGAAGTCGTGAGCAAAGAATGGGCAGAGCAACTAATCCATAGCTGGAACGACAATAACTGGTTCATTTTATCTCAGACTATTGGAGACAAAATAGCACGACTCATTGGGGCAGAGCCTGGCGAAGTGATAGTAAGCGATTGTGTTTCAGTTAACCTGTTCAAACTCGTTGTAGCTGCTTTAAATATGCAAAAAGGTAGAGTCAAGGTTGTTACCGAACTGGGTAATTTCCCAACAGATTTATATGTTCTGCAAGGCATTGCCAGAATGTTCAATGATGCAATAGAAATAGTCGCGGTGGATCGTTCGGAATTGATGCGGTCCATTGATGATGATACGGCTATCGTTGTGTTGACTCATGTTCACTACAAAACCAGTGAGGTATTTGATATGGACGTCATTACCCGACAGGCGCATAAAAAAGGTGCATTGATTTTGTGGGATTTGTGTCATACCGCTGGCGCTATGGAGGTGGAGCTTACAAAATTGGAAGTTGATATGGCTGTAGGTTGCGGATACAAATACTTGAACGGAGGTCCTGGGGCACCAGCCTTTCTTTATATTGCGAAGCACCTGCAGGCAGATGTACATCAGCCCTTGAGTGGTTGGTGGGGACACAGTGATCCCTTTGCGTTCGACGATATTTATACTCCTGCAGCGGATATAAGGCGGGCACAATCCGGCACACAAAGTGTACTGGCCCTGTCAGCATTGGAAGTGGGAATTGACACAGCATTGAGTGTCGAGATGGCGGAGGTGCGTAATAAGTCTCAAAAACTAGGTGATTTGTTTATTGAACTTGTGCAGCACCGGTGTCCTGACATAAACATCGCCTCGCCTCTGGATAATGAGCGACGAGGTAGTCATGTTTCCATTCGACATAAGGAAGGTTATGCAATTACAAGGGCGTTAAATGAACAAGGTGTGATCGTAGATTTCCGTGCACCCGATATCATTAGATTCGGTATTGCACCGCTGTATATCAGTTATCTGAATATCTGGGATACTGTCGAAATGTTGGCAAACATACTTAAAACGAATGCCTGGGACAAAGAGGAATTCAAGCAAAAGGCAATGGTGACCTGATTAATCTATCTTCGACCACATACTTTCATACCTTGCTTCTCTAAACGTAAATATACTGCGGTTTGCTGAGGATGAGGATGTTGTCATCCCGACCGGAGCGTCAGAGAAGTGGACGCCTACATGGACGTAGGTGGTAGAAACGCGTCGGGACGCTCACATGGAAGTGAGTGGTAGAGTCGAGTCTGGACACTCACATGGAAGTGAGTGGTAGAGTCGAGTCTGGACACTCACATGGAAGTGAGTGGTAGAGTCGAGTCTGGAACAGAGACCGAGCAGAGACCGAGCAGAGACCGAGCAGAGACCGAACGGCGTTCGAGGGATCTCAAGAACCTGAACTCCCAGAGCAAAACCCCTCATCCAGTGTCGAGGTGACAATATCCCGTTCGTTTAACGCGAGGGATATTTTATTCAAACAGGTTTATAGGCAACCGCCCTTACTTCAATTACCAGGTGAGGGTGAGGAAGTTGATGTACTGCAACCGTGGTCCGAGCAGGCCCATCGTAATCGAAAAATTCATTGTAGACTTCGTTAAAGCCACCGAAGTCGTTCATGTTTACCAGAAAACAATTGAATTCAACAAGATCTTTTAATTCAGCGCCGACACTTTGCAAAGTACTCTCAATATTCTCAATAACAGCACGCGTTTGTAACTTAATGTCGAGACTTACTGTTCCCAACTCGTCCGCATCAGCGCCCGCAAAGGAATTGTCAGCACGACGTGAACTGGTGCCGGATAGGTATAAAAAATCCCCGGCGCGTTTGACATGGGGATATTTGGCACGCGGTGTAGGTTTACCGGGGACCAGGGTGGCTTTTATTTTATCGTTCATGGTTCATTCTTTGTAGAACATAAATTCGATTTCAACATTAGCGCTCAGAGGCAGGGCACTCACGCCAATAGCCGTTCTGGCCGGTGGACGAAGGTCTTTTGTGAAAATGCTTTCCCAGGCCTGGTTAATAGCGGGGAACTGGTCAAATTGTGTTGTGTAAATAGTCGCACTAATGAGCTCATTGAGAGTAAGGCCGAAATCCGGCATTGCCTGGAGAAGGTTATCCAGAATTTTTGCTGTTTCTGATCCTACGCCTCCGGACTCCAAATCACCACTATCCTTATCGAGAGCAATCATGCCCGCGGTTTTATAAAATGGTCCAGCCTTAATCAATGGGCTGTAACGAAATCGTGGTGCAGGTAGATTTACTGAACTTAGCGCTTCAATCATTTCTCCACTCTCTTTAAAATGTCAGTTCATTAAGAATAGCACTGAGTGATTTTTAACGGTAGTGATTAACTAACCTGAACTCGGGATAAGAGAATTCAGTAATTTATTCGTCATTCCCGCATGTTTTTAGCGGAGACGTGGTGCAGGGACCTCGGTACCCCCTTTGAGGGGTAAGCACCGTCTACGGAGCTAAGGATGCAAATCCAGTTTTTATAGTATGGATTCCGGCCTAAAAGCTTACCGGAAGCGCGAAGCCTGCCCTTGGGGTATGACGCAATTTCTTTGAATTTGTGAAACTAGTCCTTTAACCCGAGTTCGGGTTAACTAGCTAAAAAGATTCATCTGCTGATTCAGTAAAGCAGCCTGTGCAGCCGCAAGTCTGGCAATGGGAACGCGGAATGGAGAACATGAAACGTAATCAAGTTGGACTGATTGAAAAAAGACGATAGATTCAGGATCGCCACCATGTTCGCCACAAATTCCACATTTCAATTTTGGTTTTGTGTCGCGGCCGAGAGTCACTGCTTGTTTAACAAGCTGACCAACACCGGTAGTGTCCAAAGTTTCAAAGGGATTATGTTCCATTATATTCTTTTCGAGATAGTCTGGCATAAAGCTTCCAATATCATCACGACTGTATCCCAGGGTCATTTGCGTAAGATCATTTGTTCCGAAGCTAAAGAAGTCGGCATGTAAGGCAATATCATTAGCCGTAAGCGCAGCACGGGGGATCTCAATCATGGTGCCAATAGGAATATCAAGTTTACCTCTGAATTTCTTTTTCAGTTTAACCTCAGCTATCGTCTTCTCTGTTAATTCGCGTAGCATGATTAGTTCGTTATCGATACCCACCAGCGGGATCATGATTTCCGGTTGTGCGTCGATACGCTGACGCTTGCAATTGATAGTTGCTTCGACAATAGCAGTCACTTGCATTTCCAGGATTTCAGGATAAGTAACGGTTAGTCGACAACCTCTATGACCCAGCATGGGATTGACTTCATGAAGTTGATTGACACGGCGCACGATATGATCAAGAGGTACCTTCATGGCTCGAGCCAGTTTTCTCTGGGACTTGTCGTCAGCGGGCAGGAATTCATGCAGTGGAGGATCCAGTAAGCGAATAGTGACCGGCAGGGCATTCATGGCTTTGAAAATACCTTCAAAATCACGACGTTGAAACGGGAGCAATTTTTTCAGCGCGACTCTACGTGCTTCCACGTTTTCGGAAAGGATCATTTCCCGCATCGCCATGATGCGCTTTTCTCCAAAGAACATATGCTCGGTGCGACACAGGCCAATGCCTTCGGCGCCAAAATCACGTGCGATTTTTGAATCTTCTGGTGTGTCGGCATTGGTACGAATAACCAACTTACGGGTCTTATCCGCCCAGGCCATCAAAGTTCTAAATTCTTTTGTAAATATTGGCGCGCGTTTTGCCACATCACCAAGGATGACTTCACCTCTACTACCATCAATACTGATAATGTCATTTGCGGTAATTAGATTATCACCTACCTTAATAATTTGACGTTTACTATCTATCTCAAGTTCTCCAGCACCGGCAACACAACATTTTCCCCAGCCGCGGGCAACGACCGCCGCATGACTGGTGGAGCCGCCTGTCGATGTTAAAATCCCGGCAGCTGCATGCATACCATGGATGTCCTCCGGGCTTGTCTCACGTCTCACCAGAATAACGCTGTCACCATTCTCAGTGCGTGCGACCGCCTCGTCAGCAGAAAACACCGGGTAACCAGATGCTGCACCCGGAGAGGCAGGTAGTCCTTTAGTCAAAACGTTTCGTTTCGCCTTCGGATCAAAAGATGGTAGTAATAATTGATTAAGATCGTTTGCTGGAACCCGGAGCAGGGCAATTTTCTGGCTGATGCGTTTTTCTTTAACCATGTCTACAGCGATTTTGACAGCCGCAAAACCTGTGCGTTTACCTGCTCGAGTTTGCAACATATAAAGTGTTCCGCGCTCAATAGTGAATTCAATATCCTGCATCTCTTTGTAATGCACTTCCAGGGTCTTTTTCACTTTGAGTAATTGCTGATAAATATCCAAACGCCATTTTTTCATCGCGTTTACGGGCAGTGGGGTTCGAATGCCAGCCACCACATCTTCACCTTGAGCGTTAATCAAAAACTCACCATAGAATTCATTCTTCCCGGTGCTCGGATCGCGAGTGAAGGCGACGCCCGTCCCGGAATCCTCACCCATGTTACCGAACACCATGGACTGGATATTGACAGCAGTGCCTAACAAACCGTGTATATCATTGAGACGACGATAGGTAAGTGCACGAGGTATGTTCCAGCTTTTGAAAACAGCTTCGATGGCTTTTTCAAGCTGTTGGTAAGGATCCTGCGGAAATTTTTCACCTGTGTGTTTCTCGTAGACTGTCTTATAGGCGTCGATAAGTTCGCCTAGTCCGTCTACGTCCAGATCGGTATCTTCAGTCACTCCATGACGTTTTTTTATAAGCGCAAAAACTTCTTCGAAGTGGTGATGATCTATGCCCATCACTACATCACCGAACATGTTGATAAGACGACGATAGGCATCCAGGGCGAAACGCCTATTGCCAGTTTGTTCAGTTAATCCGATAACCGATTTATCTGTCAATCCAAGATTAAGAACCGTATCCATCATACCGGGCATGCTGACCGCGGCCCCACTGCGAACCGAGACCAGCAGCGGGTCAAGTTCATCCCCGAATTCCTTATGTGTTTCTGTTTGAAGACGAGCCATATTATCCTTGATCTCATCAAGCAGGCCAGCCGGTAGTTTATTGCCCGATTTCTCGTAGGCCGCACAGGTTGCCG
This sequence comes from Planctomycetota bacterium, assembly GCA_047638675.1. Taxonomy (GTDB): domain Bacteria; phylum Pseudomonadota; class Gammaproteobacteria; order Eutrophobiales; family Eutrophobiaceae; genus WLWS01. Next base: position 3,080 of record JBLIML010000144.1, on the reverse strand, counting down.
TGGTGATGGTAAATCCGGGAGGAACTGGCAATCCAATACTGGTCATCTCAGCAAGATTCGCACCTTTACCTCCGAGGAGATCACTCAAGTCCTGGTTACCCTCCGTGAGCTTACTGCCGAAGTAATATATGCGTTTGTCAGCGGAGAAGCGGTTTCGATTTCTCATTGCTAATACTCTCTCTGAGGCGAAGGCCATGTGTCAAACCCGGGTATTACGAGACAGATTTTGTGGCTGGCTGCAAAAAATATAGTCATAGCCAAAATCAATCCTACTTCACCCAGAGATCACTAAATTCATTAACGGGCATCGCCTCCAATTTTGGATGAGATTCACAGGCGGCGAGGATCTTGTCGGACTGTGCTTTGTCAAAATGTCCTTCAAGATTACGTTTGAATTTTTCGAGCAATACTGGAATACCTTCATCACGACGACGTCGATGACCGATTGGATAATTAACTTCCACACGTTCTGAACTGCTACCGTCTTTGTAAAAGATCTGTATCGCGTTGCCAATTGCACGCTTATCTGCATCCAGATATTCTACGCTGTATTGTTTATTCTCACTGACAGTCATTAGGTCACGCAACTTATCGATGCGAGGATCGGCTGCGATATCATCCTCATAGTCATCCGCTGTCAAACCTCCAAAAACCAGGGGTACGGCAATCATATATTGAATACAGTGATCGCGATCAGCCGGGTTATCAAGCGGACCGGTTTTATCAATAATACGAACACCCGCTTCCTGAGTTTCGACAACGATTCTCTCAATGTCGTCGAGTTTATCTTTAACTTCTTCGTGAAGCGTTACGGCAGCTTCAACAGCGGTTTGCGCATGAAACTCGGCTGGAAATGAAATTTTGAAAAGCACATTTTCCATGACGTACGAATCGAAGGCCTGGTTTACGAGCAAATCATTACCTTTGAACAGAACATCCTGAAAGCCCCAGTTCTCGGCGCTTAGGGCGGATGGATATCCCATTTCACCACTCAGGGCGATCAAAGCATGCCGAACAGCACGGCTTGTCGCATCGCCCGCCGCCCAACTTTTCCTCGACCCTGTGTTGGGCGCATGTCGATAAGTACGTAATGCGCCGCCATCTATCCAGGCATTGGAGACAGCGTTGATAATCTGTTCACGGTTGCCGCCGAGCATTCTTGTTACAACCGCCGTGCTTGCAATTCTGACCAACAGTACATGATCAAGACCCACGCGATTGAAACTGTTCTCAATAGCGAGTACGCCCTGAATTTCATGGGCTTCTATCATGCCAGTGAGCACCTCAGCAATGGTCAAGGGTGCTTCGCCATTAGCCAGGCGTTTACGACTGAGGTAATCCGCGACCGCGAGGATGCCGCCAAGATTATCAGAAGGGTGTCCCCATTCCGCTGCCAGCCAGGTGTCATTGAAATCAAGCCAGCGGATCATTGCACCAATATTGAAAGCCGCCATTACGGGTTCCAATTGGTAACTGGTACCAGGCACCTTCGCGCCATTTGCCATAACCGCGCCTTCCACAACAGGACCGAGCATTTTTGTGCAGGCGGGGTACTTAAGCGCGAGAATGCCACAGCCTAAAGTATCCATCAGGCAATAGGCGGCCGTTCGACGTGCCTCTTCATTGTCGGCTTTAAAATTGATGACATAGTCTGCGATGTCCTGCAGAAGTTGATCCGGTTCTGGACGTTTAGTGTTGCGGGTACCCATGTTACTCATTATTATTTTTCCTCGATTCGGTTTGACGAATATTGATTCTAAGGTTTTAGTTTGAGAGTTATTTTCTTTTATCTATCGCCACAAACTTTTGATCATCGGGTCCAATATAGTTTGCGCTTGGACGAATAATCTTTCCATCCACACGTTGTTCCATAATATGTGCTGCCCAACCACTTATACGGGACATAACGAAAATAGGCGTGAACATCGCTGTCGGGATACCCATAACGTTATAGGAAACAGCAGAGAACCAATCAAGATTGGGGAACATTTTTTTCTCATTCCACATAACTTTTTCAAGACGTTCTGCAATATCGAACAACTTGGTATCGCCCTGATCTTCTGATAATTTTTTCGCTACTTTCTTGATAACTTCATTACGCGGATCGGAAACGGTATAAACCGGGTGACCAAAGCCGATAATAATTTTCTTTTTCGAGATGCGATCCTTAATATCAATTTCCGCTTCGTCCGGATTGCCGTAACGACTCTGAATTTCAAGAGCGACTTCGTTTGCACCGCCGTGTTTTGGACCACGCAGTGCACCGATGCCACCGGCAACTGCGGAATACATATCGGAACCGGTACCGGTGATCACGCGGGTAGTAAAGGTTGATGCATTAAATTCATGTTCTGCATAAAGATTCAACGATATGTGCATTGCACGCACCCATTCATCGCCAGGCTTTTCACCATGCAAAAGGCGAAGAAAATGTCCGCCGATAGAATCATCATCCGTATTGACATCAATACGGACACCGTTATGAGTAAACTGATACCAGTACAAAAGCATTGAACCAAAAGAGGCCAGCAGGCGATCGGCGATATCTTTGGCAGCAGCAGGGGTTTGTTTGCTGTGCTCAGGAAATAAGGTGCCGAGCATGGAACAACCCGTACGCAAGACATCCATCGGGTGGGCTGCAGCCGGGATTAGCTCGAGTGCATTTTGTAATAGCTTCGGTAATCCGCGTAGAGCTTTTAGCTTGCGTTTATAGTTCGTGAGCTCAGCTTTATTAGGTAACTTGCCGTGGATCAACAGATGCGCAACTTCTTCGAATTCGCAGCTTTCCGCCAAATCAAGAATATTAAAACCCCGATAAGCCAGATCATTACCTGTACGCCCAACAGTACACAAAGCAGTGTTGCCCGCAGGCACACCTGACAGTGCGACGGATTTTTTTGGTTTAAAGGCTATTTGTTCGCTCATTAAGACTCTCCCCTGGAAAATAATGCGTCTAGTTTTTGTTCGTACTCGTGATAGCCGAGAATGTCGTACATCTCTTCTCTCGTTTGCATGATGTCGATGACATTACGCTGGTGTCCCTCGTTAATCAGTGCTTCGTAATAAGTCATGGCGCCCTT
>JBLIML010000143.1:0-9976 GCA_047638675.1 Planctomycetota bacterium | reverse complement strand
CTTAACGCTGAATAGCCTGACGCGTGCCTGTAACCAGAAGTCAAATCGCGAGCCCGTGATGGAACTCAGCGAAGCTGCGGTACAGGAAGCGCTGGATAATCTGGCTAAACAAATGCTGGTGTCCAGTCGCAGTGGTTCCGAAAGCCGGGTGATTAAATATTCCCATCGCATGAAAGACAGACGAACACCTGAGTTTGATTTTAATCAGGCGGAATTGGCTGTGGTATCTGTGTTATTAGTCCGCGGTCCGCAAACCCTGGGCGAAATCCGCACGCGCTCAGCTCGAATTCATCAATTCGATGATATGCAGGCCTTGATGGCGACTTTGACCAAACTTGGCGAACGCGTTGACGGCCCCTATGTGAAACAACTCCCCCGTCACCCTGGACAAAAGGAATCTCGCTATACACATTTGTTCGCTGGCGATGTTGAAGAAAGTTTCATCGCTGATTTCTCACCCCAACGGAGCAGATCTACGAATGAAAGTGATGAGTCGATGGGATTGCTAGAACAACGTGTTAGTCAGCTGGAGGAAGAAATAACGACACTACGGGAAGAGTTGCATAGCTTCATTAAGCAATTTGAATAGGAATTCGAGGGTCAGTTTACTTAATTCAGCCTTTAGGCTGAATTAAGTAAACTGACCCTCGAATCAGGCTGTTCTTCGTCCGAAGGAAGAGTAAGGTGGATTACTGATTTTGGCGAGCAACACCATCTGTACGGCAATATCTGCCATGTGATTTCTCTTTTTCCTGAATCAACAGCTCAGACATGCGTATTACCAGGTCATAACGGGACATGGTACATAGCTTGCAGTTTGTTGTGGTAACTATCATGAGCTTTTTCAATGAGTGCCCTAACTTTAATATCACAGCAATTTTCCAACAGTCCCGCACCGTCGGTTTCAAGCAATCAAACCCTCAAAGCCGGTCAGGAGACAGGTGATGGCGTAAAGCCATTCGGTGATGATGGATTCACCTTCGCTGATTTGATAGACATTATTAATCCACTACAGCACATACCCATCCTGAGTAATGTCTATCGGAAAATTAGCGGTGACACGATTGATCCCGCGGCGAGAGTAGCTGGTGGGGCCTTGTTTGGTGGGCCGATAGGGGCTGCGCTGGGAGTGGTGGGGCTTGCGTTTGAAAAAATGAGTGCTGACGATGACGCCGGGATAATTCCAGAGGGAATTGAGGAAGTGTCTAATCCATCAGAAGCAATAGTTGATGCGAAGACAGCACCGATAATCATGAACGAACCATTATCCGCAAACGTTGTAAAAAAACAGGATAGTTCCAACGATCCAATTTCTACAAGTGACAAAGTAGCCATTCGCGGTGGGTGGATAGTGAATGCAGCTTATGAAGGCAAATCTAGCGCGCTGTTTGAATGGGCAAGAAATCCAGCAAGCGAACATCTAGCGCAATTTCAGGTAAGCAAAAATACGCCCATAGATAAACCCGAGGAGGCTCTCGGCGGGCGGATAATAAATGTAGCTAATGGAGGTAACACTATTTATTCGCCTGATAACGCACCAGCAAGAATTACTATTTCCGGTATTGATGTCAGAACGTGATATTGGTGTTGCTCAAGTTTGGGAATTTATCCACCTACGAATGCATGGTTTGAGTCAGGTCGAATATTCGCGATGTTTTTACTTTGTAAACTGCCCCGAATGGCACTTACTTAAGCCCGTCTTTCCCGCGCAGGCGGGAATCCAGTTAAACAATATTCGCTATATAAACTGGATCCCCGCCTGCGTAGGGATGACGAAGAGAAGATTTTAGCGATTCATAAGCTTAAGTAAGTGCCTTTCTACGCTGACCCTAATTGCTGTCACCAACAAACGACATCAATATCAATATAGCTGACAAAGCATCGCTAATTTTTTAATCAATATATTCCGGTATTGATGTATAGGTCACACAATAAGCACTAACAATGCGCACTTATTAACAGTATCGAATCACGGATGACCACACTTCGTAAAACTGGTATCCAAGTTGCATTATTTTGAGGGTGACTAGCTAAGAGGAGAATGAAAATGAGAGGTTTGCATCTTCAAATACCGCTGACCATTTTTACGGTAGGTTGCCTTATCTGTCTTCTACCGGTATTAGGTCTATTTTCATCGCCAACAACTCAGATACTTATTGAAATTGGTGTGGAAATTGGCTTGTTAGGTATCCTTGCTGGAATAATCGATCTTGTTTGGAATAGATGACAGCGTTTCAATAAAAAATAATATCGATCAAGCTTTTCTCTGCTTCAGTCTAAACACTGAAGACACATCTTCTTCGCTGTAGCCCTGTTCTATCAGTGTTTCATAATCGCGCATGGTTTGTTCGGTGATAGGCATGTTTTCTATTCCCATATCTTTAGCCATCTGTTTGCAAATATTCAAGTCTTTTAAATGCAGATTAACTTTGAAGCCCGGTGGATAGGAATTGTTCAGCATAAAGCTGCTGCGATTATCCAATACCCAGTTGGCAGCAGCACCACCGGAGACGACTTCCACTACTTTTTCGAGATCAAGACCGGCAGCGGCGCCAAAGGAAAGGGCTTCAGCGACGGTTTCATATAATCCAGCACAAATGATCTGATTCACGGCCTTGCAGGCCTGACCACTGCCGCATGGGCCGATATGTACAATGCTTTTAGTAATTGCATCAAGCGTGCTACGAGCACGTTCCAGTATTGACTCATCACCGCCCGCCATCATTGCCAGGGCCCCGTTTTTCGCACCCTCAGTACCGCCGGATACCGGGCAGTCGAGGAAATGCGCATTGGCTTTTTGTAAAAGTGCCGCAGCTTGTTTGGCTGTGTCACTACTGACGGTGGATGTATCAACAACGATAGCATCAGCCTTAATCGTAGTGGCGACACGTTCGATCATCTCAATCACATCACTGTCGCGGGAGACACAGACAATTATGAGTTCACATTCAGCGGCGAGCTGTTCCGGTGACTCGCACACAAGCGCTTTGGTTTGCTCGCCAATATCAACGGCTTTGCTTGTAGTACGATTCCAAACAGCATGAAGAACGCCCACCTTGTGAAAATTCATGGCCATGCCTGTGCCCATTGCGCCTAAGCCTATTACGCCTGTTTTCATGTTTTATTCCTATCGATAATATTTCATGAGGAGTATACAGGCTCGCCAAAAAAGGGAAAAAATGATTAAGGGAAATACCCAGGAGAACAGATTCAAAGTCTCAGATTGTCGAAAAAAAACTAGCTACTCGGGGATAAGTTAACAAGCCGGAACAGAGGGAAGCGTCTTTCTTATTTCCTATTTGGGTTTGTGAAAACATGTTTCGGTAGTTGGATGTATGGCGGATAGGATAGGGGATTTAAGATAGATAACCTGAACCAGGGTTAAAGGACTAGTTTTTCAAAATCAAAGAAATAGCGTCATACCCCAAGGGCAGGCTTCGCGCTTCCGGTAAGCTTTTAGGCCGGAATCCATACTATAAAAAATGGATTTGCATCCGTAGCTCCGTAGACGGTGCTTACCCCCTCAAGGGGGTACCAAGGTCCCTGCACCACTTCTCCGCTAAAAACATGCGGGAATGACGAATAAATTAGTGAATTCTCTTATCACGAGCTAGGTTAGATACTATGTTGAGATCTCAGTTTTTAACACATATACTCCCACATATATGTAAACTTTGGAGTTTGTCGTCATGGGTCAAATCACACTGTATCTTAATGCCGAGACGGAACAAAAGGTAAAACAGGCAGCAAAGGCCGCTGGGGTCTCTCAGAGTAAGTGGGTGGCCACTCTCATACAGAATAAAACCAACTCTGAATGGCCCGAATCTATAGTTTCACTGGCCGGACAATGGGCGGATTTTCCAAGTGCTGAGGAGTTACGTCGTACATTGGTAAAGGATATTGAACGAGGCGAGCTTTGATGAGAGCGTTGGATACCAACACCCTTATTTATTTCTTTAAAGGTCAAGGACAGGTAGTAGAACACTTACTTCAACATCCCCCTCAGGAAATCGCAATACCAACGGTTGTGTTGTATGAGTTGGAAGTAGGCATTAATAAATCCTCGTCTCCCGATAAAAGACGTAAACAGTTACATGAACTAATATCACTCACGCACTTACTCGCATTTGATCACAAAGCCGCGGGGATTGCCGCGCAGATAAGAAGCAAACTCGAAAAAGACGGAAGTCCTATTGGCTCTTATGACATTCTCATCGCCGCAACAGCCATGTCAAATGACGCCATATTAGTCAGCCATAATGTCAAAGAGTTTTCAAAAGTGGAAGGATTGTTATTGGAGGATTGGTATTAGATTAAAAATGATTCTTAGATATTCATAAACGATAAAATAAACTACCCCGCAGCAAGCTGACGGGTATTGTCATCCCGACCAACGTGGAGAGATCTTAGGGCGGAACCCGGATTTTAAGATTCCTCGAACGCCATTCCGGACGCGTTTCTACCTCCCACTTCCCTGTGGTCGTCCACGGAGTTTACCCTGAGTGGAGTCGAATGGGCTAACGCTCCGGTCGGAATGACAATCTTTTCGTGACAAGCCACGGGGAATTGAACCCGAACAGAATTAATATCGAAGAGGCTATAGTGAAAATTGTTGAAAATGTTTGGCGATAACTTCCGCCACACAACAGGTCAATTTCTTTGCAGTTGGAATGTGCAAAAACTCATTAGGCCCATGGGCATTGGAATGAGGGCCGAGTACGCCGGTGATCAGGAATTGTGCCTCTGGAAATTTCTCACCCAGCATTCCCATGAAAGGAATACTCCCACCTTCCCCCATATGTACGGCTGGTGCGCCGAAGTAGTTAAGAGAAGCCTGGTCTATTGCCTGTTCGAGCCAATCGACCATGGGTGGAGCATGCCAGCCTGAAGCATCCCAGTCGGGTTTAAATGTTACCTTCGCTCCATAGGGCGGATCGCTTTCCAATAAAGCTTTCAATTTAACTGTTGCGACTTTCGCATCACAAGTTGGCGGCAGACGTAATGATATTTTTACCGAAGTGGATGGTCGCAACACATTACCGGCACTATCAATCGGGGGTAAACCGTCGGCACCTGTGATGGCAAGGGCCGGGCGCCAGGTGCGGTTTAATACCAGTTCTACAGAATCAGATGTTGTTGGCTGTGCATCGCCAACAAAAGGAAATTTCGCATAAACGTCTTCCTGGAGCACTTCAGCTGCGAGCTCAGCTTGTTGAATTCGTTGCTTCGGAATGTCGACGTTAAATTCGTTAGCAGAGACCACGCCACTATTGGACTCTTCAATGCGGTCAAGGATTTTTCGAAGTATGCGAAAGCTCGATGGCACGACACCGCTGGCATCGCCGGAATGCACGCCTTCTTCCAGGATTTTTATTTTTAGATCGCCTCCGATCAAACCACGTAAAGAAGTCGTACACCAAAGCTGATCATAATTACCGCAACCCGAATCAAGGCAAATAACCAGTTCTGGTTTGCCAATACGTTCAGCCAGAGCATCAATATAGTAAGGCAAATCAAAGCTGCCGCTTTCTTCACAAGCTTCGATAATGACGACACAACGTGCATGAGGAATTTGTTGTGCCTGAAGAGCCTTGATAGCAATCAATGAAGCGAAGGTCGCATAACCATCATCGGCACCACCTCGGCCATAAAGCTTGTCTCCTTCAAGAACGGGTAACCATGGGCCCAGTCCTTCTCGCCAGCCATTCATCTCTGGTTGCTTATCCAGATGACCGTACAGCAAGATGGTGTCCTCGGTTTCTCCGGGGATCTCCATAAATAGTAGCGGTGTTCTTCCGGGCAGTCTCACCACCTCAAGCTGCATGCCTGGAATTTCCTGCGCAAGGCACCATTGTTTGAATTGTGTAACCACTTTTTCCATATAACCGTGCGCTTCCCATTCGGGATCAAACATGGGTGATTTGTTGGGAATACGGATGTATTCAATAAGCTCAGGCAAGACCGATTCGTTCCAGCGTTGATTGCAATATTTTTGAATACTTTCTTTGTTCATCGTGAATGATTAAATCCGCGTGTTGTTTGGCCAAAATTAAGTTAAGATTTTTTCACAGATCATACGCTCGTCACAGCATTAATTTTGAAAAACACATAAATTTACCCAGCCAGGAACAATTTCAGGAGCATAGTTAAAATCATGTTGGAGAATCATAAACTTTTATGGATACTTATTTTTGCCACCTTGCTTGGTCTTGGTGCCTGTGGCGACAGTGACACACCAGAGGAGAAGAATTCAAATGAGCTCGTTATTGAACCCGCGCCAATGATGAAGACTCAAGGCGTCAAATCTTCCCCTGAGGCCACCGCAAACGAGGAAGCAGTGAACGAAATGGATAAAATTGACGCTAAGGTGGTAGAGCTTACTAAGACAGGTGAGGAAATGACGATCGAGTCTGTTGTCGAAAAAACCGAGTCTTTAGAATCAGAAGTTACTAAGACAGGAGGAGCCAGACAACTCACGGTGCTTGCTGGTGCGACCAGTTTCAGTCCAATTGTGTTGTTTGCCAATCCAGGAGATGAGGTTTGTTGGGTGAATATGACCGGCCATGATTCTCAATCAATGGAGGGACTGATCCCTGAGGGTGCCGAAGCATGGCATGTAGAGTTGGGCCGAAATGGTTGTGTGACATTGCCGATGGAAGGCGTCTATATCTACAAATGTAACCCACATTATCCCGTCGGCATGGCGGCTGCCATTGTTGTCGGTGAGGCGAGCAATATGGAGCAGATTGATGCCAACGTGACCGGACGCGCAAAGGGCGTTGTTATTAAAGTAAAGCGTGCACTGGATGCCGCGTCAGGCACGCAATGAGGCTAAGCTGCGTATGAATATTCGAAGCCTACGTGGTAAATCCCCTTTGATTGCTGAGTCGGCCTATGTCGACGAAACCGCCGTTGTTATTGGCGATGTGACGATTGGCGAAGATTCTTCTATTTGGCCCATGGTGGTGATTCGTGGCGACGACCAGGCAGTTGTCATCGGCAAGCGCAGCAACATTCAAGATGGCAGTGTGATTCATGTTGCCAGCGATAATGAATTATTTCCCGGTGGGATCCCCACGATTGTTGGCGACGATGTCGTCGTTGGACATAAAGTGTTGTTGCACGCCTGCACGATTGGCAATCAATGCCTTATTGGTATGTCATCAACCGTATTGGATGGTGCAGTGATTGAAGACGGCACGATGCTCGGTGCCGGTAGTTTGGTGCCTATGGGGAAACGTCTGGAAAGTGGCTATTTATATGTAGGCTCTCCGGCAAAACAAGTCCGTAAACTCGGCGACAAGGAAAAGTACTTTCTTGAATATGCGGCCAATCACTATGTTGAGCTTAAAGACGCCTATAGGGCGGAGTGTTAAGTCCTTGGCGTATTAAGTCACCAGCTCGATTCCGCATGAATTAATCATTCCATCGTCCATTTGGCCATATTTAGCGACTAATTCGTTCCCAAAACCTCTGTGGCGGTATAATATCCGCGTCCTTTTTCAACGATTTAGCAGCAGATGAATTCACATCCACAAGAATTCCAGGTAATCATTGTCGGCGGCGGCCATGCCGGTACCGAGGCTGCGCTGGCGTCTGCGCGGATGGGTGCATCCACTTTACTGCTAACACAAAGCGTCGAAACTCTGGGTCAAATGTCCTGTAATCCCGCTATTGGTGGTATTGGCAAAGGCCATTTAGTAAAAGAAATTGATGCACTCGGTGGCTTGATGGCCCACGCCGCTGATCGCAGCGGCATCCAGTTTCGTATTCTGAATGCAAGCAAAGGGCCTGCGGTGAGGGCAACGCGGGCTCAAATTGATCGCGCCTTATATAGAGGTGTGGTTCGTCCCTACCTGGAAGCACAACCGAATTTGCGTATCTTTCAACAATCCGTCGATGATCTGATTGTAGAAGGTGATAGCGTTACTGGCGTTGTCACACAGATGGGACTCAAATTCCATGCGCCTTGTGTGGTGCTGACCGTTGGCACCTTTCTCGGCGGAAAAATTCATATTGGCGACTCAAATTTCCAGGGTGGAAGAGCCGGTGATCCACCATCGAATGCGCTGGCACAGCGTCTCCGGGAGTTACCATTTCGCGTTGATAGATTAAAGACCGGTACGCCACCACGTATTGACGGTAAGACGATTGACTACTCTCAATTGCAACAACAGCCCGGTGATATTCCAGTACCCGTGTTTTCTTATCTGGGTAAGGCTGAAGATCATCCTGAGCAGATCCCCTGTCACATGACCCATACTAACGAGCGAACCCATGAGATCATTCGTGCTGGTCTGCATCGTTCTCCCATGTACAACGGCAATATTGAAAGTGTTGGTCCGCGCTACTGTCCCTCGGTAGAAGACAAGGTGGTACGCTTTGCGGATAAAGTATCACACCAGATCTTTATAGAGCCGGAAGGCCTGACGACCAACGAAGTTTATCCTAACGGTATCTCCACCAGTCTGCCCTTTGATGTGCAATATGACCTGGTGCGATCCATCAAGGGATTTGAGAATGCCCACATCGTTCGACCTGGCTACGCTATCGAATATGATTTCTTTGATCCCCGTGATCTGAAACCCTGGTTGGAAACAAAATTTATCAAGGGTTTGTTTTTTGCAGGACAAATCAACGGCACCACCGGTTATGAAGAAGCCGCCGCGCAAGGCTTGATTGCCGGTCTCAATGCTGCACGTCTGGTTCAGGATAAAGAAACCTGGAGCCCGCGCCGTGATCAAGCTTATATGGGCGTGCTTATTGATGACCTCATCACTCGCGGTACCATCGAGCCTTATCGTATGTTTACCAGTCGCGCTGAGTATCGTTTGATACTGCGTGAAGATAATGCCGATCTGCGATTGACAGAAATTGGCCATGAACTGGGTTTGATTGATGATAATCGTTGGCGGGTGTTTTCAGAGAAGAGAGAAGCGCTGGTCAGGGAACAAACGCGCATGGAGAAGACCTGGCTCACACCTGAGCGAGTCGCGGAAGAAGAGGTGATTCGGGTTTTTGGCGAGCCCCTGGCGCGAGAATACAGTTTAATGCAGTTGTTGCGACGACCGGAAATAAGTCATGCAGCATTGATGAGTTTGAAAGCCGTCGAGGATCACAAGGTTAGTGCGGATGTTGCCTTTCAAGTGGAGGTGCAGGCCAAGTACCACGGCTACATCGAACGGCAGGAAGAAGAAATAGCGCGTAATGTTCGCGATGAAGACACGCGTTTACCTGAGGACATTGATTACATTGAAGTGCATGGTTTGTCAGCAGAAGTCAGGCAAAAACTATCGGCACAGCGGCCAACGACTCTGGGACAGGCCTCACGTTTACCCGGTATTACGCCAGCGGCGATATCCATTCTGCGCATACATCTAAAGAAGCGGACTTACCAACTTCAACAAAGTGCCTAATTCGCAGGCTTACTCCTTATCAAGCCAGCTGCAAGCAGGATTGCAGACGCTTGGGGAGAATGCTCTCACTCATCCTTGTGATGCTTATCTTGCCTACATCGAATTATTGCTGAAGTGGAATAAGACCTATAACCTTAGCGGCATCAAGCAAGCGGAAAAGATGTTATCTCACCATGTGCTGGATGCTTTGTCCGTACTGCCTTATATGAATGGCAATTCAGGTCTGGACGTTGGTAGCGGAGCTGGTTTACCGGGCTTTATCCTCGCTCTGGCGAGGCCAGACATCCACTGGGTCTTATTGGACAGTAGTGAGAAGAAAGTCCGCTTCTTAAATCAAGCTGTGCTGGAACTTGGCCCAAATAACGTGGAAGTCGTTCGAATGCGCGTAGATGACTATCAAGCGGAACATGGGTTTTCCACGATAATCTGCCGGGCCTTGATGTCGGCTTCCGAGTTTTGCCGCTCGACGGATGCCCTGCTCGAGAATGAAGGGCGAATCCTGATGATGAAAGGCTCTGCCGCGGAAGAGGAAAACAGGCAAATTGATCAACGACGCTATA
>JBLIML010000142.1:0-10036 GCA_047638675.1 Planctomycetota bacterium | reverse complement strand
ATATTTTCAACGCTAGGCTACATCGGCCTGGCGACACCTAATTTTCTGCTCGCACTAATACTCATGTATCTGGGGCAAAAGTGGTTTGGCCAAAGCGTTGGTGGGTTGTTTTCACCTGAATACCAGGATGCACCCTGGAGCTGGGGCCGAGTCGTCAATCTGATTGAACACTTGTGGGTACCTGTCATTGTTCTGGGCACTTCCGGCACCGCTTATCTAATCCGTACCGTGCGCGCTTCAACCCTCGACGAACTCGATAAAATGTATGTCATGGCCGCCCGCGCCGGCGGTCTTTCCCCCATGCGTTTGCTACTTAAATATCCAGTTCGTATGGCGCTTAATCCGATTGTTGCGACACTTGGCTGGCGACTAACCTATGTCATATCCGGCGCACCGATTGTCGGCGTAGTAATGTCACTGCCAGATACGGGACCGTTATTTTTGCACGCCCTGCTAAACCAGGATATGTATCTGGCCGGCGGCATGGTTCTCATTTTTTGTGCCTTCACCATCATCGGAACATTCATTTCAGATCTCTTGCTAATCCTGGTCGACCCGCGCATCCGCATGGATGGAGCTTCCTGATATGACGACTCCCGTACCAGTTTTGACTAAGCCAAAAAAGCGAAATCGCCGTCCCGAAATGGCCACCCAGTGGCAGTTAATGTGGTGGAAATTTAAAAAACACCAGATGGCACTGGTGGGTATCGTGATGTTGTCGCTGTTGGTATTTTCGGCGATTTTTGCAGAATTCCTCAGCCCCGAAGTTCCCAGCGGGCGCAATAACAGCTATCTGGCGAGTGGTCCGATGGGCATTCATTTCTTCGATGCGGACTGGGACTTTCATCTGCGCCCCTTCGTCTATGCCCGTTCTACCACCCGTGATCCGGTAACCCTGCGCAAACTGGCAATTGTCGATGAAACAGAACGATGGCCGATTGAATTTTTTATATCGGGCAGCGAGTACAAATTCTGGGGACTATTTAAAACCAAAGTACACCTGTTTGGCGTAAAAGACGGTTTCGTTCATCTTTTCGGCACGGATTCACTAGGGCGTGACGTTTTTACACGGACTCTGTATGCAACCCGAATTTCGCTATCGGTGGGTCTCGTCGGAGTCACCTTTGCCTTTATTCTGGGGGCGGTAATCGGTGGAATCGCCGGTTACTTTGGCGGTCTGGTGGATAACCTGATCATGCGCCTGATTGAATTCATTCGCTCAATTCCGACCCTGCCACTGTGGCTTGCCTTAAGTGCATCCCTGCCAAGGGAATGGAGTTCCCTGCAGGTTTATCTCGCCATTACCGTAATTCTTGCCATGGTTGGCTGGACTCACCTGGCGCGAACCGTTCGCAGCAAACTGCTCGCTTTGCGTGAGGAGGATTTTACCGTAGCGGCACGTCTGTCGGGCTGTACCGATATGAGAATTATTATGCGCCACCTTTTGCCCTCTTTTATGAGCTATATGATCGTCGACGTTACTATCGCATTCCCCGAGATTCTGCTCGCCGAAACGTCACTCAGCTTTCTCGGCCTCGGTCTGCGAGAACCAGCAGAAAGTTGGGGCGTGCTGTTATTTGCGGCGCAAAATGTTCGTTCTATTTCACATATGCCCTGGCTGCTCATTCCCGGACTCTTTATCGTAATTGCCGTCCTGGCCTTTAATTTCGTCGGGGACGGTATGCGTGATGCTGCTGACCCTTACTCTAAATAGGCTGAATTATGAAAAGCGGTGTATTACTCGAAGTACGTGATCTGCATATAACCCTCGATTTCGACGGTGATGACATTCCCGTTGTGCAGGGACTTGATTTTGAATTGCCGACCGGAAAGGTTCTGGCCCTGGTGGGTGAATCAGGTTGCGGTAAAAGCATCACCTCTCAGTCACTGTTGCGCCTGTTGTCGCGAGAACTGCGTATTAGTTGTGGAGAAATTAACTTTCGCCCCGACGAAGATCAAGCAGCCGTTGATATTGTTTCTCTTGCTAAGGATGGTAAAGAAATCCGGACTATTCGCGGCAATCAAATGTCGATGATTTTTCAGGAACCGATGAGCTCGTTTTCGCCGATTCATAAAATCGGTGATCAGATAGGTGAAGTGATAGAACTGCACATGAAGTTATCTAAAGCTGACACCCGCGCGCGCGTCATCGAACTGCTCGGCAAGGTTGGTATTCCTGATCCTGAAAGGGCCGTGGACCAGTACCCGCATTCCTTCTCTGGCGGTATGCGTCAACGCGCAATGATTGCCAAGGCGCTGGCCTGCAATCCTTCCGTTCTCATTGCCGATGAACCGACCACAGCACTCGATGTCACCATACAGGCCCAAATTCTTGAAATTATGCGTAATCTCAAAGATGAATTTGGCATGTCGATGATTTTCATCACCCATGATCTCGGAGTTGTCGCCCAGATAGCCGACGAGGTTGCCATCATGTATATGGGCAAAATCGTCGAGAAGGGTCCGGTCATGGAAATTTTCAAATCACCACAGCACCCTTACACAGTCAGCCTGTTAAGTGCCATTCCGAGGCTGGGGAAACTGAGTAATCGACGCAAGTTGACGTCTATTCGAGGCTCAGTGCCAAGCCTGTTCGAACGCCCGACCGGCTGTGCTTTTCATCCCCGTTGCGACGCCTTCATCGCCAACCGCTGTGATACCCATATACCACACAAAAGCCTGATCTCACCCCAGCACGAAGTGCATTGTTTCCTGCATGAATCAGTCGATGAGGAGCCTGCATCATGAGTCGTCTAATGAGAGTGAGTGATGTAAAGGTACATTTTCCCATTGGCAAACAGGGTTTCTTCGGCCGGCCGGCGGGTTATGTCAAGGCCGTGGACGGCGTGAGTTTCGATATAGAACGGGGAGAAACACTGGGTCTGGTGGGGGAGAGCGGATCGGGCAAGACGACCCTGGGGCGCGCCATATTACGAGCGCTAAACCCAACCAGCGGTGAAATTGTCTACGAGCAAGACGGCAATAGCATTGATATCATGGCGCTCGATCGCAGTGGGCTGCGGAATATCTGGCGTAACATGCAAATGATTTTCCAGGATCCCTATGCCTCACTCAACCCGCGCATGACGGTACGCGATATCATCAGCGAGCCGTTACTCGCCAACAAGCTGGCCAAAGGGGCAGATCTGGATCGTCAGGTGATCGATATGGCAAAGCTCTGTGGTCTTAATACTGATCACCTCAGTCGTTTCCCGCACGCCTTCAGCGGTGGCCAAAGGCAGCGTATCGCGATAGCCCGTGCCTTAATCTTGCATCCAGAGTTTATTGTTTGCGATGAAGCCGTATCTGCGCTCGATGTCTCGATTCAGGCACAAATTCTCAACCTGCTTAAAGATTTACAAATTGAACTCAAGCTGACTTATTTATTTATCGCGCATGATCTTGCCGCGGTCGCCTATGCCTGCGATTCGGTCGCCGTCATGTATCTGGGGCAGGTGGTTGAAATCGCGCCCACTGAAAAATTGTATTACTCGCCGCAGCACCCTTACACCGAAGCCCTGATGTCAGCGATTCCCGATGCTGATCCGGCGCAGGTGATGCAACCGGTTTTTCTCACTGGTGAAAGGCCGAGCCCATCTAATCCACCCGATGGCTGCCGGTTTCATAACCGTTGCCAGTATGCGTCCGACATTTGCAGTGTCGAAATACCGACTCTGCGTGTGGTTCTCGAAGGGCACCAGGTGGCCTGTCATCACAGTGAAAAACTAAATCTCAAGGGTGCGCTCGAACATGGTGTCCAGGACTAGCCGGTCTATCGAACTACCTGCCCTGATGGCAGGGCTCAACTCGGGCAGGAGCCCCGGATTATGAAAAACTCTCCCAATATTCTGCTGATCACGGCCGACCAATGGCGTCATTCCGCACTGTCGACTCTGGGTCATCCCGTAGTCAAGACGCCGAATCTTGACGCACTGGCAGCTGATGGCACTTTGTTTACCAGTCACTTCACTCAATGCATGCCCTGCGGGCCGGCACGCGCCTCTTTGTTGACTGGTATGTATTTGATGAATCATCGGTCGATTCGCAATGGTTCTCCACTGGATGCACGCTTTACTAATGTTGCGCTTGAGACCCGTAAGATAGGGTACGACCCGAGTCTGATCGGATACACGGATACCACCCTGGATCCGCGCCTGATGAGTGCGCAGGATCCGGCCGGGAGTCGTTATTGCAATGTGTTACCCGGTTTTACCCAGGTGTATCCGGACGGTAAGAAACCCTGGTGGCGCGATCTGGCTAAAAAGGGTTATGCGGTGCCGGATAACGAAGAAGATATTTATGAGCCGGTTAATAACTATCCTCGCGCGAAGATACGCGGCAAGACCTTTGCGCCACCGATATATCGCAAAGAAGACAGCGACACTGCGTTCGAGGTTAATCGGGCCATGGATGTCATTCGTGATGCCGATGTGAAACCCTGGTTTTTGCATCTCAGCCTGCTACGTCCGCATCCACCCTTTATTGCTCCCGAACCCTATAACAGCATGTACCATCCCGATGATATTGAAGATTTTGTTCATGCCGAATCGATATCCGCGGAAGCCGCCGAACATCCCTATACTGCATTTTTGTTACGACATCATTTCTCTCTGGAATCGAACAATCCGGCTTCACACCAGCCTGAAGAGAGCGAAATGCGGCAGTTGCGAGCGACCTATTACGGCCTAATGAGCGAAGTTGACCACCAGCTCGGACGCCTGATTGCGCAGATGAAGGCCGATGGCAGTTACGAGAATACCTTGATTATATTTACCAGCGACCATGGCGAGCAGCTCTGGGATCACTGGATGCTGGGTAAGGAATCCTGTTTTGATCAGAGCGCGCGCATTCCGTTGATCATCCGTAAACCAGGCGCCTCGACGGATAGTCAACGTGGGCTTGTATACGATCGATTCACCGAGAACGTCGACTTAATGCCCACTATTCTCGACCTGCTTGGTCATGAAATTCCACTGCAATGTGATGGCCATTCGCTGCGCCCGTTTCTCGAAGGTAAGGTGCCTGAAAACTGGCGCCAGCAGGTGCACTGGGAAATGGACTTTCGTAACATTGGCACTCAATTGCCGCAACAGGAGATGGGTATTGCTGCGGATCAGTGTTACTACAGCGTGATTCGCGACCGTCAATACAAGTATGTTCACTTTGCAGCCCTACCGCCGCTGTTGTATGACATAGCCAGCGATCCGGGCGAAAAAAATAATCTGGCTAATGATGCTGCCTATGCGGGGGTTATCGCTGAATACGCACAGAAAATGCTGTCCTGGCGTATGACTCATGCCGAACGGACCCTGACCCGATACACTAGCGTGTAAATATCCAGCAACAGGACTGGCAATGTATGTTACTGGCGCTACCCTGGTTTGCCTGGTTAAAATCGTGCTCATCATTGTTTCTCGTATTCATGCCATGCCGGAGCTAACTTCATGAATGTTCTTGCCATCGATCAGGGAACTACAAGCACCCGGGCATTGCGTGTCGATTCCAGGGGGCAGGTTGAAATCACCTGTGTGCTTAAACATCAACAGTATTATCCGAATCCCGGTTGGGTCGAGCAGGATCCCGAAGAGTTGATAACCAACATCAAAGCCTGCATCGAAGCCAGCCCCGGCGTAGATGCGCTCGGCGTCGATAATCAGGGCGAAAGCTGTCTGGCCTGGCATGCACAGAGCAAACGAGCCCTGAGCCCGGTCATCGTCTGGCAGGACAATCGAACCCATGCCGTGATAGAACAGCTCAAACGTGATGGGCACGAAGCGCGTGTTTTGGAAATATCCGGCTTGCCGCTCGATTCGTATTTTTCTGCGAGCAAACTGGCGTGGATTTTACAGAATGTTAGCGAGGCAAAGGTTCTGTTGGCGCAGGGAATGCTAAGAATGGGTACTACCGATGCATTCTTTCTCGATCGACTCGCCAATCGTTTTGTTACCGATATCACCACCGCTTCAAGAACTTCGTTAATGGATTTAGAAAGCGGGCAATGGGACCAGCAACTTTGCGATATGTTTGGCGTTCCGCTCGAATGTTTACCTGAAATTGTTCCGACCAGTGGATATCTGGGGTCCATCGTCAGCCAGGGACGCCATATTCCGGTCAGGGCTAGTGTGGTGGATCAGCAGGCTTCGTTGTATGGACATGGTTGCCGTGAACTGGGTGATGCCAAAATTACCTTTGGTACCGGAGCTTTTGCGCTGGTGTTAACCGGCAACCAGGCGCTGCGCTCACCCGAACAGGGACTGCTGCCGACTGTCGCCTGGCAAATGGAGTCGAGTGTGCCGATGTACGCGCTTGACGGTGGCGTCTACTGTGCCGGCTCAGCTATCGATTGGGGGCGTAAACTGGGTTTGTTTAAGGAATATGCCGAAATTAATCAATTCGACCGTGCCAGTGCCATCGAGCGAGACCTGGTATTTGTGCCGGCTCTGTCAGGGCTGGCCTGTCCGCATTGGGACCGGACTGCGGCTGGAATCTGGCTGGGACTGTCGCTGGAAACCGATGCCCTCGATTTGATGCAGGCAGTGCTGGAAGGCGTCGCGCTGCGCGCGGCGGAAGTCATTAGAGCGATGAGTGAATTCGTAGCCATAGGCGACCAGATTTCGATCGATGGTGGCGTTTCGGTAAATCCGTATTTTTGCCAGTTTCTCGCCAATGTGCTCGGGCGTCAGGTTCTGGTTAAGCCGATGGCTGAACTAACGGCTATCGGTACTGCTCAGCTTGCTGGCGCCGAGTCGATAGATCTAGGGCTGAATGATGCACCAGTGTTGCGATATCAGCCGACTATCGATATGAGTCATCATAGCGAACGTTTTTCGGAAGCAGTCGCGCGTTCCAAAAACTGGCGTCAATAGTTGGCTATATCATTGGCGACTGCGTCAGTTTGGTCACAACTGCGAAATTGAAACCGTCAGCTAAAGCTTTTAGCCTCGATAGTCTTATTTTGCAAGTCGATAACTAACGATGACAAAGCCATTTCATATCGTAGTAGGCGGTTTTCAGCACGAAACCAATACCTTCGCGCCTAATAAAACGGCCCTGTCTGAATTTCAAAAAACGATGGCTGGCCAGCGCTAACCGAAGGGACTGCACTGTTTGAGGTGATGAGTGATTTAAATATCCCCATTTCCGGCTTCATCGAGGCAGCTCAGAAAAATAAGAATGACTTACATCCCATACTCTGGTGTTCGGCTGCGCCAGCCAGTTATGTTACAGAACCGGCATTTGAGGCGATTGCAGATAAGTTTTGTTCATCCTTACAATCGGTCAATCTGCTGGATGGTGTCTACCTCGATTTACACGGTGCAATGGTTACCGAACATTTAGAAGATGGTGAAGGTGAATTATTGCGACGTGTGAGAGCCATTGTCGGCTCTGATATGCCGGTCATGGTTAGTCTTGACCTGCATGCAAATGTGACTGAAGAGATGGTAGCGCATGCGACAGCTATAACTATGTTTCGAACCTACCCTCATCTAGACATGGCAGAGACAGGTGCACGCGCTTATCAACTCATGGATGCCGCATTAAAAGGCGAAAAGCTGGTTGGCGGTATGCGCAAAGTTCCATTCCTGTTTCCGCTCACAGCTCAGTGTACTGACCTTGAACCCTGCCGATCTATTTATCAGGCAGTTAGCCAGGTAGAACAAAATACCACGAGCCGTTTATATGCCGAATTTGCCTGTGGTTTTCCGCCCGCTGACATACTCGAGTGTGGTGCAACTATTTTAGCCTATGGTAGCAAGCAGGCCGAGGTCGACTCAATCCTGGATGACTTATTGGCCCAGGTTACCGAAGCTGAATCACTGTTTGATATCAATCTGTTAACACCTGATCAAGCTGTACAACGGGCAATGAAGAACACAGTAAACAAACCGGTCGTATTAGCGGATGCTCAAGATAATTCTGGGGCTGGAGCAACATCAGACACGACAGGCTTGCTCGAAGCACTCATTCGAAATCATGCGCAGTCAGCAGTGCTAGCACTCATGCATGATCCAGAAGTCGCCAGGCTCGCACATCAAACTGGGGCGGGCAATGAGTTTCAAGCATCATTGGGCGCAAAGAGTGGTCTAGCAGGCGTATTGCCGATCAACTCACGTTTCAAAGTCGACGCTTTGGCCGATGGAAACTTTCAGTTTACAGGGGATATGTACAAAGGATCACCTGCAGAACTAGGCCCAATGGCTTTACTTCGTGTGGTTGACGACAACAGTGACGTGCGGGTTATCGTCGGAAGCGAACGAATGCAATGTCTCGACCTCGCAATCTTTCGGCATCTTGGTGTCGAACCCACAGAACAAAAAATTCTCGTCGTAAAAAGCAGTGTCCATTTCCGTGCCGACTTCGACCCAATAGCGGCACAAACGTTAGTCGTTGCTGCACCAGGCGTAAACCCCTGTGAGTTGGCAAAGTTATCCTATAAAAATCTACGTTCCGGTATTCGCTTGGAACCAATGGGGGCAGAGCAATAGGATTATCTAAGAAGGTCCGAATAACAGATTAAATCTATTAGAAATTATCGCAGACAATGAAAAGAAACGATTCGATGATAGCAGAATAGAAATGCTTTCCACTTCACTAAGCCGTGTCTTAATTGACAATACTGAGCCGCTCTTAGTAAAAATAGTATACGACTGGATGTGTGTATACAGCCAAGAAAACTGGCAGCCAGCAACATAACCAATATCAATTTATAAATGTTTCAAATATTTTAATTGCGTGATTATGATAATTTTTCAATTTTCTGTTTGATTTCATCACGCTTTTTAGCCTGCTTGTTGATAACCGCTAGTCACTGCCTCGACTAATTCACCATCGCCGAGGAAGTTTGATTTATCACTCACCGTTGCATTATAGGTAGCTCTTCTTGCCAATGAAGCGTCAGTCAATTCCTCATGTAATTTATTGCCTGCATCTAGTTTAAACTTTTGAATTTTTTATCTGATTCGTTACCAAAGTACAATCGTGTGTTTTCAAGACTTGCTGAAAGCTCTGATAGTTTCTTATCGAAAGTAGTCGCCATTACCTAAGGCAGCAATGCTTTGCCAGATGGATGTTACTAAACTATTTTGGCCACTCTGGATGGTATTGACGATAATGCCCTTTTGTTTAGCCAGCGCTAATGTCGCGTGGTATGTTCTGGCTTGGGCATGCTGATTTCCAGAGTAAGTTCATTTACAGCAAAGTACTGACGCTTGAGGCCCATCATTTTATGCGTTAGATAGGCTATTATTAAAATACTGAGGTCAGCAATGAAGGCGTATGTAGCGACCGCCAAACAGATAGACCAGGCGTTTGAGTCCTGGATCGATGCTGGCGGTGAATCAGAGCACCAGAGGCGAAAATTCGTCCACGCTATTTACCAATATTTTATGGATACAGAACAGGCGCGGCTCTATCATACTGTTACAGGGCTGGGCTGGGCTGGTTTGCTATCCCCTCGACAACTGGATTGAGCGTTTTAACGGCTGGGCACAAAGTGAAATAGATCAAGCGCCAGAGAAGGAAAGTCAGATACGCGACTTGAGCGGTCAAGTCATTGAATTACTCAATTCGAACTGGTGTATCAGACATAAGCTGCTTGCCCGTGAATGTCTCAATGAGTCAGAACTAGTCGAAATCAAGTCGTTTTAATGAGCGATCTAAGACCCGTTTTAACGCAATGCTTTGGGTAAAGAAAAGACGACATCTTCGCTAAACCCTAAAGAGGATACCGACGTAACACCTTGTTCTTTTAAAAATCCAATCACATTTTGAACCAACAGCTCTGGGGCAGAAGCACCCGCACTTAATCCAATATGTTTTTTGTTTTCAAGCCAACCAAGCTGAATGTCATCTGCGCTATCAATTAGATGGCCTTCCAAGTTATTGTTCTTGGCTATTTCACATAAACGATTTGAGTTTGAGCTATTCTTCGATCCAACAATTAAAATCAAATCGCAGGTTTCAACTAGCTGCTTTACCGCGTCTTGGCGGTTTTGAGTGGCATAGCAAATATCTTCTTTGAGTGGTCCCTGTATCT
>JBLIML010000141.1:0-10053 GCA_047638675.1 Planctomycetota bacterium | reverse complement strand
AAACCTTCTTCTTCTGCTTTAAGGCCAGCTTCAATAACAATACCCTCCAGAATGAACATATCGTAATAACTGTTGGCCAGGGTCATTAAGCGTTTCGAGCCAACAAATTCAACGTCGAAGTTAGATCCTATAAAATCTGCGGGTATCTGAGTTTCAATGAGCTCCCTTGTATGTTCACTCATGGGTACTGGAAAGATAACTTTTATACGTTTACTCATATATCGCTCCAAAAGTGCATTATTATCAAGAGCATACCGCTTAATTTAAATTTCTATTGAATTTCTATTGAAACTATACATAATTGTCGGTAACAATTCTAATATATTATGCTAAAAGCATCAAAGATGGAGAGTTAAATGGCTTATCGCATTGGCGTTGATGTAGGCGGTACTTTCACTGATTTCCTGGTGTCCGATGATAATGGGAATGCAGAAATTTATAAAACATCAACAACGCCTCAGGATCCCTCAATTGGTTTCTTTCGTGGTCTGGAAAAAGCCGCGTCCTCAAGGGGAGTTAGCGTAACGGCTTTTCTTGGAGAGGTGGAAACCATTGTTCATGGTACCACTATCACCACCAACGCTACTTTGACGGGTGAGGGTGCCATCACCGGATTTATCACCACCAGAGGTTTTCGTGATGTGCTCAATATGCGTCGAGGATTGAAAGAACGTCAATTTGAAAAATACGCCCAACCGCCACCGCTTGTTCCTCGACATCTTATTCAGACCGTAGAAGAACGCATTGATGTAGGTGGTAAAATTCTAAGCGCATTGAACGAAGACGATGTGCGTGCGGCAGCAACTTACTTTAAAGAACACCAGGTCGAGGCCGTCGCGGTCTCCTTCCTCTGGTCCTTTCGCAACCCGGTGCATGAACTACGAGTGCGAGAAATCCTTGAGGAAGCACTACCCGGCGTCTACATCTCATTATCCGTCGATGTATTACCTCAGATTCGTGTCTATGAGCGTAACAGCACAACCGCCCTAAATGCTTATGTCGGGCCTGTGCTCACTCGCTACCTCAGCCGACTCCAGGAAGAACTGGCCAGTCAGGAATTTAAAGGTAAGCTCTTGATTATGCAATCCAACGGTGGCGTCATGTCTCCGCAGGTAGCACAGCGCTTTGCTTCCAATACCTTGTTATCAGGTCCGGCCGGAGCGCCAATGGCCGGTGTCTTCTACGGCAGTACTCACAATTTTAAAAATGTCATCACAGTTGACATGGGCGGTACCTCATTCGATGTGGCATTGGTGAAAGATGCAACGCCAACCGTCACTACCGAAGGCCAGATAGGCGAGCATAGAATTGCCTCGCCGATCCTGGATATTCATACGGTGGGAGCAGGAGGAGGCTCAATAGCCTGGGTGGATGGCGGTGGATTACTTGCCGTTGGCCCTAAAAGTGCGGGGGCAGAACCCGGACCTGCCTGTTACGGTCGAGGTGGCACACAGGCTACCGTTACCGATGCCCAATTTGTATTAGGCTATCTTGATCCTGTTTTTTTCGAAGAAGGGGAAATAAGTTTTGATGGAGAGGCGGCACGCAAAGCCGTCAGTGACAATGTTGCAAAAGTATTGAACATGGATTTGGTCACAGCGGCTGATGGCATTTATCAACTGGTAAACAACAGTATGGCTGCAGCCCTCGGTGTAGTATCAGTAGAGCGTGGTTATGATCCAAGAGAGTTTGTGCTAGTCGTGGCCGGTGGGGCAGGACCAATTCACGCGGCCGCCATTGCACGTGAACTTGAGATCCCTCTGATTCTCATACCACGAGAATCGTCGGTATTTTGTGCGGCGGGCATGCTTATTTCCGATCTGAAACACGATTATGTGCGTACTTATGCCAATGACATCGACCAAATTAATTTTGATGAAGTAAACACACTTTTCGGACAAATGGCTGAGTCGGCAGTGGATACCTTAAAGTCGGAAAGTGTTAAGGATGCAGATTTGAAAATACACTATTCGGCAGATTTACGTTACGTAGGGCAATTTAATGAAGTCGAAGTTGTGGCGCCAGAGTCCGGGAAACTGGATAAAGCCGCTCTGGAGATCATGTGCCAGGCTTTTCATGATCGCCATGATGCGCTATACGGTTACTCGATGCAGGGCGCGGTGTTGGAATTGATCAATCTGAGAGTCAGTGGCAGCGGTAGAACCGAGAAGCCCAATCAGGAAACCTACGCCAAAACAGACAAAGATCTTGCAAGTGCAAAAATTGGACAACGGCTGGCCTATTTCGAGGATGATTTTCTGGAAACACCTGTGTACGACGGTCTGAAACTTGAAAATGGTATGCAGCTAAGTGGCCCTGCCATCGTTGTGCAACCGACGACCACCATTGTTGTACCACCTGACTTTGCGCTTAAATGTGACGAGTTTAATAATTACCTGATGTTTCCAGTAGATGAAGACGTAGATGCACTATGTAAATCATTACAGTAGGCGGAGATTCGATTATGGATACTAAAGTTAGAGAGGCAAGCATAGACCCGATAAAGGTTTCTGTCATTGGTAATAGACTCGATGCGATTAGCAAGGAGATCGGTCAAACCATGCTCAGAACATCGCGTTCACCTATATTTTCCGAAGCGCGAGATTTTGTCACCGGTGTTTTCGATCAGCAATTAAGACTGGTAGCGCAGACAGCTTATATTCCGGTGCTTATGGGGGCTCTGCCTTATGCGGTGAAGAGTATCGCCGGTAAATTCGAGGGGGATATTGAAGAAGGCGATATTTTTATTCTCAACGATCCCTATCATGGGAATAATCATCCACCGGATATTACCATTGCCAAGCCTGTATTTTTTCAGGGAGAGATTCGATTCTGGTCTGTTTGCAAAGGCCATCATGCCGATGTTGGTGGAGGTGGCGTTGCAGGTTATAACCCCGGTGCCAGAAGTGTATGGGAAGAATGCATACGCATTCCACCGTCCAAACTTTATATGGCAGGGAAGCTAAATAAGGGTCTGCTCGATACGATTTTACTAAACGTGCATTTGCCATTCCTGGTTGAAGGCGATTTACATTGCGAAGTGGGTGCCTGTACTAAAGGTGAACGAAGTTTGCATGCCCTGCTTGAAAAATACGGGCCTGATATGGTGAATGCCGCTATTGATCAGATTTTTGATGCCTCTGAACGCCAAATGCGCGGCGTTATTGCGGAAGTTCCCAATGGTGAATTTGAAGCTGAACGCTTAATTGATCATGACGGCATCGATAAGGATCATATGATCAAGGTGAAGGTCACACTGAAGGTGGTCGATGATGATATTACATTCGATTTCACAGGAAGTGATCCTCAGGCCAAGGGTTATAACAATAGCACCATGCCCAATACGGCCTCTTCAGCGTTTTTAGCACTGTTCATGTCCATTGGCTCGGAGGTGCGATTTAACGAGGGTGCGCTTCGTGCACTACATGTCATTGCACCTGAAGGCACTATAGTGAATGCAAGGGAACCTGCACCGGTAACGGGTTGCACTATCGGGGCTGCGCAGGCAATTATTGAATCGGTCTGGTTAGCCCTTGCACAAACGGTTCCGGAGAAAGTAGACGCCTGTTGGGCACGTTGGTGCGCGCCGGCGACGATGGGTTTTAACCCTCGTACGGGACGACCTTTCGGTGATATTCATTTCATGTGTAAAGGCGGCGGTGGGGCTTCCAGGGGTCTTGATGGCTGGGATCATTTGGGTACAGTGGTTTGTGCCGGTGGATTGCGTGCACCTGATCCGGAATTACATGAGCTCGTCAATCCTTATACGATTTTGCAATACGAATATTGGCCTGATAGCGCTGGTGCAGGTGAATGGCGCGGTGGTATGGGTACGATCTATCGATGGAGAGTGGAAGCCGATGGTATCGCCGTTGCGAATTTTGGTGGAGGTAATCGACCTGAGACGGTGCCTTTCGGTCTTGAAGGCGGTAGCGCGGCTCCCCAGCACCAACTCTACTTACGTAAAGCTGAAGAAGTCATCGATGTGGATGCAGAAAGTTTCTACGATTACGACACCAACGATGTGTTTGAAATTTACGAAAGTGGGGGCGGCGGTTATGGTCCGGCAAAGAATCGTCCAGTTGAAAAAGTACGCAATGATGTTATTGACGGACTGGTCTCAGTTGAACATGCCTCTAAGGACTATGGTGTTGTCATTGATGCTAAAACTTACGAGATTGATAAGGCGGCGACATCAAAATTGAGAGAGAGTCTCCTGGGATGACAACGAGTGCTGACACTGCGAAAGAGAAAGTAAGAGATTACGAAGAGCAGGTATTTGAAACCAATTCGGGCATAGAGATTCAGGAGCTCTATGATGCTAATGACATTAGCGATCTCGATCCGGATGCTGATTTGGGAAAACCAGGCGAGTTTCCCTTTACCCGGGGACCCTACGCAGGCATGTATCGCCAACGGATATGGACGCGTCGATTTCAGGTAGGTTTTGGTTCTCCGAAAGAAAGCAATGAACGGATAAAATATCTGTTTGAAAAAGGCGCAAATGGATTTGTTATCACCATCGATCTACCAACGTCATATGGATTTGATTCCGATGACCCTATTGCAGACGGTGAAGTGGGTGTTACCGGCGTGGCCATTAGTACGCTGGAAGACATGGAAGACTTATATGAGGGTTTTGGGCCAGATTCCGTTTCCTATGCCTTGTCCATCCGACCGCCAGTTTCATCAGTTACCCTGGCCATGCTGGCTTGTGTGGCAGAAAAGAAAGGTATCGCCTTCGATCAAGTGATCGGCACTCAGCAAAACGATCCTTTCTACCAGATGAGTGGTGGACCTCTACAAACCATCACACAGTTCTTCCCCCTCGATGGCACCTTACGTTTGTGTATCGATAATATCGAATTCATTAGCAATAACATGCCGCGTCTGAACTGGATGGTTACCAATGGTTATAACCTGAGAGAAACGGGAGTGAATGCGATTGAGGATGGTGCTTTCACTCTCGGTCATGCTTTCGATATTTATCGCATGGCAAAGGCACGGGGTTTGGATGTAAACAAGTTCCCCCTGAAGGCGTCATTTTTTCTATCCTGTTCTATTGATTTTTTTGAAGAAATTGCCAAGTTCCGTGCGATGCGTCGTCTCTATGCGCGCACTATGCAAAATGAATTTGGCGCAACGGAAGCCAATTGTTGTCGCTTGCGTTTTTCAGTACAAACAGCAGGCAACACGTTGACTACGCAACAGCCAGAAGTGAATATTGTTCGAGCCTCGATAGAGGCTTTAGCTGCCGTTTTTGGTGGCGCGCAATCTGTCCATCTTTGTTCCTATGATGAAGGGCATGGTTTACCGACAGAAGAATCCTCCCGTATTGCTTTGCGGACGCAACAAGTGGTTGCTTATGAAAGCGGCGTAACAAAAACAATAGACCCCCTGGCTGGATCTTATTATGTGGAAAGCCTGACTAACCAGCTTGAAGTTGCCATAGATAAAAAAATAAAAGAAATCGATAAAATGGGCGGAATGGCTAAAGTTATCAAGGAAGGTTGGTTAGAAGAGCAGATTAACGCAGCTCGCTATCGAAATCAGCGGGATATCGATAACGGCAGACGTCCTTTGGTTGGGGTGAATCGCTTTACCATTCCGCCAGAAGAAGAAATTCCGCTGCATGTTCACAAGATAAAGGCGGATGAATGGGGTGGTAAGCGTACTGAGTATTTAAAAAAATTCCGTGCTGAACGGGACCCGCAAAAATGGACCGATGCAATGAGCCAGATTGATAGTGCCTGGAAAGATAAAACAAACATGGTGCCGGTGATAATGAATGCGCTGAAAAACAAGGCCACCATGGGTGAAATAAATGAGGCTATGCGCGAGGCACAAAACTGGTCTTTCAGGTAAAAATAATTTGCCGCGGCCAATGTCCTGATACAGAAGTTTCATTCGTGGTCAACGACAGGACTGTATCTTGCCGGGTGGCAAACTCAATGAGCTTTGATCATGTCATACCGGATTCACTCCAATATCGAGTTTATCCTGGTTCTGTTGAAGACGATCATTAACTAAGAGAAATATCATGAGGTACATGATGTGAGCGATAGAAAACGAATATTGTTAGCCAAGATGGGTCTGGATTGTCATGACACCGGCATTGTCACGGTCGCACAGCAGTTGCGCGAGGCTGGTTTTGAGGTCATTTATCTGGGCTTGCATAATTCTGCTGAAAAAGTCGTGAAGGCGGCGATAGAAGAAGACGTGGATGTTATAGGTGCCAGTTTTCTCTCCGGGCAACATATGGCACAAATGCGAAAATTATTGGATGCCTTGCACGAGGCGAATTTGGATATTCCCGTTGTTTGTGGCGGTGTCATCCCCAACGATGATGTTATTGAATTGAAAGCCCTTGGCGTTGCAGAAGTGATTAAGCCTGGCACGCTAACTGAAGATATTCTCAAGACGGTTAACCGAGCAATCCTGACGAGAGACGCTTAATGAAGTGATAAGGGAACAGAGTTTCGGGCAACGAGTGAGATGAAGCGAGATTGGAATCGATGACGCTAGATGAGATAGTCAGTCGTAATGCGCTACGCAGACCAGATAAACTCGCAATCGTGGCAGGAAATATTTCCTACACATGGAAAGCGTTTGATGAACGCATAACTCGTCTCGCTAATGCATTTCTGGAAAATGGCCTCCGACGTGGTGATAGAGCGGCTATTCTTCTCTCTAATTGCATCGAATATATGGAAATATATTTCGCTGCTGCCCGCTCGGGCCTTATCGTCGTTCCCGTTAATTATCGTCTTACCGCCAATGAAATTTCCGAACTTCTGCAACACGCAAAACCAGAGTTACTTATTCTGGGACAGGAATATATCGAGCAGGCGCGTGAACTGGAATCACTACTACCTGCATTAAAAAGACGCTGGGTAATTGGGGAACACGATTTATCGGGAGCTGATTCATATTCATCGCTGATAGATAATTCCCACAGTGCTCCGGTGCACGCCGATGTGAATGAGCACGACACCCTGGCAATATTTTATACCAGTGGCACCACAGGTCTGCCAAAGGGGGCCATGGTATCTCACTATAATCTGGAGATGAATGGCTACAATCAGATGATAGCTGATAAGAGCTGTGACGAAGATATCAATCTTGTCGCGACACCGATTTACCATATGGGCGCTGTTTTTATGGCAGTGACCTACATGATGCTCGGTTGTACTCAACTTATCCTGTCAAAGTTTGAGCCAAAGCGTTGGCTGCAGAGCATTCAAGACAGTGGTGCTAGCGTTTCCTTGCTCATCCCCACCATGATCAATGCCGTGCTCAATGAAGAGAGTTTGGATCATTATGATTTATCCAGGCTGCGACTTATTTTTTATGGTGGCGGACCTATGCCTGCT
Organism: Planctomycetota bacterium; assembly: GCA_047638675.1. Taxonomy (GTDB): domain Bacteria; phylum Pseudomonadota; class Gammaproteobacteria; order Eutrophobiales; family Eutrophobiaceae; genus WLWS01. Next base: position 2,680 of record JBLIML010000141.1, on the reverse strand, counting down.
GTTGTCCTCGAACGAGCGATAGATAAACTGAAGTGCGGCTTTACGCAAGGTTACGGTTTAACCGAAACGCTGGAAGCCACGTTTCTTGTGGCAGCCGATCATGTATTAGATGGCAGCGAACTGGTGCAGCAACGACTCAATTCGGCTGGCCGGGAAGCGGTGGGTGCAGAGATCCGCATTGTTGATGACAATGGTAATGATCTGCCTCAGGGGGAAATAGGTGAGATACTAATCAAAAGTCGTTCTGTGATTTCCGGTTACTGGAATATGCCAGAGCTTACAAAAGAGGTGATACGTGAGGGCTGGTTTTTTACCGGGGACATGGGCTATCTGGATGAGGGACGTTATCTATTTGTCGTTGACCGCAAGAAAGATATGGTGATTAGCGGTGGTGTTAATATCTATACAAAAGAAATTGAAAGCATCTTGTATCGACATCCCTCAGTTTCAGAAGCCGCTGTTATTGCCTTGCCCGATAATGAGTGGGGCGAAATTGTAACGGCAGTTGTTGTTAAAAGAGCCAATATGACAGTAACAGGAGAAGAACTTATAGCACATTGCAAGGTGAGTCTGGCGAGCTATAAAAAACCGCGAGCGCTATATTTCATAAAGGACTTGCCCAAGAATCCGAGTGGCAAGATTCTGAAACGCGAATTACGTGATTTGTTGAAAAAGAAAAACCCGGACTTTAGTAGTTCATCCTGAGATGTGGGTCACGGGTTATGGCATATCCAAATAAAGATTCGTCAGTACCCGATCAGGTCTTTATCGATAAGATATTAGCGAAAGACCGACCCACTATCGCACGCGCTATTTCTATTGCAGAGGCGGGAGGCGATAGCGCCACATCATTGTCAAATGCCATTCATGTGCATATCGGTAGAGCCTATCGCGTCGGAATCACCGGTCCTCCAGGCGCGGGCAAGTCCACTATCACCACACAGCTGGCGAAATATGCACGGCAACAAGGTGCCAGTGTGGCGATAGTCGCTGTGGATCCAAGTAGTCCGCTGACAAATGGCGCGGTTCTCGGCGACAGAGTGCGCATGGATGAAATCGAAAATGATGATGAGGTCTTTATTCGCAGTATGGCGACACGGGGTATGACCGGTGGTCTGAGTGCGAAAGCCTGTGATGCCGCAGATGTGCTGGATGCAGCCGGCTTCGACTATATTTTTATAGAGAGTGTCGGCATTGGGCAGATTGAACTGAAAATCGAAAAATTTGTGGATACATGCATTGTTGTATTGGTTCCTGAGTCAGGTGATCAGGTGCAGGCGATTAAGGCTGGGTTAATGGAAATTGCAGACATTTACGTTTTGAATAAATCCGATCGTCAGGGAAGTGCCAACGTTCTGGCTATTTTGCAATCGGCATTGGCTTATCATCAGCACGAAGATTGGTCTCCGAGTCTGGTGCGTAGCGTAGCAATAAGTGGCGAAGGGACTGTTGAGCTATTTAAGCAAATTGAGAAGCATCATCAGTATCTGGATAAAAATGACAGCCTGGCAGAAAAGCGTATCGCTGGTATAAGCGCCAGAGTTTATGACATTGTCAATGAAACGGTATCTGCTGCTCTCTGGACTGATGAAAGAAAACAAGCCTTAGCCGAGGCTATTCCCAGAATATTGGCGGGAGAAATTTCTCCAAAAATTCTTGCAGATGAAATTGCTGATGGTTTCACAAAAAAATAGGTCAATATGTTTGTATTTGCCAGGAGAATATAATGGGACTGAGAGAACAAGTCGATAAGTGTGATGAATAACTACAGCCCACCTTTAAAAGAAAGCCTGTTTTTACTGAATGAGGTAATTGACTGGCAGCAATTATTCGATCTTCCGGCTTTCGCTCACGTCGATAGTGAGCTTGCAAGAGCAGTCTTGTCTGAAGGTGCTAAATTTACTACTGAGGTTATTGAACCTCTTAACAAGTCAGGTGATGAACAGGGCAGTACCTTAATTGACGGAAAAGTGCTTACGCCGAGCGGCTTTAAAGAGGCCTATCGACTTTTTGCCGAAGGCGGTTGGGCGGCCCTTGATTTACCTGAACAATATGGTGGGCAGGAACTTCCCCTCACTGTTCAGTTGGCCTTTGCCGATATGCTCAACGGTGCCTGTCTTTCTTTCAGTATGCTGCCCATCATGCTAAGAGCGGCGGCGTGCTTGCTTATTGAACATGCAGAATCCGAGTTGGTGGACAGGATTGTGCCAAAGCTGGCATCAGGAGAATGGGGCGCAACGATTTGTATAACTGAGCCGCAGGCGGGATCTGATGTTGGACGACTGCGCACGCGCGCCGTTCCTCAGGAAGATGGAACTTATCAAATCACTGGAAATAAAATATTTATTTCCTATGGTGATCACGATCTCACTCATCAGATCATTCATATGGTTCTTGCACGAACACCCGATTCCCCAGCAGGGACTCAAGGGATCAGTTTGTTCATTGTGCCCAAGCTAGATTTTGATAGCGGCAAGCTGAACGCTGTCTCTGTCAGTCGCCTGGAGAAAAAAATGGGCTTAAAGGCCTCGCCGACCTGCGCATTGGATTTCGATGAGGCCGTCGCTTATCGCATAGGGCCTGAACATCGCGGACTTCAATGCATGTTTACCATGGTAAATCTTATGCGTCTTGAGGTATCCATTCAGGGACCCGCGGTCGCCAGTGCGGCCCTACAGAA